>CAZDDZ010000007.1:0-57280 GCA_964504285.1 uncultured Pseudoflavonifractor sp.
GGTCTCCCCCCGGCAAACCGATTACGGGCACGCAATATCGCCGCTATTCTGATAATAGCGGTAATAGCCGTATCCATAACCAACGTTTTTAACCACGGGACGAGCCTCCTTTTTACTTACAACCTGTATTTATTGGCACGCGCAACCGACGTTTCGCCTTGCCTGAGACGAATTCTTACTTTTATGTACTTTAGCACTTTTACCCATTGAAGTCAAGAAGTATTTTTTGAATAGCCTTGAAATCCTAGCATTCTTGTGGTATTATAACCGAAACACAATTACAATACCCGCAATTCCACAAGGAGGCAGTTATCTATGAAAATTTCCACCAAGGGACGCTATGCCCTGCGGCTGATGCTGGATTTGGCCCTTCACACCGGTGAAAGCGCCATTCCCCTGCGGGACGTGGCCGAGCGGCAGGAAATTTCCGATAAATACCTGGAGCAAATTGTCACCCAGCTTGCCCGAGGCGGCTTGGTGCGCAGCGTACGCGGCGCGGGCGGCGGCTATCTCCTCACCCGCAAGCCAGAGGAGTACAGCGTGGGCGAAATTCTGCGCCAGCTGGAGGGCAGCCTGGCTCCCGTCAGCTGCGTATCCGGCGGCACCTGCTGCGAGCGGGCCGACCGCTGTGTTACCATCGAGCTATGGCAGCAAATTCAGCAGGCCGTGGACGGCGTGGTGGACGGCATGACCCTGGCCGACCTGGTAAAGCGGTATCACGAAAAGAACCCTATGAATACAGATTCTAACACTTAAAAAAGCTTCTGCCGCAATTCTGCGGCAGAAGCTTTTTTTGTTTTAATTTCTTACGCCTTTTTCCCTATGTACACCAGTTGGGTGCACCGCTGGATGCCGGTTTTCTCATACCGCGCCTGGATTTCCCTGGCGCGGGAGAGCAGTTCGGTGTAGCGGGGGGTGCCCGCCGCCTTCTTCTCTACGGCCTGGGTCAGCTTGGCGGTCTTTTCTGCCAGCTTGGCGTCCATTTTAGACTCCTCCAGCAGTTCTGCCGTGCGCACGTCACGCAAGGGCAGGCGGCCCAGTATCTCCAGCAGCTCGCCCTTCGTCCAGGTGGGACGCTGAAATTCGCCCGAGAGCATGTCCAGCTCGGCCTCCAGGCTGTGCTGGGCAAAATGGGTCTGCTGAGCCTGGTTCTGCCCGTCGGAGAACATCTCGTTTATCAGAAAATAACCGCCCGGCTTTAAGACCCGCAGCATTTCCTCCAGCACGGCGTCGTAGCGCTCGATATGGTGCAGGGTGTTGGAGATGGCCACCAGCGCGAAGCTGCCGTCGGGATAGTCCAAATGCTCGGCATTCCCTACCGCAAACTCCACGCCCTTATCGGCATGCTTCTCCCGGGCCTGCGCCACCGCTTTCTCATCGCAGTCCAAACCAATAACCCGTGAGCCCTGGGGCATAACTTCGGCCAGGGTAAGGGCAAACTCGCCCATGCGGGTACCCACATCCAGCGCCAGCCCCTGCTCTACGTCGGGCAAATATTCCTTTAAATGCAGCACAAGAAAACGCCTTCTTTTTACTAAAAATTAAGAGTTCTGCACCAGCACGATGCCCAGACGCTTTGCAGCCTCGGTAGCGGCGGACAGGTCGGACGCGTCCCGCAGCACCAGGCGGCCGCCGCCGCGATTGAGAGTATTGACCATGCAGGTCATCTCGTCGGTCTCGATGGTGATTTTCTGGATGGCGTGCTCGGTGCCCTCCACAATTTCCACCTCGACACCGGCGTCCTTGGTCATCTGGACAGCCTTGTTGTACATCTGATAGTCGGAGGTAGACGCGCCGAACACCGCGCCCATGAGTACGCCCGGAATGTTGATGGAGCGGCGGGCAAAGAGCTCGGGGTAGAGCTCCACGGTGACCTTCTTAATCTTGCCCTTGGCGAGCTCGTGGCAGATGCGGGCAGCGTTGGTGGGAGAACCCACAGCCTGGCTGCTGCCGCCAACCACCGCATCGCCCAGAGTGTGGAGGATGTGGTCGGTGCCCTGGGCAATTTTCTTGGCCTTCTCGGTGGCTTTCTTGAGGGTCTCCTCGATCTTCTTGGCCTCCGCGTCCTTGACCTCCTGGCGCACCAGGGACTCCACGGCGGGCTTGCGCTTGAAGAAGGGCTCCATGTACTCCACCACGGTGGGGACAAGGGCATGGCCGGACTCAATGTGCACCTCGGCGGCCATGGCAAGCATTACGTCAAAGGGAACGTTCACAGTCATGTCTACCTTCATGCACAGGCGGCCTGCGTACATGCCCATCAAAATCGCGCCGCCCACATGGGTGGTGCAGAGGGCGGGTACCAGTACCCGGGGAGTGCAGGGAACACCGATGGTGGGCGACAGGGCCAGCACCATGGCCTTCTCCATCTGCTCGGGGGTGCCCCCGCTCATGGAGACGGTAGCGGCGGCGATGCAGGCGGAACCTGCGCCGTAGCCCTCCATATTGCAGCCGGTGGTGACCTTGCCCACCCGGAAGATGCTGCCGATCTTAATCATCAGAGCGGCGGTTTCGGCAATGGTCTTTTCGTCATAGCCGTGCACCATCATAGCCTTAATAAAGCCGGAGTACGGGCAGGAGTCACCGGTACCCGCGCAGGGGCGCAGGCCGATGCAATGGTTGCCCACCTGGGCGCCCAGGGTATACAGCAGCGCATCGTCCAGGAAGGGATCCTCAAAGCATTTGGGACCCTCCTGGGCGGCCAGCTGGGAGGCCACGGTGCCCAGAAGGATGCTCTCGCCGTCCTTCACACCGATGTCCACAGCCTTGAGGTTGTGGGCGTACTCGTTCATAATGCCGGTGAGAATTTCCTCCCGGCTCAGCCCGGTGCGCAGCTCGGTTTCCACCAGCACTACGTCCACCACGCGGGCGTTATACTCCTTGGCAATGGCCACCATTTCGCCTACGGTAAGGGGCAGCTTTTCTTTAATGACAGCTCTCATGTCGGACATAGGGGGTTCCTCCTCTTTCCTTGGGCTTTGATTACTTGACAATCCGGCCGGTGGCGTAGTTGGCCTCAATCTCACGGATTTCGGGCAGGCCGACAATCTCGTTAAACTGGGCGAAGGGAATCATGGTGTCAATGACACCCTGGGTGGTGTCGTCGCGGCGCATGGCCTCCCACAGGTCAACCATAGCCTTGGTGGTAACATAGACCGAGGCGGTGGGATAGATAATGAGGTTATAGCCCAGGTCGGAGAGCTCGGCATTCTTAACCATGGGGGTACGGCCGCCCTCTACCATGTTGGCCAGGGTGAGCACGCCGGGCAGCTCGTCGTTAATGCGCTTCATCTCTTCCTTGCCCTCGGGGGACTCGACGAAGATGATGTCGGCACCGGCCTCCTTGTAGGCGTGGGCGCGCTCCAGAGCAGCGTCAATGCCCAGCACGGTGCGGGCGTCGGTGCGGGCCATAATCATGAAGTTGGGGTCGATACGGGCGTCCACGGCGGCCTTAATCTTGCCCACCATTTCCTCCATGGCGATGACCTCACGGCCGATCATATGGCCGCACTTCTTGGGCATGACCTGATCTTCCAGCTGAATGACGGCCACACCGGCCTTCTCATACTCGCGGACGGTACGCATGACGTTTACGGCGTTACCGAAGCCGGTATCGGCGTCGGCTACTACGGGCACGCCGCAGCACTCCACCAGGTTGGCGGCGCGGGCGACCATCTCGCTCATGGTCATGAGACCCACGTCGGGCTTACCCAGGTGGCTGGCAGACTGGCCGTAGCCGGTCATGTACACTGCGTCAAAGCCCAGCTTGCCGATAATTTTGCCGGTGAGCATATCATGGGCGCCGGGGGCGATTACCGTTTTCTTAGTGGCAAAAAGTTCTCTCATTCTCTTGGGACCGTTCATGTAAAATCACTCCATTTTTTTATTTTCCCGCACTCACATATTCCTTAAGAAAATCAAGGGCAGCGTCGGGATAGTGCTTTCCTAATACCCCCATGGCGTACAGGAGGTAGCTTTTATCTAAAATAATCTGTGGCTCGTGGATGGGCAGCAGCGAAATACCGGGCTCTCGGAAGCAGCGGCGCACCAGCTCTTCCCCCGTCTCCTTCTCGCCGTGGACGAATAGTCCGCCCACGCAGAGCACCCGCTCCACATTACGCAGATCACGTCCTAGGGCGGTGCCCGCCATAATGCCCATAATGGGGTCGGCCGCCTCGGCATAGTAACCGGCATGACGGCGCAGGGCGGTCTGCACCGCGCAGGAGGCCATGGCACGCTCCATGGAGCGCTCCTTCTCACTTTGGGGCACATAGTCAGGGCAGTCCTCCAGATGCTGGGCAAATCGCTCCACATCCTGGGGGGTAACCTCCCACTGGCCATCCATGGCCCGTATAATGGCGTTGGGCCCCACCGCCTCGGGAATTCCGGTAGCCGAGACCCGCAGGCCCAGGTTCCCCTCCACCGTGCGGTAGGAAAACTGCTTTTCGTTGTTGATGACCAGCCCCCGCTCCTCGATGGAGAGCTTCTCCAGCTCGGGCAGCGCGGAGTGGATATCGGTGGTAGCGCCGCCCAAATCCACAAGAATAAGGGAGCCTATCCCCTCCCGGTCATAGCTGCCACGGGCCAGCAGCTCGCTGGCCAGCAGCACCGCACCGGGGGTTGGCACCACCGTCTGATCGGCCAGACTGTCCCGGAAGGCGGTCAGGCCCTGGGCACGGGTAATCTGCTTAATAAACTGGTCGTGGATGGCTTCACGGGCGGGCTTTACGTTTAGCTCATGGATGGTGGGCATAATGTTGGGCACCCGTACATAGTCAATGCCGCCGCGGTCAAAGCGCTCGGCCACCGCCCGCTGGGCATACTTGTTGCACGCCACAATCACGGTTGCCCTGCTGTGGAGGGCGCAAATCATCTCGGCATTCTCCAGAACGCAGCTCTCGTCCCCGCCGTCGGTGCCCCCGGAGAGCAGGATAATATCCGGGTTAATCTCCATGAGCACCTCTTTCCGGTAAGAGAGGGGTTCCTCGGCGGAGACCACCTGCATGACCCGGGCGCCCGCGGTCATGGCCACCTCCTTGGCGGCCTTGGCGGTGACCCGGGGCATATACCCCAGCGCCACCATCCGCAGTCCGCCCGCGGCGGAGCAGGAGCTGTACCGCTTCAGGTCGGCGGCAAACTCCACGCCCGCGGCACGGATCGCCAACTCAGCCTTCCCCGCCCCCTCCATAATATCATGGAGGGTGGTGGGGGACTGTCCACGGCCCAGGAAGGTAAACTTTCCGCGGTCTAAACAGAATGCCGCCGCCTTGGTGTAGGTGCTTCCGACATCATAGACCAGAATATTGGCTTGCATTTTCATCCCTCCCGGGAAAGGATTTGTAGCGGGCAAACAGAATCAGCCGTAAATCTTGCTGGTCTCTACGTACACATAGCCTTCCATCATGCGGCGGGCGGTACGCTCGAAGGCGGCCTTCTCCACAATGCCGTCCTTCACGTCGGCTACCACAGGGAGCACACCGGCGGGATGGCCGATGCGGATGCGGGTTTTGCTGTCCACATCGGGAATGGCCTGGTTGACAATAGTGCCGGGAATCTTGGCTGCTGCGCCGGTGCAGGCGGTGGCAGTGCCGGCATAGGTCTTGTGGAGCACCTGCATGAACATAAGCCGTGCCACAAAGTCCACCTGGCTGGCCTCAATGGTGTTGCCGGTGGTGAAGTCGGTGTAATCGGCGGGGGCGGTGACAAAGCAGATCATGGGGAAGGCGGGTGACTTGGTGCGGGCCTCCTCCTCGGTCTTGCACTTACCCATCAGCACGGCGCACTTGGAGCGCAGCTCCTCCAGAAGCTCCAGCAGCTCCTTGTTGCCGTCGATCTCCTTGGGGGTCTCGGTACCCTTCATGCTCACATCCTTGGCACGGACAAAGATGCAGGGGTTGGCCACGTCCACCATAGACACTTCAATGGGGCCGCGGCTGGTCTGGACAGTATCCACCACGTTGCCGGTGGGCAGCAGCTTGCCGGTAGAGGAGCCGGCAGTGGAGGCGAAGTCCATCAGAATGGGCGCGCCCGAGCCGGGCACACCGTCAATCTTGCACTCGCCGGAGACCACGGCCTTGCCGTTCTTGACCTCAACCTCGGCACGGAGAATCTTGCCGGTGTTGGTATTGTGAATGCGCACCATGGTGACCGGCTCCACCGCCCGCACCATGGACTCATCAATGGCGAAGGGACCTACGCCGGAGGAGATGTTGCCGCAGTTGCCGCTGTAATCAATGACAGTACCGTTGATGCTCACCTGGCCGAAGGTGTAGTCCACATCGGCGTCGGGGTGGGTGGAGGGGCCGATGATGGCCAGCTTGCTGGTCAGGGGGTCTGCACCGGCCAGACCGTCAATCTGGCGCACGTCGGGGCTGCCGAAAATGGCCAGGATGGTCTTGTCCCGCAGCGCCTGATCGGCGGGCAGGTCATTTTCCTTAATAAAAATACCCTTGCTGGTGCCTGCGCGCATAATGACGCAGGGAATCCGAATCTGGTCGCTCATATTCTAAATTCCTCCGTTTTCCCTTACTTTTTTTCTGCCATCAGCTTGGCAATGGCCTCTACACATTCCTCAGGAGTAGAGTCGGGGCCAAAGAAGGCGTCCACGCCCATAAAGCCCACGCCCTCGGCCTTAATCTTGGCCTCGTACATGGCGTGCTCCTCTTCCTTCTCGGCAATGCGTCCGCCTGCCCAGACCACCATCTTGTCACGGAGGCCCAGCTCCTTCAGGCGCTTCTCCACTCGGGGGAACAGGGTGCCGCCCAG
This sequence comes from uncultured Pseudoflavonifractor sp., assembly GCA_964504285.1. GTDB lineage: Bacteria > Bacillota > Clostridia > Oscillospirales > Oscillospiraceae > Pseudoflavonifractor. Next base: position 6,766 of record CAZDDZ010000007.1, read on the forward strand.
ACCCAGCAGGTTGGAGACGCCCACCGCGTCGGCATTGGCCTCGGCGGCGACCTCAGCCACCGTCTCGGGCAGGTTCATGCCGCGGAGATAAATGACCTCGTACCCGTCGCGGAGGAATGCCTCACGGACGACGTTGACGCCGTTCACATGAGCGTCTGCGCCTACGGTGGCAAGAACCACCTTTTCCTTGCGGGTGGGGGCCTTCTCTACGTCTACCCGCACGTCCTCAGTGGTAACGGCCATGCGCTTCTCGTCCAGACCAAGGGGGGTATAGCCGGGAACATAGCGCTTGATGCCGTCCTTATCGCGGTTGACCTTGACAAAGCGCTTGAGGTCCCAGCCACCGGCACGGGGGCAGTCCATGGTGCCCGATTTGCCGCCCTCCACAATGAGGTCGATGAGCTGGGTATCTGTCCACTGCATCCAGAAGGCGGGAGTAATATCCTTGGGCTTAAGGCTGTAAGCCTCCAGGCCAAGCACGCCCTCCAGCACCGCCATAGCCTCGTCCAGAATTTCCAGCTTGCGCTCGGTAATCCGGCTATCTTCAATGTCCACGGCATAGGTGTTCTGGAACACGTTCTCGGTGCCCCAGATGGCGCGGCCCATGGAGTCGCCGGTGGGGATACCCACGCTCTCGGCGGCCTTGGGACGGTAGAAGTCCGCACCGCCCAGCTTGGCGTTGACCGCCATGCGGGCAAAGTGGGCAGCCTCGGCAATCAGGTCGCCCGGAGGGGACTGGAAGGTCTCGGGCACCACAATCAGGCCATCGCTCCACAGGGTCTCCCGGAAGGCGCGCATGAGGGCGAGATCCGCAAAGATGTTGATACCGGCAATGTTCATCTGAATGGCGGAGAGCTCACGGGGCAGGCCGGCGTGAACCGCCAGACCCTCGGAGAGCAGACACATGGCAAGGGCCATGCCGTCGGTGCCGCCGATGTTATTGAGATGCTTATGGGAGTCAAGCTGCACGTAGATGTTGTTCTCGGCGCAGATTTGAATGGCCTTATAGCCGTTGACTACCTTGGTTTTATAGTCATGAATGCCGCGTCCGCCGAAGTGGACGTGAATGACGGGGCCGATGTCGGTGCCGTCAAAGCCGGCAATCAGGGCATTTAGAATGGAGAGGTGGGGCGTGTCGCCGGTGGCGTTAATGCGCACGGGGTGCTTGGCGCCGCCGCCCAGCTGTACGAACTCCCGCTCGCCCATGGGGGTAATACCGCCCTTGCCGCGGGACTGCTCAATAAGCTCACGACCCTTCAGGGGGTCAATGTGGCGGGTAGCCTCAGAATGGACAAAGTGGAACAGCGTCTCGTCAAACTTCTCGGCGTAGGCGTACATCTCCTTGGATTCCTTCAAGGTCTCCTCGGCGCTGTTACGGCCCAGAATGGGGTTCTGGATGGGCCAGCCGCGGCGGCGGGCCTCCTTGGCCAGCTCATGGATGCGGTAGCCGCTGCGCACAACGCCGGCTACCTCGCGGGGGTAGGGTGCGGGCAAGCCCACAACCTCGCCCTTTTCGTCCAGATCAGGCATCTCGACGGAGAAGCAATCGGCATAGGCGCGAACGGCCTCAATATCTTCTCTGATAATCTTTTTTGTTTTTTCCTGCATGACTTACTTCTCCTCTATTCCCAGCTCGGCGCGGACGCGTGGAATCAGACCGCCGTACTCCAGGGTTTTTAATACCGTTTCAGAAAGGGGCGGGAAGGTGTACTCCTTGCCGTTTACCGTGGCTCTCCCCTGCTCCAAATCAATTTCGGCCACATCGCCGGTCTTAACCTGCTCTGCCAAATCAGCCGCCCAGACAGGCAGTCCGATATTGATGCTGTTGCGGCGGAAGATGCGGGCAAAGCCCTTGGCAATCACCAGAGACACGCCCACCTGTTTCAGGGCGATAGGGGCCTGCTCCCGGGAGGAACCGCAGCCAAAGTTGCGCCCGGCCACCAGAATGGCACCCGGCTCGTAAACTGCCTTAAAGTCCACACCCGCCAGTCCGGCCATGGCAAAATTGCCAAGCTGATCCATGGGCTCTGCCATGGCGTAGCCGGGCAGAATCTGGTCGGTATCCACATCGTCTCCTAAGACGATAATTTTTCCTTTAATCGGTTTCATGTTACTTCCCCTCCCCCGGTACGGTAATTTTCCCGGCAATGGCGGTCGCCGCCGCCGTGGCGGGCGAGGCCAGGTAAATCTTGGCCTTCATGCTGCCCATACGGCCGGGGAAATTGCGGTTGGTGGTGGAGACCACGGTGTCCCGCTCGCTGGTCAGTCCTTCATGGGCGCCGAAGCAGGGTCCGCAGCCGGGATTGAGCACGGTGGCACCCGCGTCGCGGATTATTTTGCACCAGCCCCGCTTCTCCATCTCGTCCAGAATATCCTGGGAGGCGGGAACGATGAGGGTGTTCACGTCGGGATGGACGTGCTTCCCTTCAAAGGCCAGCGCCACCTGCTCCATGTCGTTTAAGCGGCCGTTGGTGCAGGAGCCCACCACCACCTGAGTGACGGGGGTTCCGGCCACCTCCCGGACGGGAGACACGTTGGCGGGAGAGAAGGGCTTGGCAATCTGGGGCTCCATGGCACAGAGATCAATTTCCCGTGTCTCGGCAGTGTCGGGCTCCAGGGCGGTCGTGCCGAAAATAGTAATCATGCTGCCGATTTCAATGCCCATGTTGCACACGGTCATGCGCTCTGCCACCGAGAACTCCTCGATGCCGGGGCCGGTAAACAGCAGGGCCTTGTCTACCAAATAGTCGGTGCCGAAGATGCTACCTAAGTACAAAATCAAATCCTTGCCGAACACGTTGGCGGGACGCTTACCGGCTAAGTGAATTTGAATCACCTGGGGCACCTCCAAATCCAGCTTGCCGGTAGCCATAGCGGCGGCAAGCTCGGTGGAGCCCACGCCTACGCCGATGGCGCCGTAGCCGCCGCAGGTACCGGTATGGGAGTCGGCGATGACCACCAGCTCGCCGGGCGCGGCCCGGTGCTTTTCATACATGAGCTGATGAATAACCCCTTCGCCCCGGTGATAAAGGTGGGTGCCGAACTCCTTGGCAAAGTCGTCCATGGCCCAAACGCTGTTGCGTGCCTTTTCGGTGGCGGCGGGGTAGATGTGGTCAACGATAAAAATCACCCGGTCGGGATCAAACACCTTTTTGACCCCGATCTCCCGGAACATTTTGATGGCGATGGGGGCGGTCACGTCGTGGGCGGCCACATAGCTCACCTTGCAGGAGAGGTCGTCCCCCGCATGGGCCTCGGCCACACCGGCGGCCTTCGCCAGGTACTTTTCAATACAGTTCATTGTCTATCTTCCCTACTCGTTGTTATTATTCTAACGAAACACACCAAGGCCGGGGAGGCCCCAGAGGCGCCTCCCCAGCCAGTGGGTTACTTTTTATTCAGCTCCCGCATAATGTCAAGGTGCTGGATGGGCAGGCTGCCGAAGCGGATACCCAGGGCGTTCTCCACTGCGTCGGCGGTGGCGGGGATGGTGGGGATAAGGGCGGGCTCGCCCACGCCCTTGGCGCCGAAGGGGCCGGCCTGGCCCGGGCTTTCCACCACGATGGGGTAGATGGTGGGCACATCCATGGCAGTGGCCAGCAGGTACTTGGAGAATACGGGGTTCGTGATTTTACCGTTCTTGGTTTCAATCTTCTCCATAAGTGCAAAGCCGGTACCCATGACCACACCGCCCTCGATCTGGCCCTCAACGGCCTGCACATTGACGGCGGTGCCCACGTCGTGGGCGGAGATGACGTTCAGCACGTCCACCAGACCCGTCTCGGTGTCCACTTCCAGGTCTACCACGGTGGCGGCATAGGAGTAAACCTCAAAGGGACGGCCCGACATGTCCTTGGGGTCCACACCGGTGGTGTTGGGGTTATAAGAACCGCAGCCCAGCGCCAGCTTGCCCAGGCGCTTCATTTCAGCCATCAGCTCCAGATAGGTCATCTTAACGCTCTCGTCGTCGGCGGAGAAAATCTCACGGTGACGGAACACCAGCTTGTCGGCGGGCACCTTGAGGAAGTCGGAGGCTACGGCGGAGAGGGTTCCCTTTGCCATGCGGGCAGCCAGCATGGTGGCAGAGCCCGAGATAAAGGTCTGGCGGCTGGCAGAGGTCGCGCCGCCCTCGGGGGTCACCTGAGTGTTGGCGGGGGTCACGCGGATGTCCTCATATTCCAGGCCCAGCTCCTCGGCGGCAATCTGAGCCATGGCAGAGGTAGACCCCTGACCAATGTCGGCGCAGCCGACCATCAGGTTCACGCTGGCGTCGGGCAGAACCTCCAAAAACGCACCGGCGGGGTTGGGCAGGCCGGTGTTGCCGATGCCGTAGTACATGCAGCCGTATCCGCGGCCACGGCGCTTGTGGGGGGCGGAGGGCTCGCAGGAGGGCAGAACCTCCTTGGCCTTGTTCCGGGCAGCTTCCAGACACTGGACAAAGCCCACGTTATCATCCAGCACCTGGCCGGTAGCAGTAACCGAGCCGGGGCGATGGGCGTTCAAAAGGCGCAGCTCGATGGGGTCCATCTTCAGCGCCTTGGCCAGGGCATTCATCTGCCCCTCGTGGGCCACGGCTACCTGGGGCACGCCAAAGCCGCGGAACGCGCCTGCCATGGGGTTATTGGTGTAGTAGAACTCGGCGTCCACGCGGATGTTGGGCACCTCGTAGGGGCCGGCGGCGTGAACGGTGGCACGGGTAATAACGGCGGGGCCGTAAGAGGCATACGCGCCGGTATCGCCGTACAGGGTGGCCTGAACCGCCAGCACCTTGCCGTCCTTGGTGGCACCGGTCTTATAGTGCATCTTCATGGGGTGGCGCTTGGAGGAGACCATGGTGGACTCTGCCCGGGAGCGCACGATTTTCACCGGCTGACCAGCGTAGAAGGCCAGCAGAGCCGCATGGCACTGGACAGAGATGTCCAGCTTGCCGCCGAAGCCGCCGCCGGTGGTGACCTGGATGGAGGAGACCCGGTTGTTGGGGAAGGCCAGCATGGCCGCAATCTCGCCCCGGTCATAGTGGGGGTTCTGGGTGGAGCTGTACACCGTCATCATGCCGTTTTCGTAAACGGCCATACCGGCGTCCGGCTCGATAAACATATGAGAGAGCATGGGGGTCTCGTAGTCGTTTTCAATGATAATATCGCAGTGCTTGAAGGCCTCGTCCACGTCGCCGTGCTCCAGGTGCTTCTTCTGATGGAGGTTGGTCTCGCCGTGCACCTTGGGTGCGTCGGCCTGAGCGGCACGATCCATGGAGAGAACGGCCTCATATTCCTCGTACTCCACCTTAATGGCGTCCAGGGCTTCCTGCACCAGGTCGGGAGTCTCGGCGGCGACAAGGGCAATGGCGTCGCCGAACCGGCGGATTTTGTCGTCCACCAGAATGGGCTCATCCTTCAGGATGATGCCAATGCGGTTCTTGCCGGGGATGTCCTTGGAGGTGAGGACGCACTTTACGCCGGGGATAGCAAGAGCGGCGGAGGGGTCAAAGCTCTTAACCACGCCGTGGCAGATAGTGCTGCGCAGCACACCGCCGTAAATCATGTTGGGCAGGGACACGTCGGCGGCAAATTTGGCGGTGCCGAGAATTTTCTCCATGGTGTCCTTTTTGACTACGCTTTTGCCCAGTACGGAGTAATCACGGTTCATGCGTTGACGCCTCCCTTCGTGTCGCGGGCTGTTTCCACAGCCTTGATAATCTTAGAGTAGCCGGTGCAGCGGCAGAGGTTGCCGGACATCGCTCTGCTAATTTCCTCATTGGTGGCATTGGGCTTCTTGTCCAGCAGTGCCTTGGCGGAAAGCACCATACCAGGGGTGCAGTAGCCGCACTGAACGGCGCCCGCCTCTACAAAGGCCTTTTGAATATAGTCAAGCTCCCCGTCCTTGGAAACCCCTTCCAGGGTAACAATGGTCGCCCCGTCGGCCTGACCGGCCAGCATCAGGCAGGAGGTAACGGCCTTGCCGTTATAGATAATGGTGCACGCGCCGCACTCGCCCTCGCCGCAGCCTTCCTTGACGCTGGTCATGCCCATATCCTCACGGAGAAAGTCAACCAGACGCTTGTTGGGGTCAGCGGTCACAGACCGGTCGGTGCCGTTCAGGTTCAATTGAATGGTGATGTGTTCCATATTCAGTCCCTCCTCCTTCACGCCAGATCCAGCTGGGTGAGAATTTGCTCAAAGCAGCGGCGGGCGGCGCCACGGACGCCCTCGCGCTTGTACACCACCGACGGACGGGTGGCAATGGCGGCCTGCACCGTGTCGGTAAACTGAGGCAGCAGTGCGTCAAGCTCCTTGGCGTTCAGGCTGCGACCCTTAAGGGCGGTTTCCAGCTCGGGAGCGCGCATGGGGTGCTTGCTCACCGCGCCCAGCACAACCCGGCAGTCCTCCACCTTGTTGTCGGCAGTGCGCTTTACGTAGATGGAAACGGCCAGCACCACGATGGCAAGACTCTTACGCTTGCCGATCTTGAAGTAGCCCACGGCCTCGTCCTTCCCCAGAGCGGGGAAGCACACCTCGGTGAGGAGCTCGTCGGGGCGAATTTGGCAGTTGCCGGGGCCCTTATTAAAGTCCTCAATGGTCATAACCCGCTCGCCCTGGGCGCTCTTAAGCACCACAGACGCGCCGTAGGTAAGGAAGGTGGTGGGGCTGTCGCCGGCCACAGAGGCGTTGACCACGTTGCCGCCGATGGTACCCAGATTGCGAATCTGGGGGGAGCCAACGTGAATGGCAGTCTCGTACAGGGCAGGCAGGTTCTTCTGAACGTACTCGTTGTTCTCCAGGTCATCAAAAGTGGTCAGCGCACCGATTTTCACCATGCCGTCTTCTTCTTTTACGTAGCGGAGGGAGTCAATTTTATCAATGGAAATCACATGCTCTGGAGTCTTGTGGCGCTCGTTGAGCTCAATGACCACGTCGGTGCCGCCGGCGATTACGGCGCAGTTCTGCTGGTACTGCTCCAGCAGAGCCACAGCCTCCTCCACCGTCTTGGGTGCATGGAAATCAAAAGGTTTCATCTGTTTGGCTCCTTTCATACTGCAAAATGCTTTTAAACATTGCAACGGGAAAAATATTGTATAATATCAATAAACTGTAACTTGTTATGGCCGCGTAAACCGGAGCGCGCGGGAGTTTACCGACCGCAGTGAGCAAGCTCAGCCCTTAGCCGCGGATCTTAGCACCCGTCAGGTCCTCCCAGACCTTGACTATGGAGGACATGTCCTCCCGGCCCTGACCCTTGGCGCGGGCCATCTCATAGACCTGCACCGCAGCGGCGGTCATGGGCAGGGGTACTCTCTCGTCACGGGATGCCTCAAGCGCCAGGCCCAGATCCTTGTACTGCAGGTCAACGGCAAAGCCGCCGACAAACTGGTCGGCCATGATGAACTTCTCCAGCTTGGCGTCCATGGCGTAGCTGCGGCCGGAGGAAACCGAGATGACTTCCTTCATGGTCTCTACCGACAGGCCGCACTTCACACCCAGAGCCAGCGCCTCGGCCAGGGCGGCCATGTTGCAGCCCAGGAGGAGGTTATTGACCATCTTAATGGCGTCGCCGCCGCCGACCTCGCCCACGTGGTAAATGTTCTTGCCCAGTACGTCGAACACAGGCTTTACCTTGGCAAAGGTCTCGTCGTCCGCGCCCACCATGATGGTGAGGGTGCCGGCCTGAGCGCCGGACACACCGCCGGACACAGGAGCGTCAATGTAGTGAATGCCCTTCTCAGCGGCAATCTTGGCCATGGCCTTAGTGCTGTTGGGAGCCACCGAGCTCATGTCGATGATGATGGTGCCCTCCTTGCAGTTTTCCAACACGCCGCCCTTGGCGCACATGACGGCTTCCACAATCTTGGCATTGGGCAGGGAGCAGATGACAGCGTCAGCCTTACTTGCCACTTCGCCGCCGCTGGCGCAGCCGTGGGCACCCTTGCCCTCCATCTCCTTGACGTTGGCTTCCATTACGTCAAAAGCGTATACCTCAAAACCTGCGCTAAGCAGGTTACAAGCCATGGGCTTACCCATTGCGCCCAGGCCGACAAATCCGATTTTCATTTCATATTCCTCCATTTTCTCTTTCGATCGGGCCGTTGGGGATGCCGGCTCCTTAGGGCCGGCATGCTCAACGGCCCGCACGATGCGGGTCATTGATTGAAAACACCCCCGACCGGCGCTGCGGAGGTCGGTCGGGGGCATCCTTGCTTTGGTGTCACGCTTTGCACCCTCCGCAACGGTCGATAAGCCGGTACGTCTGCGCAAAAAACCGTCCACCCCTTTGGGGTTCCCGCTTTTTCACTCCGCTCCCCGTCTTATCCCCCTGCTCCCGGGCGCTCAGCGCTTCTCCTGTCACGTTCGCGTTGGGCGCATTACGGGTCGATAAGCCGCCACTGCGCGAAAAATGCCTTGGGCTTCGCCCAACTGTTTTTTCGTCTCCGTGCCGTCTTATCTCCCCTATGCGCCTACGCGAGCGCTTCTGTGTCACGTTCGCGTTGGGCGCATTACGGGTCGATAAGCCGCCACTGCGCGAAAAATGCCTTGGGCTTCGCCCAACTGTTTTTTCGTCTCCGTGCCGTCTTATCTCCCCTATGCGCCTACGCGAGCGCTTCCTTTTTTACCGCATGCCGTCCTCGCACTTGGCTTCGGACTTCTGCAGACCGCCGATACGGCCCACGCCGTTCACGGTAGCGTGGGGACGGCCGCCGTCAGCCAGCACGACCGCCATAATGATCTCGTCGGCCTTGGGCGCGTCGGGGATGGAAACTTCAAAGGAGCCGTAGTGGGTGCGGACAAAGGCAGCATCCTTGAAGTGCAGGGAAATATCCAGTGCGGCGCCCACACCGGCAACCTTCTCGTTGGAGGGGATAATGGACTTACCGCCGCCGATGGCGTCGCGGATGGGCTTGCCGGCCTTGGGGTGGAGCATGGCGGAGGAGTGCTCCAGCTCGCCGTCCACGCCCACCAGGCAGCCCTTGCCGTAGGTCTCCACGGTCTCGGCACCCAGCAGCTCGGCACCCTTGCGGGTGAGCAGGTCTCCCAGATACTCACCGTACTCGGTCAGCTCGGACAGATCCTCCTGCCACTTGCCGGCATAGGGATTCTTGATGACAGCGGCAACGGAAACGGTCTTAATGGACTTTCTCTCGCCGTTCTCAACGGGCATCTCAGCGCCGCCCTCGTAAAATACTTCTTCCAGATTGGTAACAATCTTGCGAATCTTGGGTTCCTTCATGGTGAAGCAGCTCCTTTATAATAAATTTAATAGATTAACCCAGAATATTCTCGGGGTCAAAGCAAATGGTTTTCCCCTGTACCGTTACGATGCAGGCCAGCAGGCCGCCTCTTTGGTATTGGCTCTGTGCCTCTGTGAGCACCTGGTGAAGGGCTTGCTCCCGCTCTGCCTCTGTAAGAGTGTCAACCCCGGTGACCACGTACTGGTCGGCGATGTCGCTGTCGGGATCAAGCTCCCCTGCCAAAACCGTATGTACGGCGGGAGATTGAATATAAGAGCGGTCGGCCAGGAGGGTTGCCAGCGCGTCGGCCTTGGCACAGCGGGCGGAAAAAACCGTGACCCCGCTGGCAATACCGGTGGTGAGACTGCGCCCGCCCAGACCGCTGGTAGCTACCCCCCCCACCCCGCTCTCCGGGGTCAGGCGGACGGCTCTATCCACCGCACCGCCCGCCAGGTCGTAGACCACGCCCAGGGTCAGGCTTTGACCGGGAGCCAGACGGAGGGCAATGTCGCCGCCGTTGTTGGCGGTGACCTTTTCCGCACCTTGGCTCTGGAGGTAATCGGCCACCGCGTCGGATACCGACCCGGCCACCGCCGCCATGGGGGTAAGCCAGGGGTCGGCCGTGTCAATCACCGCCCGGGCCATGACCTCGGGCAAGCCTCGCAGCTCGTCCGGGTTCACCCTTCCGGGATAGCGGCGCAGAATTTCCAGCACCGGCCGCAGCTCCTTCAGGCAGCCGTCAATCACGCCGAAGGCGCTGCGGCACAGCTCGGTATCTCCCGCCCCGTTTCTTTGGGCCGAAACCACCATGGATACAGGTCCGTAGTCAAAAAACACCTGACCGGGGGCAAGCACCCTCATGACTTCCTCATTCATGGGTGCTTATACGTCCAGCTCTTTCCGCAGCTCCTCCACGGGGCGGATGCGGTCCATATGCCCGCCAATGGCCTCGTAGTCGGCACGGGTCATGGTGTATTCCACGGGGGCCACAGTGGCGGGGGTGGGTACCCAGGTAAAGCCGTGGCTGACTACCTTGCCGGCATCCACGATAAAGTTAATGCCGCCGCCGGGCATGACGTAGGCGGGTGCGCCGCCGATGGTGAGGACGGCCTTGCCCTCGTGGACAGCACGGGTGATGGCAACGGGCTTGGTGCATACGCCGCCGCGGGCGCTGCCGCCGGTGCCGCCGGTGTACATGACAGAGGCCAGGGAGTTTTCACAGTTGGCCATCACGTCGTCAGCCAGCGCGGTAGCCTTTTCCGTCATGGGGATTTCCTTCACGTCGCCGTCGGGGAGCACCTCAAAGAGGGCACGAATCTCGCCGGTGGTGTTGAGAACGAGAATCTGCATACCGGCCTTGGCAACAGACATATCCACGCTCTTAATGGCGTCCCGTGGGGTCTCGATGGCAGTACCGCCGATGCCGGTGCCGTGCTCGCCAAAATAGCGGCCGCGGGAGGACTTTCTGGCATTGGGTACTACGCCGGACCACTCCATGCCCACGTCGGCGCCGGCCAGATGCTCGGTAAAGAGGCCGGTGACGTGGTGATCGATGACAATGACCTCGTCCACAGCAGCCTTCATTTTCTTGGCAAAGAGACCAACCGTAGCGCTGCCGCAGCCGATGCGCATCTTGGCCTCCTGTACGCCGTTAATGACAGGGGCCTTGCCAGCCTGCACCTTAACGGTGACCTTCTTATCGACGGAGAGCTCCACTTCCTCGCCGTTGGCCAGCTCTACAATAGTGCGGGCAACGGTAAAGCCGTCGGTACCGGTGAGTCGGTTCGCGCCGCCCACAGCGATCATCTTGGAGCCGTACTCCTCGGTGTTGACCATGCCGACCACCTTACCGTCACGGTAGACGGGCGCGCCCTCTTCACCGATGTAGGTGTTGGTGTCCAGCTTGACGGTCACGCCGGAATAGCTCAAGGGAGCCTCGGTGACTACGGTGACCACTTCCACGCCGTCCCGCACTTCGGAGACGATGTGGGGGGCGGGACGGATGCAGGGGTAGTTGGTGCCCGCGCCCACAGCGGTAATGATGGGGCCGTTAAGACGGGGGTCATGGTAGGCGACGCCGTCGTTATGTACCACCAGCTGGCGGTTACGCACCAGCTTGCCGTTCTCATTGGTGTAGCGCTTGCACGCACCGCTGTGTCCCACCGGGACGCGGCACTGGACGGAGCAAGAGGAGCAGATTACCATGCCGTCCGACGGGGCGGCGGGCTTAGTGATGGCTCCGAACTTGCACACGCGGGTGCACACGCCGCACTCGCAGCAGGTCTTTTCATTGACCACTGCCTTACGCTCCACCATTTCAATGGCGCCCAGGGGGCAGTTCTTGGCGCAGATGGTACAGCCTTTACAATTTTCGTTTACGATTACCACGGACATCTCCCACTTTCGTTTCTAGGTAGGGCGGGGTGCTTGCTCCCGCCACGGAGATACGCCGAGCACCGGCGCCGGGGACTGTCCCCCGGCTGCGGGCTCAAAGAATTAAGATTAGATGACCTTAGCAGTGCGCTTGCAGGGGGGAGTATTACGGCTCTTGGCGGCCTTAATGACACCGTCCACCATGATAATGGCGAGGCCGGGAATATCGCCGCACTCAAACGCCTCAACAGCAGTCTCGGCAACCGAGCCCATGGGGGCATCCATAAACACCAGGTCGGCCTGACGACCCACGGCAATCACGCCGGTATTCAGCTTGTCATACACCTTGGCGGCGTTACCGGTAGCCATGCACAGGGCAATCTCGCCGGGGATATCGGAAACAGAGGACACCTGGCAGATGTTGCGCAGAATGCCCAGGGGAATGATGCCGGTGCCGGAGGGGGCGTCGTTACCGAAGATAATGCGGCCCATCTGGCCCTTCTCCTTGGCGCGGCGGGCAACATAGTCGGTAACCTTGGGGTTGCCGCACTGGACAATCTCCATCGCAAAATCGGTCTCGTCCATCAGCTTATCCACCTCGTGGAGAGCAATGGCGGTGGGGCCGCCGTTGATGTGGGAAATTACGTCGGGCTTGGTGGCCATGACCTGCTCGGCGGTAACGGTGGAGGATCCGGGGATGGAGGTGCCGCCGGTGTGCATCTGCACCTTCATGCCGTACTTGTGTGCCCACTCAACCATGGGGGCAGCATCCGCAGGATCCTTCACGCTGCCGAGGCCGATTTCGCCCACAGTCCAGACGCCTTCCTTGGCCATTTCCTCAAAGTCTTTCTCCACAAGGCCCTTTTCCAGAATGACGCTGCCGCCCTGCACCTTTACACCGCCGGGCTTCAGTGCCGCAAAGGACTTGCGTGCCAGAATAGCCAGTGCCTTGGTCCCCGCGGGATCCTTGGGACGACCGGGGGTATGAACCTCACCGGCGGAGATGATGGTGGTTACGCCGCCGTGAAGCTCGCCGTCAATAAAGTTGCTGGCGAACTGACGATGGGCGTAATCGCCCAGTGTGGTATGCACATGGGTGTCAAACAGGCCGGGGGTGACGGTGGCGCCGGCGGCATCGATGACCTTTTCAGCCTCAATGCCCTTGCCAACCTCCTCGCCGCCGATGGCGGTAATTTTGTCGTCGGTGACCACAATGGTGTCACCCTTGAGGACAGGATTAGAAATGTCTCCGCTGAGAATCTGGCCGATGTTTTTGATGAGGATGGAACCCATAGTAAAACGCTCCTTTCAAATATGTACATTTTTCTCCGGCAATCCGCAATAATTACGAACTGCCAGTCGGCTGCTGAACAAATCACTGCGCGCAGATAATCGCGTATCCCGATCAGTGCGCAGAGATTTGTCCAGCATTTCAAATATTATCCATTTTGTAAAAGCAGGGGCGCCTGCTTCTTGAACAGGCGCCCCGGCTTTTGTTATGTAGTCAGCCTTCCGGGGCAGAGGGGTTAGGTCAGCTTATAGTCGCCTTCCTTAATCCAGCCCTTCTTCCGCATAAACTCGGAGATAACCAGCGAGAGAATGGCGGGGAGCACAATACAAATGAGAATCATGCCGATCCAATCCATTGCGCCCGCCTGGGTAATAACTTCGCCCACTTCCAGAGCGCGCTCGCTGGGGTTGAGCCAGCCAGTAACCACGCCGATGGGGCCAACCATGCCGGAGGTGCCCATGCCGGAGGAGATGGGCGCACCGTTCATCCGCAGACCAAACACCATGGTGGCGATGGGGCCGGTAATAGCAGCGGTAATGGTGGGGGGCAGCCAAAGAATGGGCTTTCTCAGCAGGTTGGGAACCAGCAGCATGGAGGTGCCCAGGCCGATGGAAGCCAGACCATTGAGCTTGTTCTCACGATAGGAGCAGACGGCAAAGCCGACCATCTGGGCGCAGCAGCCGGCCACGGCCGCGCCGCCCGCCAAGCCAACCAGACCCAGGCCAGCGCAGATAGCTGCCGAGCTGATGGGCAGGGTGAGGATAATACCAACAACTACGGAGACCAGCACGCCCATCAGGAGAGGCTGCAGGTTGGTGGCGAAGACGATGATATTGCCCAGCCAAACAGCAAACGCACCAATCGGGGGTGCCAGGAAGTTAGCTGCCAGCATACCAATGCAGATGGTAACAGTGGGGGTGACAATCAGGTCGATGGGGGTACGCTTGGAGACCATCTTGCCGGCGAAGATAGCAATCAGGGCCACGAAGTACACGGCCAAGGGGCCGCCGGCCGCGCCAAGCTTGTTTGCAACAAGACCGACGGTAGCCAAAGAATAGAGAACATACGGGTCCGCCTTCATGGCATAGCCAATGGCCATAGCCATTGCCGCGCCCTGAATCACCTTGGTCTGGGCAGAAACCTCAGCCAGGAATGCCCCGACAGCACCGGGGATAAAGGTACCGATTGTGCCGAGAATCGTGCCGATGAGAAGCGAGGCGAACAGGCCGTGGGCCATGCCGCCAAGTCCCTGGATGGCAATGCGGTTAAAGGAGAACTCGATGTTTTGCTCTTTGAAATACTTCTTGATACCGGTGGGTTCTTGCAACTTCTTGTCTTGCTCGGTCATAGTTTTTCCTCCCTCTCATTTTTCGCTTCATTTTTTCCGCTGTGGAAATGGGGGGTAGTTCGGTGCATCCACACCGAAGGGAATATCATAAAGTACGCTCTCCGCAGCGCACTCTATAACCAACACAGGAGCACTTGTAATTCATACGCATTTCATTTATAATATATCTAATAGACATTTTTTCGCTTCATGCCTATTTGTGGGCACCATTCCTCCTTTATATAATACCAGGAATGTTGTCCATCCTTACTATACCAGTTGCGGTGGTTTTTTTCAAATACATTTATGCTTTCGAAAGCCATTATCATATATTTTTTATATATAAACCATGTACATAATATTGAACTCAAAGGATGGTGTTTTGTGCAATGACACTAAAACAGCTAGAATACTTCCTGGAGATTGCAAAAATGGGTTGTATTACCCGCGCCGCTCAAAATCTGAACATTTCCCAACCGCCACTCAGTCTTCAGCTCAAGTCCCTGGAGGAGGAATTGGGCACCACTCTTTTTCATCGGGACAAGCGGAAGTTGGAAATTACCGCCGAGGGGAAAATCCTGAAGGAACGGGCCGAAGCTGTCCTGGCCCTTTTACAGGAGACCTCCCGGGACATCAAGGCCTCCTCCGAGGAAAAACAGGTAACCATCCGCATCGGCACCATCGGCTCGGTGAACAATCGCCTGCTTCCCGAAAAAATTGCAAAATTTTGCCGTGATTACCCCTATGTAAACTTTCGGGTCATCGAAGGCCCCACCGACACCGTGCTGGGAAACCTGTCCTCCGGTAAGGCCGATTTAGGTTTTGTCCGCGAACCCTTTAACTCCTCCGCCTTCCGCAGCATCCCCGTTCCCGACCCGGTTCTGGGCTCTGACGGCTCCGACTACTTCGTCACCATTGCCCAGCCCCACTTTTATGACGATTTTTACAGTGGCGACACTGCAGCCTCTATTTCCTTGGAAGCCTTGCAGGGCAAGCCCTTGGTTACCCACCGCCGCTACCGCGAGATGCTTACCGGCGCCTGCCGCAAAAGGGGCTTCAATCCGCATATCATATGTGAAAACAACGAAATCCAGTCCTCCCTTAGTTGGGCCAGAGCCGGTATCGGCATTGCCATCGCCCCCTATACCTCAGCCGTCCAAAACAACGATCCCACTCTGGTCATTCGGCGCTTGGAGGCCATGACCTTCAGCCCCCGGGTCTGCCTGGTGTGGAACCCTACCTTTAAGCTTTCCTCCGAAGCACTTGCTTTTATTAATCTGCTGTAAGGCAAAAGCGTACCGACGCGCAGCACTGCTTTAATACGAATAAAGAGGAGGGACAAGGGCCTATGGCCCTTGTCCCTCCTCAGACTGGCGACTTTGTCGCCAGTCTGAGGGCGATTTCGGCAAAATGCCGAAATCGGTCGCCTGCGGGCGGGTTCCTGCACGCGAAAGCGGGGGCTCCGCCCCCCTTTCACACTATCCCCCCGCTCAAAAATCTCAGCCTTTTGACATCCAATTTCAAAATAGCAGTTTGCCTACAAGCTGAGGGAGGACAAGGGTCTATGGCCCTTGTCCTCCCTCTTTATTCGTCCGTTTTAAGCGCAGCTTATTTCACAGCCTTAACCGCCATATCGGCACGCGCCATAATCTCCTTATACTCGGCGGTATCGGCAAACACGTCGTTCATGTAGGGGTTCTTTTTCAGCTTTTTCGCTCTCATAAAGACCACAGCCACCAGCACAATGTTGGCAATGAGCGCCAGGGCGCTTATGACGGTCATGGGGACAAAATTCTCGGCATACTGCACACTCCTGACCGAGAACACGCTGTAATCCTGGAACATGGGGAAAACCTGGGCAAACATGCACCAAATGGCCAGGGTGTGCGCTCGGTTGGCCAGCCACGCACCCTTGTTCCAGAAAAGCGCCGCCACGGTAGGCGCCAGCAGAAGCGCCACGCCGCAGTACCAGGCGTGGGTAGGCAGGCAGTTATAGGTATAGGCAAAGTTCCAGATATCATAGGCGATGATATAGAGCAAGCTCATGTCCGGCCAGAGCATATCCCGCTTATCCTTGGAGACCTTGATGCCCAGCCAGCCCGTGATGCCCACAATGTTCAGCACGCCCGCCGCCGCGTTCATAACGTTGTGCCAGCCGCCGTAGAGCGCCACCCCCTCGGAGGAGGTCCACCACGTCTGCCAGCCGTTAAAGGCGCTCTCCAGGTCGCTGACCACGGCAATGAGAATATTGGCAGCCAGAATAAACCATGGGAAGTACAAAAACCAGCGCTTTTTACCCACGCCCCAGCGGTAACGAATCATCATAAAGCCGATACAGCCGGCCAGCGCCGCGTAAAGCTTGGCATAATGGAACCAGCTGTTCATGTAGATGTAGGTGGGGTTATTCAGCGCCCACTCCGCCCCGTTGGCCGCCCCGATGTAAATGGCGATGAAGTAGCCCGTCAGGACGGCAGGAATCGCGAACAGAAACAGAATGCCCCCGATTTTACTCCGCCTGGTCAGCTCGTTGACCAGTATCAGCGCGCCAAACACCAAAAGCAGCCCCAGCCACTGATAGAGCGCGTTTTCACCATAGACCTGAAACAGCATACAAATGCGCTTCCTCTCTCAAATATCATTTTAACACGCAACAATTTCCTTAATAAAGAACTCCTTTCCACCCAGCAGCTCCCACGCTCCGCCCCCGCAATGGGGGCAGATTCGCTTATGCTCCAGCAGATTAAACACCTTGCCGCAGCCCTTGCACAGCCCGTTTCCGGGCAGTATCTCAATTTCCAGCTTGGTGTTTTCCATCATGGTGCCGTCCACCGCGGCGGGATAGCAGGCCCTGATGTACTGGGGTACCACGGTGGACAGCTCCCCCACCTGGAGCACCAGTGTATCAATCCTGGTCAAATTTTGCTCCCTGGCCAGCTTTTCCACCGTGTTGACAATCTCAATGACAATGCCCAGCTCGTGCAATACGTTCACCCTCAATCCTTGGCGAAGGTTTTCTTCATCTTCTTCAGCATGATTTTGCCCTTGCGTTTCACCACATGGGGCACCAGTACCTTCTTCATATCGTGGAGCGCCACGCCCGCGCCGTCGTACTGGCGTTTTAGGGTAATGGCATCAAATTTGCACTTGGTGGTGCACTGTCCGCAGCCCACGCAGAGGAACTCATCCACCACGGTGGCGCCGCAGCCCAGGCATCGCTCGGTCTCCTTGCGCACCTGCTCCTCGGTAAAGGTCATGCGGTCATCCTGGAAGCCGGGGGCATTTTGGGCGTGGGGTGCCTGCTGGCGGGGCATACGGTCGTAGCTGTCCAGTTCCAGCGCCTCCTTATCCAGCGCCTTGTATTCCCGGCGGTCACGGCCAAACACAAGGCTCTGGCCGGGCTGGACAAAGCGGTGAATGGAGATCGCTCCCTGTTTACCTGCGGCAATGGCGTCAATGGCAAATTTAGGTCCCGTGTAGGAGTCGCCGCCCGCAAAGATGTCCGGCTCCGCGGTCTGATAGGTGAAACCGTCGGCCTTCACAGTCTGATTGGGGTTAAGCTCCACCCTCGTCCCTTCTAAGAGACTGCCCCACTGGATGGATTGGCCAATGGAGAGGAGCACATAGTCCGCCGATACAACAATTTTCTCGTTTTCGTTATACTTGGGGCTGAAACGATGGTTCTCGTCAAAGACCGACACGCACTTTTTAAACTCCACACCGGTGACCTTTCCGCCCTCGGAGATGATGCGGACGGGACCCCATCCGTTGTGGACGGTAATGCCCTCCCCACGGGCCTCCTCTACCTCATCCTCGGCGGCGGGCATCTCCTGCATGCTCTCCAGGCAGTACATGGCGGTCTCGGCCGCACCCACACGGGCGGCGGAGCGTGCCACGTCCACAGCCACATTGCCGCCGCCGATCACTACTACCTTGCCCGAGAGCTTTGTGTCCTTACCCAAATTGATGTCCTGTACAAACTCGACGCCGGAGAGGACGTTCTCGCTCTCCTCCCCTTCCACGCCCAGCTTGCGGCCGCCCTGCGCGCCAATGGCAAGATAAAACGCCTTGTAGCCCTGCTCCCGGAGCTGGGCTATGGTCACATCCTTGCCCACCTCAACACCTGTTTTGAACTCCACACCCATTTCACGCAGAATTTCAATCTCGGCGTTCACCACATCCTTCTCCAGGCGGAAGGAGGGGATGCCCAGGGTGAGCATGCCGCCCAGTGCCTGCTGCTTTTCAAATACCGTGATGGAGTAACCGTCCAGCGCCAGATAATAGGCACAAGAGAGCCCCGCCGGGCCGCCGCCCACAATGGCAATCTTTTTGTCGGAGTAATTGTGGCGCTTTTGGGGTATAAAGCGGCGGGCTTCGTTCATGTCCTGGTCGGCGATAAAGCGCTTAATTTCGTCGATGGCCAGGGGTTCGTCCACGTCGCCCCGGGTACACGCCTGTTCACACCGGCGGTTGCAGATGCGCCCGCACACAGCAGGGAACGGGTTATCCTTTTTAATCAGCTCCAGCGCCTCGGTGTACTTGCCCTGGGCCGCCAGCTTAATGTAGCCCTGGATACCGATATGGGCGGGACACTCGGTCTTGCAGGGAGCGGTGCCGCTATCCACCACATTTTTGCGGTTGATGCGGTAGTCGGGGTTCCAGTGGTCGCTGGTCCACTCGGTGTCCCGTGGGGTGTCCTTGCGCTCCAGCTTTTCCACCACCGGCTTAGAGGAACAGACCTTTTGCCCCAATTGCAGCGCATTTACCGGGCAGTTTTCCACGCACTGGCCGCAGGCCACACACTTTTCCTTGTCCACCTGGGAGACATAGTTGGAGCGAATCATGTCGGCATTCAAAAACATTTCGGCGGTACGCATGGAGAAGCAGCCGCAGCCGCAGCAGTTGCAGATGGCGTGGGTCTTGCCCGAGCCGTCCAGGTTTGGAATTTCGTGCATCAGGCCGTTTTCCTCGGCCTTGCGGAGAATGGCGTAAACCTCCTCCTTGGTGACCTGACGGCCCCGACCGGTGCGGATGTAATACTCGGCTCCGTGACCCATCTGGATGCACATGTCCTCCTTCAGGTGTCCGCAGCCCTCACCCATAATCTCCCGGGCGGTGCGGCAGGAGCAGTTGGAGACCGAGAAAATGGTGTTGTCCTCAATATACTTGGAAAGCTCCTCATAGGAGGCGCGGCGGGTCTCCCCCGAAATGGCCTGCTCGATGGGAATGACCCGCATCAGCCCCACCCCCACGGGAGCCATGCCGGCGGTCATCGCGCCGCGGACGCGTCCGTAGGCCTCAAACGCCTCGGCAATCTGGGGATATTTGTGGGGATTGGTGGGGTGATTTACCATCATTTCCATAATACCGGGCACCCAGGTGTCGTACCAGTACACGTCTTTTCCGTCAATATTATTGACGATGCACACGCCCACCTCGGCCATCTCCTCCAGAATACGGTGGGTCTCCTCCACGGTCTTGCCGCAGCGGGCGGCAACCTCCTCGGCGGTGAGGTGCTCCAGAATTTTCATAGTCATGCACACGTCTGCCATCTCGTGGGTAACCACCGGCTCTAAAATCAGGTACTCGGGAGATTCGAAGTCGTAGGCACCCTTGCTGCCGGGTTTTTTTCTGCCAATGTGGTTTGCCATGGCAAGAATTTTCTCGTCGCGCTTGTTAAGACGTTGGGACATATGTAATTCTCCTCTCTCAATGTGGGCTCGTGCTTTCTTGTCACGCTCCCGTTGGGCACACACCCCAGGGTGGCTTCTCTTGCCCCTCCGGGGCAATTCACCTCCTCATACGGCGCGGCTTCCCTCTGTCTCCGGTCCATCCGCGCCTATGCGCCTACGCTCGCGCTTCTTTTACCTGCTCCCGCAGCCACGCAAACCACGGCTCCATTCCCTGGCCTGTTTTGGCCGAAATGGGAAAAATTTTTGCCTTGGGGTTACGCTGTAAAATTCGCTGGCGCACGGCCTCCATATTAAAGTCAAACATACTGATGGCGTCAATTTTATTAATGAGCACCACATCACAAATGGAGAACATCAGGGGATATTTCAGGGGCTTGTCATCCCCCTCGGGCACTGAGAGAATCATGGCGTTTTTGGTCGCCCCGGTGTCAAACTCGGCTGGACAGACCAAATTGCCCACATTCTCCAAAATTGCCAAATCTACATCATCCGTACCAAGCGCCTCTAAGCCCTGACGAGTCATCTCGGCGTCCAAATGGCACATGCCGCCGGTATGGAGCTGGACGGCCTTCACGCCGGTTTTGGCAATGGTGTGGGCATCCACATCGGAGTCAATGTCGGCCTCCATTACGCCAATGCGCATTTCGCCCTTCAGCGCTTCCATGGTGCGCACCAGCGTGGTGGTTTTGCCCGATCCGGGCGAGGACATGAGGTTGAGGAGAAAAACCTTTTTCTCCTTCAGCTCCCCCCGCAGCAGCTCGGCCCGGTGGTCGTTGTTTTCAAACACGCTCTGCTTAATTTCGATAACCCTGACCATATTCCCTTCTCTCCTCTCAATTTTAGTGCAACACCGCCTGTTTTTTGGTCAGACCAACAAACAGTGCACTGGGCATTCTTTTTGCTTTCAAAGTGCCTTACCCCGCTTTCGCAAAAATCATACCATTATTTTGTTAAAAAATCAACAAAAAACATCTTGTATTTCTTTTGATATTCGTATACTATTTTATTAAAGCGTGGTCTGACCAAAACCACTTTTATAAATACAGAATATAACACGGAGGAATACCATGCAGCTAAATGAATTAATTGTGCCGTCCAGGCAGGCACTTTTTGTCCGGGAAATCGAAAATCAAATTCTTTCCGGTATCCTGGTGCAGGGAGAGCGCTTGCCCCCGGAGCGAGAAATGGCCGAGCGCATGAAAATCAGCAAGACCATTGTTCACACCGGTCTGGCCGAGCTGGCCGCCAAGGGTTTTGTGGAAATCGTCCCCCGCAAGGGGGCCTTTGTGGCCGATTATGCCCGCAACGGAAAATTGGATACCCTGGTCTCCATGCTGGAATTTAACGGCGGACGTTTTGACCGCAAAACCCTGCGCTCCATCGTCCAGTTCCGCTTAGAGAACGAGGGCACCGGCGCACGGCTGGCCGCCCTCAACCGCACCGAGGAGGACTTGGCCCGAATGGATGCGCTCTGCGACAAAATTGCCAAGGGCACCAGCCCCGCGGAGGTTGCTCGGCTGGTCTCCGACTTTCACCGGGATATGTTCTGCGCCACCGGAAATAACATTTACCCCCTGGTATACAACGCCTTTCACAGTGTTATCCGGGTCTTTACCGAGCTGGTTTTCCGTACTGTCACCCCCGCCGACGCGGCGGGAGAACTGCGGGTTGTGCTGGAGGCCATTCGCGCCCAGGACGGCGACCGCGCCCGGGAGGAGGTGCGAGCGTTAATTGCCAAGCGTGCCACAGAATTGGAGGTGAGATATTACAGTACCTAAAATCCCTGTACTTTGTGTGTATGTTGAGGAGGAGAATTTATGTCTATCACGGAAATTAAGCGCAAGTCCGGCCAAAACCTGCTGCTGTTCCTGTTGACCGTCTCCATCATGGCGGTATCCATGCTGACTTCCTTCGAGCCATTGCTTGCCAACCTGCCCATCAACGTATTCTTGCCCATCGCAGTCATGCTCACCTGCAAAATGGTCTTTTTCGAAAAGCTTAAGCTCTCCACTCTGGTGACCCTCCGGGCCGTCATCATTTTAGCTGTGTTCAACATTTTGCCCCGCCAATGGTATGTAAACATCGTGCTGATTTTCCTGGTCATTAACATTCTGGAGGCCACCCTTACCGACTTTAAGCGCCGCAAGTGGTTTAACGGCGTTACCGGCCTGGCGCTGGGCGCCTCGGTATGGTTCCTGCGCGGATTCTGGGTGGATTTGTCCGGCTCCTACCCCTTCGCCCATATTTACGAGACCCACGCCGCCGCCGCCCTGGGCACCGTGGCCTGGATCATCGCCTATACCCTCTGGAATTGGATTTTTGTGACCAACGAATTTTCTCCCGCCATTGCTAAGCTCCATGTTGGCATTTTGGCCGCCCCCATCCTCTCCTGTCTCATGCTGTGGAACCCCGGTTACTGGCTGGTATTCCGCGCCAATTCCCTTACCTTTGGCGGCTGCGTGCAGATTTCACAGAAGGAGAAGCTGGAAACAGCCCTTAAGAGCGACGGCTTTACCCGCTTTGTCGAGGGCACCCAAAAGACCGGCCCGCAGATTGCCTTTATGGTCATTAACCTGGTACTGATCGCCCTTTCCGGGATTTTAAAATAACAGGAGGACGACCCATGCAAAGCTACGACGTCATTGTCATCGGCGCGGGCAACGGTGGCCTATCGGCCGCCACCCGCATCGCCCTGGCGGGCAAGCGTGTGCTGGTATTGGAAAAGCACAATATCCCCGGCGGCTGCGGTACCAGCTTCCGCAGGGGCCGCTTTGAGTTTGAGGTAGCGCTTCACCAATTAAACGGCATGGGCCCCGCCGAAAAGCCCGGCCCCCTGCGAAAGCTTTTTAACGAGTACGGTATTACCGACAAAATTGACTGGATTCCCATTGACACCCTGTTTAAAGTAGGTCTTCCCGGCAACAAGGGGGTGGCCATCCCCGCCGACAAGGACGCGGCGGTAGTCTCTCTCTCCAAGGATTTTCCCCACGAGGCCGCCAACATCAAGCGGTACTTTGACACCCTATGGGAATTTAACGAAACCCTGGCCGATTTTATGGCAAAGAGCGCCCAAAGCACCGGCGAAGCTTCGGAGCTAAAGAAAAAAATAATGAAGTTTGGTTTCCCCAAAAAGTACCCCGTGCTGGCAAAGTACGCCGTGCGCAGCACCCAGGATGTGCTGGATGAGTTCTTTCAGGACACTGAGCTAAAGCTTTGTCTGTCGGCCTACTGGTGCTTTATGGGAGTCTCCCCCGAGCGGTTCCCCTTCTCCATTCTGGCCCGGTGCACCTATCTGTACATACAGGATAAACCCTACTACCTTCGGGGCGGCTCCCAGGTCATGAGTCAGGCTCTGGCCGACCGCATTACCCAGCTGGGCGGCGTGGTGAAGTACAACACCGCCGCCGCGCGCATCCTACTGGAAAACGGCAGGGCCGTCGGCGTGGCTGATGAGCACGGCACGGAGTACCGCTGCAAAAAGATCATCTCCAACATTTCCCCCATCCACACCTACTTTAACCTTCTCTCCCCCCAGGAGGTACCCGCGGGGGCAAAGGACTACCTCAAGAGCTATACTGTTGGCATTTCGGCACTCACCTGCTTTATCGGTCTGGACTGCCCGCCGGAGGAGATTGGCTTTACCGACTCCTTTAATCTTATCTACGACAGCTTGGACGCCAACGGCGACTTTATGAACGCCTATCAGCTTAACACCGACATTGACCCCATTGTGGCCACCAACTACACGGTGGACGACCCGGAGGTCTCCCCCAAGGGCACCAGTCTGATTACCGCCGGCACCCTCAAGTACGGTGAGGCTTGGGAAAAGCTGACCCCCGAGCAGTACCACGAGACCAAGTACCGTCTGGCCGATACCATTGTGGCGCGGCTGGAGAAGCGCTTCCCCGGTCTGCGCAGCCACATTGAGGAGATGGAGGTTGCCACCCCCCTGACCCATATGCGCTATCTGGGTCACCCCGGCGGAGCCATCTACGGCTTTGAGCAGGATTTAAAGTCCTCGGTCTTTTTCTTCCCTCAGGACAGCTTTTTGGACGGTCTGGTCTTTGCCAGCGGCTGGGTCAATACCTGCGGGTTCGGTCCCAACTATCTCTATGGCGACAAAATTGCCCGCCAAGTGCTTGAGGAGGTGTAACCATGGCGGATTTAAAGGAAACCATCATCAGCTCCATGGCGAACGGCCCCCAGGTGCTCTCTGACCGCGCCATTATGCGCCGCAACGGCCGGGACTACCGCATCGACCGCTTCCAGACCCGCGCCATCGTAAACCAACTCCACCCCCAGTCCCTGCGCCTGCGGGTGAGCGAAATCCGAGAGGAAAACGCCATTTCCAAAACCTTCCGCCTAGTGTCCGCGGACGGCTACCTGCCCGTCTTTGAGGCGGGGCAGTACCTCAATCTCTTTGTGGAGATTGATGGCGTGCGCACCAGCCGCCCGTACAGTCTCTCCGGCAGTCCCCGTCAGCGGGCCTACTATGAAATCACGGTAGGCCGCATCGCCACCGGCTTTGTTTCGGACTATTTCCTCGACAAGGTGAAGGTGGGGGATAAATTCGAGGCCAACGGCCCCGCCGGAGTATTTCACTATAACCCGGTGTTCCACCGCCCCCGCTCGGTCTTTCTGGCTGGCGGCACCGGCGTAACCCCCTTCATGAGCATGACCCGTGAAATTTTGGAGACCGGCAGGGAGCGGGAGATTCACTTTATCTACGGCAGCCGCACCACCGATACCGCCACCTTCCACCAGGAGCTCACCGCCCTGGCCGCCCGGCACCCCAACCTGCACTATACCTTGGTTCTCTCCGAGCCGGAGCCCGGCTACACCGGGCGCACCGGGTTTATTACCGCCGACTGCATCCGCCAGCTGGTACCCGAACCCGCCGGGTGCACCTACTACCTGTGCGGCCCCACCGTCATGACCGACTTCTGCATTAAGGCGCTGGGTGAAATCGGTATTTCTGGCGGCCATGTACGGCGGGAGGTTTTTGGTGCCCGGCAGGACATTCAAAACGAGCCGGGCTGGCCCGCCGACATTGCCCCCGACACGGTATTCCAGCTCAAGGTGGGCGATCGCACGGTACCCGCCCTGGCGGGGGAGCCAATTTTGGTGGCTCTGGAGCGCTCCGGTATTCGCGTAAACGTCTGCTGCCGCAGCGGCGAGTGCAGCTACTGCCGGGTAAAGCTTATGGGGGGCAAGGTATTTATGCCCCGGGGCGTGCTGCTGCGGCTGGCCGATGAGAAGTTCGGCTACATCCACTCCTGCAAGGCGTACCCCATCACCGATTTGGAAATCGGACTATAAGAGAGGGGCGTGTGTGTTGTGTTCTTTTATGAAAAAATTCCGCTGACCACCCTTTTAATGGTTGTTTTTCTCATCGTCGTGCTGCTGGCTGTGAACGAAATCACCCGCCGCTCCAAGTGGCTGTCGCTGGCGGTCTATGTGGCACTGCCCATTGTGCTGACCATTTTTGTCTGGCCCATCACCGCGGGAGCAGGCACTACCTCTGGCTACTGGTTCGCGTGGGTGAAAACCTACTCCGCCCTGGCAGGGGTCATCGGCTTTATGGCCATTCGGTACATTAAGCGCCTGGATGGCAGCAAGTTCATGTACCTCTTTCCCGCCCTTATTCTGATTATCAATATTTTAGAGGCCGTCTATCGCGACTTTGAGGTGTTCAAAGCCTTTAACGGTCTATCCGTGGTGGAAAACGGCCTGACCATGATGGGCGGGCCGTGGAACCTGATGAACGCGGCGGCGGGCATTCTCAACATTGTCACCATCACCGGCTGGCTGGGCATCCGCATTGCCCGCACCAAGAGCCGGGACATGGTGTGGCCCGACATGCTCTGGTTCTGGATCATCGCCTACGATCTGTGGAATCTGGCCTACTGCTATAACTGTATTTCCGATCGTTCTATGTACTCGGGGGTTGTGCTCATTGTCTCGGCCACCATCGCTTCCTTCTTTATTAAAAAGGGCATCTGGCTCCAGCACCGGGCGCAGACCTTGGCGCTCTATGCCATGTTTAACCTCACCTTCCCTCTCTTTGCCGATGCATCCCAGTTTGCGGTGAAGGCATCTCACAGACCGGAAGCCATGCTGGTGCTCAGCGGCGCGGCACTGGCCATGAATTTGGGGGTTCTGGTGTACGAAATCGCCCATATGCGTAAAACAGGCGCACGCAATCCCATTAAAAATGATGTATATACCGACCTAAAATCCTATCAGAACGCGCTGGCGGATAACGAACTGGAGCAGGTAAAGATTTAAATGTTTTTAATAAGGGGGGCGTGGCGGTTTTGTGACCAATCGGTCAGAACCGCCACGCCCCCCTTTGCTTTTTTTACCCCCGTGCCCAAGCACAGGGGTAAAAAATATAGGCCTTTCTTTATTGACAAGGACAAAAAAGGCTCTTATAGTAAGTATTGGTACAAAAACAGAGCCGGAGGTTCTTATGGCAACCATTAAAGAAATCGCAAAGCTGGCGGGGGTCTCAAGAGGAACGGTGGATCGGGTGCTCAATAACCGTCCCGGGGTCAAGCCGGACACCGAGTCCGAAATTCGGCGCATTGCCCAGGAAGTGGGCTATACGCCCAATCTTGCCGGACGTCTGCTGGCCGGACGAAAGCGGAATTTTAAGCTGGCCTTTCTCTTCTTTGACGCCCCGGAGTACTCGTACTTTCGGGACGTGTATGAAGCCGCCCGTAAAAAGGCGGATGAGTTGGATGGTCTGGGGGTCACGGTAAACTTTTATCCCATACAGGGCGTCACAAGCCAGGATTTTATTGACCTGTTTGCCCAGGTAGAGGCCGACGGCGTGGACGGCGTGGTTACCACACCTATGGTCATGCCTCTTTTTGAACGCTTCCTCCGCCGTATGCGTGCCAAGGGTGTTCCCTTTGTATTTTACAATGTGGATGCTTACGAGGAGGAGCGGCTGTGCTATGTGGGCTGCGACTACGTGAAGGCCGGACGAGTGGCCGCCGGACTGACTGCCCTTTGCCTGGGCGGCGCCGGCAAGGTGGGCATTCTCACCCACTGCGACAGCGACAATCAAAGCTTTAAAGACCGCATGGCGGGGTACGTAGCCGAGATGACCGCCCGCTACCCCGGGATTACCCTGCTGGGGGGCGGCACACCCACCATTTTTGCCCAGGATAACTATGCTGCCGTAGAGGATCTGGTGCGCACGCACCCGGAGCTGGGCGCACTCTATATTGTCAACTTAGGCGATTACAGCGTCTGTCAGGTGGCTCATGACGCGGCGAAGGGCCGCAGGCTGAACATTATCACTAACGACCTGGTGCCCGCACAGAGACGTATGCTCAGAGACGGGGTCATTTCGGCTACCTTAGGTCAGCAGCCCGAGGTGCAGGGAGCCAGCTCTCTGCAAATTTTATACGAAAACCTTTTATTTGGCTCTATACCGAAACACAGCAAGTGCTATACCGAGCTGAATATTTATATCAGTCAGAACATTGACTAGAAAATTCGGTAACTCCCGCCCTGTTAGCAGGGCGGGAGTTTTGCACAAACGGCTGTTCATTTCTTTAGTCATTTAACCGAAAACACCTTTGCAGTGTAAAATTACGTTGACTTTAGGCCGCATAATTATTATGATACTTTATATACGTGCTCGTGCACGTTTTTTGTTTCTTTCATTTTGTGCCCGAGCACATTTTATGCAGCTTTTTGATACAACAATTTACGCCGCCAAACCGACCGTTTACGTCGGCGGCATCCAACAGCACCTCTATATCTGATATAATTTTTAAAATAACCGGCCATACTGACCGCCGCAAGGGAGACTGCAACATGAAATATTTAGACCTAATTCAGCAGATGACCCTGGAGGAAAAGGCCTCGCTGCTCTCTGGCAAGGGGAATTTCACCACCAAGCCCATCGAGCGCTTGGGCGTACCCGGCATGTTTCTGTCGGATGGGCCTCACGGCGTGCGCAAGCAGGCGGGAGCCACCGACCATCTGGGGCTCAATCCCAGTCTGCCCGCCACATGCTACCCCACCGCCGCCACCATGGCAAACTCCTGGGACGTGGCCCTGGGTGAGGCACTGGGCGAGCATTTGGGGGCGGAGAGCGTGGCGCAACGGGTAAACATGCTGCTGGGACCCGGCCTGAATATAAAGCGCAGCCCCCTGTGCGGCCGCTCCTTTGAGTATTTTTCCGAGGATCCCTACCTGGCGGGCAAGCTGGCCGCCGCCTATATCCGGGGCATTCAGTCCAAGGGCATCTCGGCCTGTCCCAAACACTTTGCCGCCAACAGCCAGGAACTTCTGCGCATGTCCAGCGACAGCGTGGTGGACCAGCGCACCCTGCGGGAAATTTACCTCACCGGCTTCGAGATTGCCGTCAAGGAGGGAAACCCCAAGGCCATCATGTCCTCTTACAACCTGCTCAACGGCGTGTACGCTAACGAAAACAAAAAGCTCCTGCGGGAAATTTTGGTGGACGAGTGGGGCTTTGAAGGAATTGTCGTCTCCGACTGGGGCGGCTCCAACGACCATGTCTCCGGCGTGGCGGCCGGCAGCCACTTGGAAATGCCCGCCCCCGGCGCGTATAGCGACTGCGAGCTTGTCTCCGCCGTTCGGGAAGGTAAGCTTTCGGAGGACGTTGTCAATGAACGGGTGGATGAATTCCTCTCCGTGCTCTTTGCCACTGTCATTCCGGACAGTGCCGCTGCCGAATTTGACGCAAAGGCCCACCACGCCTTTGCCCGCAAAGCGGCAAGTGAGTCGGTGGTACTGCTTAAAAACGACGGCAAGCTGCTTCCCCTCACCCCCGGCAAAAAGGTCGCCGTCATCGGCGACTTCGCTGCCACCCCCCGGTATCAGGGGGCGGGCTCCAGCGTGGTCAACTCCATCCAAGTGGATAATGCCCTGGACTGCCTGAAGGAAAGCGGCCTGACCATCACGGGCTACGCCCAGGGCTTCCGCCGTGACCGTGCCGACGACGAAGCTCTGCTGGCTCAGGCCGTGGAGCTTGCCAAGGGAGCCGATGCCGCCCTTCTGTACTTAGGTCTTGCCGAGGTCAGCGAGAGTGAGGGCAATGACCGCCTGCACATGAATCTGGCGCAAAACCAGAATGATTTGGTGGCTGCCGTAGCCGCCGTAAATCCTAACATAATTGTCGTACTCTCCTGCGGCTCTGCCGTAGAGCTGCCCTGGGCAGACAAGGTGCAGGCCATTGTCCACGGTTATCTGGGCGGTCAGGCCGGCGCGGGCGCTATGGCCGACGTGCTATCCGGCAAGGTGAACCCCTCGGGCAAGCTTGCCGAGAGCTATCCTCTGGCCTACGCCGACACCCCCGCCCGGATGCACTTCCCCGGCACCGAGCGCACCGCCGAGTACCGTGAGGGTCCCTTCATCGGCTATCGGTACTACGACACCGCGGACGTTCCCGTCCGTTTTCCCTTCGGCTTTGGGCTGAGCTACACCACCTTCGCCTACGCGGATATAAAGGCCACCGGCAAAGAGGTCTCCTTTACTCTGTCGAACACCGGCAGCATTGCCGGTGCCGAGGTCTGCCAGGTCTATGTGGGTAAGAAAAACAGCGGTCTTTTCGCTCCTGCCAAGGAGCTGAAGGGCTTTGCCAAGGTATTTCTCCAGCCCGGCGAGAGCCGAAGCGTCACCATTCCCCTGGACGACAAGGCCTTCCGCTACTTTAATATCAAGACCGGCAAATTCGAGGTAGAGGGCGGCGCTTATGAGGTCTATGTGGCCGCCAGCGTGTCCGACATAAGGCTCTCCGCTGCGGTGGAGGTTGCCGGTACGGGCGCGCCCCTCCCCTACGATGCCGCCAGTCTGCCCAGCTACTATTCCGGCAAGGTGCAGGACGTGGGCGACGCGGAGTTTGAGCTTCTGCTGGGTCGTCCCATTCCCGAGGCACGCTGGGACAAGACCAAGCTTCTTGGGCGCAACGACACCATTTCCCAGCTCTACTACGCCAAAAGCGGCGTCGCCCGGTTTGTTTACCGCCGCATTGCCGCCATGAAGACCAAGTCCGAGGCGCAGGGCAAGCCCGATTTGAATATCCTGTCCATCTACAACATGCCCTTCCGCGGTATCGCCAAACTCATGGGCGTAATGGTAAATATGGAGATGGTGGACGCCATTCTCTATATCGTTAACGGCCACTTCTGGGGTGGTCTCGGCCGCCTGATCGGCGCATGGCGGCGCAAGGGCAAGCAGGATAAGCAGACGGCGGAAATCCTTGCAAACGCAGGAAAGGCAGGTAATTAAATAATGGGTTCCTTTCGGCACTGGAAAGAGCAGCATCCCGATTTATGGGAATTTATCTTGTTCAATATTTTATCCAACTGTGCTACGGTGACCAATTTCGTTGTCATGTGGCTGTGCACCGGCTTTGTCTTTACCGCCTTTAAGGGGCAGCCCTTTCAGTTTTTCATTTTTAACTATACTACCCCGGAAAGCCTCATGCTGTGCGGTTTTTTGAGCTTTTTGGTGGCTACCGCCCTGGCTCAGACGGTCAACTTCTTCGTGCAAAAAAATTGGGTGTTTAAGTCCAACGCGCAGTTTAGCAAGGCGGTACCCAAGTACATCCTGCTGGCTGTGGTGCTGGTCATTGTCTCCGCCGCTCTGCCGGCTTACAGTCAGGCACTGTTTTTGAACCTGGGCATTCCCCAGGGCTTGGCGCCCACGCTGGCCAACATTGTCAACATCTTGGTGCAGGTGGTGCTCAGCTACCCCGCCATGAAGTTCTGGATTATGCCGAAAACAGCCAAAGCTAAAAATGTATAACGTAAAATAGCACAACGTAAAAATAAAGCGGCCATCCGTACGGATGACCGCTTCATTCTGTCTAAATAGTCCATTGGCTTGCGCTTGTAGGGAATGGTCTTGACCGTTCCGCCGCTTCTTTTACGTTTGTCTCTATCTCGTCGCTTTCTTGTCACTCTCCGAGGGGATACTTTCCCGAGAGAGAAAGTATCCAAAGCTCTCCGGGGCTGAGGCCCCGGACCCCATAAGTCCACGGCGGCGGTACGGTTTTCGATAATTAGCAAAACCAGATAGCGGTTACTGGCTCGGCACAGTCCGCGCCCGGCAAAGTAGGGCTGCCGCCCGTCGGCAAGGGTAGCTACCATACCCGTAGTAGCTGCGTTTTACTTGGTGCAAACAATGCCGCCATCGGTGCCGCGGAATTGCGATACCTTGGTGCCTGTTGAAGCTGTTGTCTTATCCGGTTGCCGACAGACCGCTTTAGAGCGCCGCGTCACAGTAGGCGCAGCAGTCCACGCCGCCATTCTTTTTGACCAGCGGTGGCAGATACAGGTCGGTCTGGGTAATACAGCGGGGGTTGTGGCAGACCGGTTTTGTGCCAATTTCCACCGCGCCGGGATCAATACGGGGCTGGTTGGCTAAATCCACCAGCAGCGCCATGCGGGCAAACATGCCGCACCGCGCCTGCTCAAAATAGGCCGCTCTGGGGTCGTCGTCCACATCGATGGAAATCTCGTCCACCCGTGGCAGGGGGTGCAGCACCATCATTTCCTTCTTGGCTCTGTCCATCTTACGCCGGGTGAGAACATACACGCCCTTGCAGCGCTCGTATTCCAGCGGGTCAACAAACCGTTCCTTTTGGATGCGGGTCATGTAGAGTACATCCAGCTGGGGAATGACGGTTTCCAAACCGGTGACCTCTACAAACCACATGTTGTTCTCCCGCATAAAGGCCCGCATGTACTCGGGTACCGCCAGCTCTCGGGGAGCGATCAGGTAAAACTTAATATCCTTAAATTTCGCCATGGCTTTAATGAGAGAATGCACCGTACGCCCGTTTTTCAGGTCGCCGCAGAGCCCCACCGAAAGACCGTCCACCTTGCCCCGCAGGCGGGTAATCGTGGTCAGGTCCGCCATGGTCTGGGTGGGGTGCATGTGCCCGCCGTCACCGGCATTAATAACAGGAACATCGGAGTAGAGAGACGCTGCCTTAGCCGCCCCCTCCTGGGGGTTACGCATGACGACAACATCCGCGTAGCCTGAAACCATTTTAATGGTATCCTTCAAGGTCTCGCCCTTGGCCACCGAGGAGCTCTTGGGGTCGGCAAAGCCAAAAACGGTGCCGCCCACCCGAAGCATGGCGGTCTGGAAGGAAAAATTTGTGCGGGTGGAGGGCTCGTAAAACAGGCTCGCCATCACCCTGCCCTTACAGGCGTCTAAAAAATCGGTGGGGTGGTCAATGATGTCGCTGCAACGCTTGTACAGCTCGTCCCACTCCGCCCGAGGCAGGTCGCCAAAGTCAACCAGATGTCGCATACCCGTATTCCCCCATTTTTATTTTCAGAATATCATACCACAATTCCCCCTTTTTCACAAGGTTACACCTCGCTTTTTTTCTCTCTGTTTTGCCAGAAAATACGCCGCATGATTTTCAAAACGCCGTCCATCCTAACAGAAAAGGAGGGGACGGCGTTTTGGCAAATTGGTTTTGGACTTTTGTGCTTTACAGCTTTATCGGCTTTGTGCTGGAGGTGCTGTTTGCCCGGGTCATTCACAACCCCAAACGGGATCGGAAATGCCTGTATTTTTTGCCCCTCTGCCCGGTGTATGGGCTGGGGGCAGTGCTTATTTTGCTGCTGCCCACCTCGGTGCGGGCAAATCCCCTGCTTCTTTTTCTCTTTGGCGGACTGGCGGCCACGGCGGCCGAATTTTTTATGGGGCTTTTTTACGAGTATGTGGCCAAGGTGCGTTTTTGGGATTACAGCCACCTGCCCCTCAATGTGGGCGGGCAGGTCTGCCTGCTGTTTACCGCCGCATGGGGGCTTTTATCTCTGGGGCTGGTGTATGGGGTTCAGCCCCAGATCGCCCGGCTGATTCCTCTTATTCCCAGCTGGCTCACCCTGCCTGCTGTGCTGTTTCTGGGACTGGATGTGGGCTTTACCCTCTATGTGCTGCGCAGGGAACGGCACACAGATGCGCTAAAGTGGTACGCCCGCAAAAAAAAACGGTGGAACGTGGAAACGCAGGCTATTAATAATCCCTCTACCTCAAATTCCAGAAGGAAAAAATTACTTTTTTAGAGCGTATCTGAACAGTAGCGGAATGCACAGAAACGCAGAATTTTTTTGTAAGGCAATCCGATTTTTTGCAGCCATACTGACGTATGGCAAGGAAAATTGGCGGTTTATGGGCGGTTTGATACTTTTCAGATACGCTCTAATTTTTTACAGTGTTTTAAACAGCGCCGCAGCCTGCCGGTAACGTTCTTATGGACTTTACCGACAGGCTGCGTGGACTGATGTGGGTATAACCCACTGCTGACGCGGTTCTTTAGCCTAAAGTTTTTTTAATTCATTAAGCGTATCCTGAATTATATTCTTTGGTAAATAAGCCCCGGCAAAGCTTATAAGCTGCTCTAGTGTCACCGTACGGGACGCGCCCAAAAGCGGATGCTTCATAACCATGGGAAAGCGCTTTTGAAAGACGGTGCGGGCGGCCGGATTATCAAGCAATTCTCCCACGGTTATTTTATTGTTTTTTAAATCCAAGTTTCTTCAGCTCCTTTCTTTTTAGCCTGACCAGTGTAATCCGAACCCGCCCCAGAGCGTGATTTTCCGCATCTGGGTTCGTTATCCTCCTCGCCTTATGGTAAGTAGGGCTTCGTCGTCTGCCTCCCACCCACAGGAAATCAGACCCGGGGTGCTGCGCAGTCCAGCAGGAGTCAATTTTTGTCAGCGCAAGGAAGCCGGCACAGGTAATACTGACGTATTTCCAAATCGTTTTCTGCGGCGCTGGCGCAAATTTGCCCGGGTGGACCGGGTTCGGTTTACACTGCCCATGCTATTCTATGCACCATCTGCCCACTATTTTACCTTGTAGTTTTTCCACCTAGGGGCTATAATAATGTCCGCTACTATAAAAAGCATCACTTATTCGCCAAGGAGACGCTCTATGAAAAAAGATAAACAGGCTAAACCACTGGGTAAATACCACAA
Organism: uncultured Pseudoflavonifractor sp.; assembly: GCA_964504285.1. Taxonomy (GTDB): domain Bacteria; phylum Bacillota; class Clostridia; order Oscillospirales; family Oscillospiraceae; genus Pseudoflavonifractor. The sequence continues at coordinate 40,655 of CAZDDZ010000007.1, forward strand.
GACGTTCAGGGAGCAGGTGCGGGAAAACAAGTCCCTTGCAGTTATCTATGTTGTGCTGCGGGTACTGGTTGTCACCGTAATGGTAGCCCAATTTTTTAACGGAAATTTTGAAAATGTGTTTTTATGTGTCCTTACCCTGCTGCTCTTTTTTATCCCCAGCTTTATCGAGCGAACGGTGCGCATTGAGGTTCCCGACACGCTGGAGGTCATTATTCTTCTCTTTATCTTCTCCGCAGAGATTTTGGGCGAGATACAGGCCTATTACATCCAGTTTCCCTATTGGGACACCATGCTTCATACCCTCAACGGTTTTCTCTGCGCCGCCATCGGCTTCTCCCTGCTGGATATTTTAAACCGCAACGACCGCTTCACCCTCTCCCTTTCTCCGCTTTACCTAGCCATTGTGGCCTTTTGCTTTTCCATGACCATCGGGGTTTTGTGGGAGTTTTTTGAGTGGGGCATGGATATGTTCTTCCGTTTAGATATGCAGAAGGACACTGTGGTGAGTACCATCTCCTCGGTCATGCTTGACCCGGCGGGTGGCAATGTTCCCACCCAAATTCAGGGTATTACCGACGTGATTGTGGTCACCGCGGACGGCGCAAAGCACGCTCTGGGCAAGGGTGGCTACCTGGATTTGGGCGGACTGGACACCATGAAGGACATGTTTGTTAACTTTATCGGCGCGGTAGTCTTTTCCATCATCGGCTTTTTTTACGTTAAAAACCGCGGCAAGGGCCGCTTTGCCCGGCGCTTTATTCCTCAGGTGCTTCCCCAGGAGCCGGAGACCCCGGAGAATTCCTCCAAGCTGTAAGGGGTATATTCCCCTCATGACAGCTCATACTAAGAGAGGTAAACAACATCTTTACTTCTTGAGGAGGAACAACTATGAACGCCAATCCCAGTATTAAATGCTCCGTGGCAAGCTGCGCTTATCACAGCGGTGCTCAGAACGCCTGCACCCTGAACGAAATCAAGGTAGGCTGCTGCAAATCCGACGTGTGCAACTGTGAGGCCACCGAGTGCGCCTCCTTCCAGCTGGGCGACCACGGAAGCTGCTGCAAGCATTAACTTTACAAAAAAGGAACCGGCCATCAGGCCGGTTCCTTTTTTGCTTACAAACTTTTAGAGGTGATCGCTTCATAATACATTTGCATTTATCCCGCCAGAATTTCTCTCATCTTCTTCTCCACCGGCTTTTTCCCAACAGGGCATTTGCCAAGAGGGGCTTTGTTTTCCAGCACAGCGGCGGCATAGGCGGCGCAGCCGGGATAACCGCAGGCGCCGCAATTCGCGCCGGGGAGTGCCTCCACCAGCTGCTCCAGCTTTCGCTCCTCGGGGGTAGCAAAGACCTTGGCGGCAGCGGCAAGCACCAATCCCAAAATAGCTCCCATACCGCCCAAAACGCCAACGGCAATCAAAATTTCTACAAACATATTACACCCCCGCTTACATGAAGATAAAACAAAATGGATGCTCTGCCTCTTTGTCTTTTACCAAACCTTTAGTCCGGAAAAGCCCATAAAGGCCATGGCCAAAAGCCCCGCCGTTACCAGGGCAATGGGAAATCCCTCAAAGCATTTGGGACACCGGGAGAACTCCAGCCGCTCCCGCACGGTGGAAAAGAGAACAATTGCAAGGGTGAAGCCCAGCCCGGCCAACACGCCGTAGGCCGCCGAGAGCACAAAATTAAAATGCTTTTGGGTGCTTAACAGGGCAACGCCCAGCACGGCGCAATTGGTGGTAATAAGGGGCAGGTAAATGCCCAAAGCGGTGTAAAGGGCGGGTACGCTTTTGCGCAGAAACATTTCCACCACCTGCACCAGGGCGGCAATGACCAGGATGTAGGCCACCGTCTGCATGTACTGGAGATTCAGCGGCACCAGCAGGAAGGTATTGACCACCCAGGTGAGCATGGAGGAGAGTCCCATGACAAAGGTGACCGCCAGTCCCATCCCTACGGCGGTATCGGTCTTTTGCGAGACCCCCAAAAAGGGGCAGATACCAAGAAACTTTACTAAAATAAAATTTTCCGCCAGGATAGCCGACAGGGCCAGGGCAAAGAGTTGGGTTACCGTCACGCCTTCCGCCCTCCTCTCTCGCCGTTTTCATTGCGCAGCCACTGCACCAGCGCAATGACGCACCCCAGCACGATAAATCCGCCGCAGGGAGCCACAATCAGAAGCACAGGCTGGAAGTTTGGCCCAAACAAGGGCATACCCCACAGCTTGCCCGCGCCCAGCAGCTCACGAATTGTCCCCAGTACGCAGAGTGCCATGGTAAAGCCCAGCCCCATGGCAAGGCCGTCCACCGCCGCGTAGCCCGGGGTGTGCTTGGAGGCAAACGCCTCGGCCCGGGCGAGAATAATGCAGTTTACCACAATGAGTGGAATGAAAATTCCCAGGCTCTTGGAAAGCTCCGGAAAATAAGCTTGCAAAAGCAGGTCGATTACGGTGACAAAGGCGGCCACCACCACCACATAGGACGCAATGCGGATTTGACTTGGAATCAGCTTGCGCAGCAGGGAAATCACCAGATTGGATAAAATCAGCACCGCCGTAGTGGAAAGTCCCATGCCCAGGCTGTTTTGCAAAGAGGTGGTCACCGCCAGGGTGGAGCACATCCCCAGTAAAAGTACCAAGGTGGGGTTTTGAAGCACCAGTCCGTTTTTCAGCACGTCCAGGGTCTTTTTAGGCTCCAGCGCAAAGCTTTCCCTAAACCAATGACCTGTTTTTTGAGTTTTCTTCTTTGCAATGTCGGGGGCATTTTGACGAAATTCCATCCACCCCTTAGATTTCTCCTTCTTCATCGGCTCCACCTCCTGACCCCTGATATTGGGCCACCGCTTCCAGCGCGCCGGCTACCCCCTGGGCCACCGCCTTGCTGGTGACGGTTGCACCGCTGACCGCCTCTACCCTGCCGGGGCCAATGGCAATCATACCGGAGCGGCCGATAAACCGCTCCAAAAAGGCCGGATCATCAGCGTTTGAGCCAAGACCTGCCGTCTCGTTATGCTCTAATATAGATACCCCCGTTACGCTTCCGGCGGCGCTTACCCCCACCATCAGCTTAATAGGACCGCCAAAGCCGTCTGCGGTAAGCTCTACACAGTAGCCCAGCAAAGCATCCCTGCGGTAGGCCGCGTACATATCAGTAACGGCGGCGGGGTCAAATTTTACCTGTGAAAATAAATCAGCACCGGGCACTACCGTCTCCATGGCGGCCTGCCGCCGCTGGGAGGTCCGGTCGGCAATGGGCTGCCGGGTCACACCGTTGACCACCGCCAGCAGTAGGGCGGCAGCGGCCGTAATGGCAAACAGAGTACCTGCAAGCCGGGCAAAAAAGGTTAGCTCCGTAGAATGTGTTTGCCTGCTCATTTACCCCCACCCCCCTTCTCAAAGCGGGACACACCGTACCGACGGGGCCGGAATACCTTGTCAATGGCCCAGGCGCAGGCATTCATAATTAAGATGGCAAAGGCCACTCCCTCGGGGTAGGAGCCGTAATACCGCAGAAAGACGGTGAGCAGACCGCAGCCCACACCGTAGACGATTTGCCCCCCCTTAGTGACGGGGGAAGTGGCGTAATCAGTAGCCATGAACACTGCTCCCAAAATCAGCCCACCACTTAAAAGCTGGTACATCATCCACTGTACCGGATTAACCCCTGCCACAGGGAAAAAATAGGTCAGTGCCGCTACCGTGCCCAGAAAGCACAGGGGGATGCGAATACCCACCACGCCCCGGAGCACCAGATACGCGCCACCCAACAGCAGCAGGGCCGCCGAAACCTCGCCCAAGCTGCCCCCCCGCACACCGGTAAAAAGCTCCTGCACCGTAAAATTGGGCAGCATGCCGTTATGGAGCGCTGCCATAGGCGTGGCGGCGGAAATGCCGTCCACCCCCACCGCAAAGCCCTCCCAGTCCCGCACGGCGGGAAAGGCGCTCATGAGCGCCGGGAAGGAAAAGAGAAAGACCCGCCCCGCTAAGGCCGGGTTCATAAAGTTTTTGCCCATGCCGCCAAAGAGTTCCTTGACAATCACAATGGCAAAGAAGTCACCCACCAGTACCGTCCACAGCGGGATATTGGCGGGCAGGCAGAAGGCCAGCAGCACCCCTGTCACCGCGGCGGAGAGGTCCCCGATGGTCTGCTTCTGCCCGGTAAGCAGACAGTAAAGGCACTCAAACCCCACACATCCCGCTATTGATACCGCCGTGACCAAAAACACCCGGTAGCCAAAGAAATAGAGTCCGGAAATAAGCAGGGCAGGCACAAGGGCGATGAGTACGTCCAGCATCAGGGCGCGGGTTTCCTTCCGCCCTACCATGTGGGGGGCGGGTGGGGTTTTCAAATGGAGGGCGGAGGACTCCCGCCGTTCCCGTTTCTCACTCATGGGGAGTCTCCTCTCTTGGCACGCTGAGGCTCTTAAGTCCCGCTTTGCCCACTCGAATTTCCTCTGTCAGGTGAATGCGGGCAGGGCAAGCGTAGGCACAGGCGCCGCACTCGATACAGTCCCCGATGTGTAGTCCCTCCAGCTCTCGCCAGCGCTCCGCCCGGACGTAAAGGCCTAGGTAAACCGGGGTCAGCTTCATGGGACAGACCTCTACACAGCGGCCGCAGCGCAAGCATTCCCCTGCCGGCCGGACAGTGGGCTTTGCCTCTTTCCGACTCATTGCCACCACGCCGCCCACCCCCTGGGTAATGGGGGCAGTCAGGTTCTGCTGGGCAAGCCCCATCATGCCGCCCCCCGCCAAGACCCGCTCGGGGTGCTGGCCAAATCCTCCCGCCTCCTCAATTAGATCGGCAATAGGGGTTCCGATGGGTACCAGCAGATTTTTGGGTTTGGCTACGGCGGAACCGGTCACCGTGACGATACGGTGGGTTACGGGTTTTCCGTCATAGACCGCGTCAGTAACAGCGGCAGCGGTAGCCGCATTAAAGACGGCGCAGCCCACCGCCATGGGCAGACTCCCCGGCGGCACTCTTCGACCGGTCACACGCTGAATGAGCTGCCGCTCGGCTCCCTGCGGGTAGCGGGTGCGAAGCACTCTGATTTCTACATCAACACTCCGGGCGGGCAGCAGAGTCCGCAGTGCGGAAACGGCGGCGTACTTATCCCCCTCTATGGCAATGACCACACTGGGCAGTTCCAGTGCCCTGGCCAGCAGACGGGCGCCTGTCAGGACAGCCTCGGCCCGCTCCAGCATCAGGCGGTGGTCGGCGGTGAGGTAGCTCTCACACTCGCAGCCGTTAATGATAAGGGTATCTACTTTACCCATGGCAGTCTCTAGCTTGGTCGCGGTGGGATAGCAGGCTCCTCCCATGCCGCCCAGCCCTGCCCAGGCAATGGCGGAGCGAATGTCCTTTCCGTCCATCTCCGCAGGGCGACGCTCCGCGGGGGCGCGCCTGCCCGGCTTGGCAGGGGTGTCCCGTCCGTCATTTTGAATCACAACAGAGAGAGTTTCCCTGCCGTCAATCTGTCGGCATGGCTCGATAGCCGCTACTCGGCCCGATACGCTGGCATGGACGGCCGGGGCGCGCCCACCGCCGTTACAGAGCCTTTGCCCCATGTCCACATGGTCACCCGGGCGCACCAAGGGCTCAGTCACCGCCAGAATTACCCTTGCGGGGGGCGTTCTCATTGGAGTGACCATTTGGTTCCTGGTGGCTTCCTTGCGTCCGGCCGGGTGTACACCCCCGTAAAATCGATGCAGCATTCGCTCACCTCACAAATATGACATATGATCAGACGGACGGCTTCCTGCATGCGAAAGCGGGGGCCGCCCCCCTTCACACTATCCCGCCCGCTTAAAAAGCTGGAACTTTTAATGCACAATTTAAAAATGGCAATTTATCAACATGTTGATATTATAATGCAGAGCCGGTAAAAAAGTCCAGCAAAGAAGCAAAGAAGATAGATTTCTCATTGACAAACCAAATGCAGCGCGTTATTATATAAGGCAACATACTAATTTAAATCGCTAAAGGCAATGACTGGGTAATATGGCTGTATCGCAAGCGCAGAGAGGGAGCGGCTGGTGAAAGCTCCCGTGAGATACAGCAGGAACGTCACCCACGAGCAGCTTTTCTGAATAAAGTAGGGAGAGCCGGCCCCCGCCGTTATCGGGTTTGAGCGCGCGGGAATCCTCCCGCGAATTTAGGTGGTACCACGGAGCATGACTTCGTCCTAATCGGACGAAACAGTCATGCTTTTTTGTTTTTTAGAACCGCTCTAGAAGGAGGCGCAGGCACATGAAAATAAAAACCCCGCAAATTTTAATGGAATGTCTTATCGAGCAGGGTGTAGACACGGTATTTGGCTACCCCGGCGGAACGATTTTGAACATTTACGACGAGCTGGAGCTTCACGGCTACAAGGACAAAATCCACCACATTCTCACCGCCCACGAGCAGGGCGCCTCCCACGCCGCAGACGGGTACGCCCGCGCCACCGGCAAGGTGGGCGTGTGCTTTGCCACCAGCGGCCCGGGTGCTACCAACCTGACCACCGGTATTGCCACCGCTTACTATGACTCCTCCCCCGTGGTCTTTATTACGGTGAACGTGGCCGAAAATCTCATCGGCAAGGACTCCTTTCAGGAGGTGGACATTACCGGCATTTCCATGCCCATTACCAAGTGCAATTACTTAGTGCGCCGGGCCGAAGACCTGGCCGACGTCATGCGGGAGGCCTTCGCCATCGCCCGCTCGGGTCGTCCCGGCCCCGTACTGATTGATATTCTCAAAAACGTGACCTATGACACCGCGGAGTATGAATTTCTTCCCCGCTCGGAGCACGGCAAGCACGGACGGCTTGCCGCCATGCTCCACCGTGCCAGCCACGACCTGCGCACCCCGGAGCCTGACCACGGGGACATTGACAGGCTTCTGGAGATGATTGAGCAGGCGGAGAAGCCCATGGTGCTGGTGGGTGGCGGGGTGATTCGCTCCAAGGGAGCGGTGCCCGAGTTCCGTAAATTTTTTGAGACCCTCAACGCCCCCGTGGCTTCTACCATTATGGGGGGCGGCGCCTGTCCCGGCAACCACCCGCTCTTTACCGGCATGATCGGAATGCACGGGTCCCATGCCTCCAACATGGCCTGCGACCGGTGCGACCTGCTGGTGGTCATCGGCTGCCGCTTCTCCGACCGGGTAGCCACCGACCCCAAGAGCTTCGCCCACCGCGCCAAGATCGTGCAGATTGACATTGACCGGGCCGAGGTGGACAAAAACGTCAAAACCGACCACCACATTATCGGGGACGCACGGCGGGTGCTGGAGCTGCTCAATGAAAAGCTCCCCGCCCATGACTACCCCCAGTGGAAGGAATGGGTCTTTTCCCATCAGGAGCAGCCCTTGGAGCGTGACCCCGAGCAGCTTGCCCCCAACGAAGTACTGGAAACCATTCAGAAAGTGGCCCCCGGTGCTATTGTCACCACTGATGTGGGGCAGCATCAGATGTGGTCGGCCCAGTATTACCACTTTGACCGCCCCGGCCAGCTTATTACCTCGGGCGGCTTCGGCACCATGGGCTTCGGCCTGGGCGCCGCCATGGGCGCTAAAATGGGCAACCCCGACACCCCCGTGTTCCTCTGCACCGGCGACGGCTGCTTCCGCATGAACTGCCACGAGCTCTCTACCGTGCAGCACTATGACATTCCGGTTATCATTGTCCTCTTTAATAACCGCACGCTTGGTATGGTGCGCCAGTGGCAGCACCTGATTTACGGCGAGCGGTACTCCCAGACCGACCTTGACCGTGGTCCCGATTTTGTGAAGCTGGCGGAGGCCTACGGCATTGACGGTGCGCGCTGCTCCACCCAGCGGGAGCTGGAGGAGGTTTTGACCCGGGCTGTGGCCTCCGGAAAGCCCTGGGTGGTGGACTGTGCCATCGACAAGGACGCCATGGTGCACCCCATGGTACCCGGGGGAGCCAATACCACTCATTTCTTACTGGATTAAGGGGGCGAGTACATGAAGGAAGCAAATAATACCCGCCGCACCCTCTCGGTGCTGGTGGAGAATGCCCCCGGCGTACTTAGTCAGGTCTCCCGCCTGTTCTCCCGGAAGGGGTACAATATCGAGTCTCTGGCCGTGGGCACCACCGATGATCCCCAGGTCTCACGCATTACCATCGAGCTGCTCAGTGACGACGCTATGACAGGGCAGATTATGAACCAGCTGCGCAAGCTATTCCCCGTCTACTCGGTGCAGGAGCTGCTCCCCGAGCGGAGCATCCGGCGGGAGCTGGTCATGTTCAAGGTCAGGGCTGAGACCGCCGACGTGCGCAACGAGGTCATTCAAATTGCCAATATCTTTAGAGCCAGCATCATCGACGTGTCCATCGGTTCCCTCACCCTGGCACTCATTGGTGACGAGCAGAAGGCCGATGCCATGCAAAAACTATTGGAGGCCTTCGGCATTCTGGAGCTGGTGAGAACCGGCATGGTGGCGCTGGAGCGCGGCGCGTATACCATTAGCGACGAGAACAAGGAAAAGGCCGAGTTTAATTTGAGTAAGAATGTACTGTAACCGGCTTTTCCCGGGGCCCCGCACGGCGGGGCGCGGCGACAAGCCGCGTACAAGCGTTTTGCATTGCAAAACCTTGCCGCAAGGGCGATTCACTCGCCCCGAGGATATAAAAGGAACAGGGTTCCCACGAAAGCAATGCTTTCGTGGGACAAAGGCCGAGTTTAATTTGAGCAAAAACGTGCTGTAAGGCAGTAAAAAATGAAAAAGCTCATGGTAAGCTGTGGTTTTTTTGTGCTCATGAGGGTTTCCTTTTTTGCTTTGTTAAAGCCGCCGATTCGCTTTTTCACTTTTCACTAATTTAAAGGAGTGTTTTATTATGGCAAAGATGTACTATCAGAAGGACTGCGAGCTCTCTTATTTGGACGGCAAGAAGATTTCCATTATCGGCTACGGCAGCCAGGGTCATGCCCATGCGCTGAACCTGAAGGATTCCGGCTGCGACGTGCGGGTGGGTCTGCGGGAAGGCTCCAAGAGTCAGGCCAAGGCCGAAAAAGCCGGTCTGACCGTCATGACCCCTGCCGAGGCCACCAAGTGGGCTGACATCATCATGATCCTCATTAACGACGAGGCTCAGGCCGACCTGTACAAAAACGACATTGCTCCCAACCTCACCGACGGCAAGGCGCTGGCCTTCGCCCACGGCTTTAACATCCGCTACGGTCAGATTGTTCCCCCCGCGGGCGTGGACGTGTTCATGGCGGCCCCCAAGGGCCCCGGTCACACTGTCCGCAGCCAGTATGTGGCTGGCAAGGGCGTTCCGTGCCTGGTAGCCGTGGAGCAAAACGCCACCGGCAACGCCTATAAGCTGGCCCTTGCCTACATTGCCGGTATCGGCGGCGCCCGCGCCGGTGTAATGGAAACCACCTTCCACGACGAGACCGAAACCGACCTCTTCGGTGAGCAGACCGTCCTGTGCGGCGGCGTGGTCGACCTGATGCGCTGCGGCTTCGAGGTTCTGGTGGAGGCCGGGTACGAGCCCGAGAACGCCTACTTTGAGTGCATTCACGAGCTCAAGCTCATCATTGACCTCATTAACAAGGGCGGCGTAGCCGCTATGAACTACTCCATCTCGGACACCGCCGAGTACGGCGAGTACGTCTCCGGCCCCCGGGTCGTGCCTCACGAGGAGACCAAGGAGCGTATGCGCGCCGTCCTCTCCGACATTCAGGACGGTACCTTCGCCGGCAAGTGGATTGCCGAAAACAAGAACGGCCGCTGCTTCTTTAACTCCAAGCGCCTTCAGCTGGGCAAGCACCCCATGGAAATTGTGGGCGCCGAGCTACGCAAGAACATGGTCTGGGGCGAGGATCAGGATCTCGACACCGCGTCCAACTAATCTTTGACGCGGAACAGAACCCAACGCTGCGGGGCTGGGTTCTGTTCCGCAAAAGCAGGGGGCTCACCGCCCCCTTTCATACCATCCCCCCGTCCTATTACTGGAGGTTTATGCTTATGCGCAGCGATCATATAAAAAAGGGCGTGGAGCGCGCCCCCAACCGCTCCCTGCTTCGTGCCCTGGGGCTGACCGACGAGGAGCTGGAGCGCCCCATCATCGGCATTGTCAGCTCTCAGAACGACATCGTGCCCGGGCATATGAACCTGGACAAAATCACCGAGGCGGTAAAGGCCGGCGTTCGTCTGGCCGGGGGCACCCCCATCGTGTTTCCCGCCATCGCCGTGTGCGACGGCATTGCCATGGGGCATGTGGGCATGAAATACTCCCTGGTCACCCGTGATCTCATCTGCGACTCCACCGAGGCTATGGTGATGGCTCACCAGTTCGACGGGCTGGTGATGGTGCCCAACTGCGACAAGAACGTGCCCGGCCTGCTCATGGCGGCGGGGCGGCTGAATATTCCGGCCATCTTCGTCTCGGGCGGCCCCATGCTGGCGGGCATCACCCGCTCTGGCCGCCGCACCTGCCTTTCTCATATGTTTGAGGCGGTGGGCGCGTACAAGGCGGGAACTCTGGACGAGAGCGGCGTGGACGACTATGAGCAGAACGCCTGCCCCACCTGCGGCTCCTGCTCGGGGATGTACACCGCCAACTCCATGAACTGCCTTACCGAAGGCATCGGCATGGCTCTGCGGGGCAACGGCACCATTCCCGCCGTGTACTCTCAGCGCATCCAGCTGGCTAAGCACACCGGTATGAAAATCATGGAGCTGGTGGAAAAAAACATTTGCCCCCGTGATATTATGACGGCCGCCGCCTTCCACAATGCCGAGGCCATTGACATGGCGCTGGGCTGCTCCACCAATTCCATGCTGCACCTGCCCGCCATCGCCCACGAGTGCGGCGTGGAGCTCTCCTTAGATGACGCAAACGCCATCTCCCGCAAGACCCCCAACCTCTGCCATCTGGCTCCCGCCGGGGAGACCTATATGGAGGACCTGGAGCGGGCGGGCGGTGTGTGGGCGGTGATGAAGGAGCTCTCTAAAAAGGACCTTATTGACACCACCCTTCCCACCTGCACCGGCAAGACCATTGCTGAAAACCTGGCTGATGTGGAAAACCGCGATCATGAGCTCATTCGCCCCATCGAAAATCCTTACTCCCCCTATGGCGGCATTGCGGTGCTCAAGGGCAGCCTTGCGCCCGAGGGCTGCGTGGTCAAGCAGTCGGCAGTGGCGGAGGAGATGATGGTGCATACCGGCCCCGCCCGGGTCTTTGACAGCGAGGAGGAGGCCATTTCCGCCATCTACGCCCAAAAAATCGTGGCAGGCGATGTGGTGGTCATCCGCTACGAGGGCCCCAAGGGCGGCCCCGGTATGCGGGAGATGCTCAACCCCACCAGCGCCATTGCGGGCATGGGTCTGGATAAGGAGGTCGCCCTCATTACCGACGGCCGCTTCTCCGGCGCAACCCGGGGCGCATCCATCGGTCACGTCTGCCCGGAAGCCGCCCAGGGCGGCCCCATCGCCTTTGTGCGTGAGGGAGACACCATTGCCATCGACATTACAAATTGTAAAATTGACCTGCTGGTAGCGGAGGATGAGCTGGCGCGCCGCAAGGCTGCCTGGGTCTGCCCCCAGCCCAAGGTCAAGACCGGCTACCTGGCCCGATACGCCAAGAGCGTTACCTCCGCGGCCCGGGGCGCGGTGCTGGAATAGGGCGGATTCCATATCCGCCCCTACTGCCGCTGATAAGAATATTTTGAGGGTGTCGCCGTTTTTGTAAAACGGCGACACCCTCAAAATATTCTTATGCTCATAATCTTAACCGGCAAGTATACCTTCAATGATTGTTTTCCATTTGCCATCTTGAATTAGTAAAGTTTGATCAAACTGTTCATTAACCATAACTGCCACAAACATAGATTCTTCCCCTTGTGCCAGTAAATGCAGTCGCTCGTTGCCATTATCCGTTCTACCAAAAATGTGGTAGGTATTTTTATCTTCAAATTGAGTCGTTGATGAAAAACGGCGCTTAAAAGTAGTGTCGTTAAACATGGATATTAATTCATGCATCTGGTTTTCATCTAAAGCAGCTTCTTTTATAATATCGCCCTTTACTGTTTGCTTCGTAAGGGTAATTTCCGTTATTCCATTGGTTGCAATATAGCTGCTGAGAAAGCTCCCGTCCACATGATTGTAATTGTAAAACATTTTAATTCCTAATACAAAAACAAGTACAGCACATATAACAAGGATTGGTTTTATGTATTTTTTTATCATACCCGCTTTCCCCCAATCTAATAGAATCGCCCTGTATGAATGTCATTAGCTTAATCAAATCCCGCTTTTTTACCTGCTAATATAAAACCAGCTGGACTTGAAATGACCTTGACCCACCGCTTGTCTGTTTTTAATTCTCCGGCCGCCAGGGGGTCTTGGGGGTAATGGACTGCGCATCCGACTGGGAATTCCGGGGAGACAGGGCCCGATAGTAAAGGGCTACGGTGGTTTCTATGTAGGGCTGGAGCCACACCATGATAGGCAAGGTAGCCAGAAAACCCAGCACCATGGCAGTAATGCCGCCCAGCGTAATTGCCACGGGAGTGTTCCAGACAAAATAGGTAAAGGCGACCGCACCGCCCACAACTGCAAATACAATGACGGCGCACAGCAGTCCCCAGCCGAGGAAGGAAAGCTGAAGGACAAAGCATTCCATGTTCCGTCCCCGCAGCAGCGCCCGGCTGCGGCGCACCGCATTCAGTGGGCCGATATTGGGGTCGTCGGCCAGCACCAGCGTAGACAGGGCGTACCGTACCATAACAAAGAAAATCAGAGCAATCATGCCGATATAAATTACCAGAAGCAGCGCTATGCCCACTGCCGGAATCGCTGAAAAAATCAGTCCACAGAGCAGAAGCAGCATTCCCGCAGGAACTGCAATAGCCAAGCTCCACACAAGGCAGAAGCCCGCCACGGCCAAATTCATTAGCACCACTCTACCCGTTTCCGGAAAGCCGCAAAACAAATCACCATAGCTGGTCTCCTGCCGGTCGGACAAGCGCAGGCAATAGCCGGCATAACCGTACTGCATGACCGCTCCAAACAGCATTACCAGCACGTTAAGGAAAATACCGAGCATGGTGTAGGCGGGCGCAGGCCCGGTGTAGCCGCCGGAAAAAATCCCTGCGCTGGCGGTCAAAATCCCTCCGGTCACACCGGAAATACTGATGGCGGCACTGACCGCCATTGATACTGCCTGACAAATCAGCAAATACACCAATGTTACCATGATGGGCCTTGGCTGCGCCTGGGCCATGATTTGCTTGGCGGTCTGCTTGAGCTCTTTTCGGTCAATGTTCATTGCCAGCCCCCCTGCTTTTTTTCTATGATACCATAGGGTCGGCAGGATTGCAAGGAAGGGCAAGCCAGAAGGACGGGCCGTCGGGCAGATTTTGAGCGCCGCAGTCACCGCAGTGGAGCTTCACAACGCCCCGGACAATAGCGAGCCCCAGCCCGGTGCCCGCGCCCCGTGTACGGGCGGCGTCGGCCTTATAGAAGGTATCCCACAGGCGGGGCAGGGCATCGGGCGGAATCGGGTCGCCGTCGTTCTCCACCGTCAGGCGGGCAAGCTCTCCCTCCCGGCGCAGGGTGACCCGAATTTCACCGCCCCGGCGGCAGTGGCGCAGGGCGTTGGAGGCGTAGTTGGAGATGGCACGTTCTAAGAGCGCCTCGTCCCCCTGGACGGTGACGGACTCCAACTGTAAGGTGACGCGGGTCAGGCTCTCAATGCGGGAGAACACCCGGCGGGTCAGCCCGTCTAAATCCACCGTCTCCCGCTTTAACTCCTCGGCTCCGGCCTCCATGCGGGAGAGGTCTAAAAGCTCCCCCACCAGCGCTGCCATGCGGTCAGACTCGTCCATGATGATGCTTAGATATTGCTCCCGCTTGGCCGGGTCAATGTCCTCGCTCAACGCCTCGGCGTGGGAGCGAAGAATGGCAAGCGGGGTTTTCAGCTCGTGGGCCACGGCGCGGGTCAAGTCCTGCTCCCGCCGGAGGTCATCAGAGAGCTTTTTTCGGGCTGCATTAAAGGCGGCGGCAAGGGCGTTGACCTCTTTAATCCCGCCGTTTTCCGCGCAGGGTTGGCTCTTCTCTGCCGCCTGACTTAGCTCCTCTAATGGCTCGGCCAGCCTGTGGGAGAGTTCTCTCGATAGCAGCAGCCCCATGGCCACTACCACCATCAGGGTAAAGAGATAAACGGACAGCAGCTCCTTTCCGGCCAGACGTTCCGCGGAATAGTAAAATCCTTGCGCCAGACTGGTGCCGTCATACCTGCCCTCATAATTGACATAGCCTCCGCTGCTCACCATATTGGTGGGTGCGCCACTCTCTGCATAAAACGCGTCCATCTTCCGCTCCGCAAAACGGTAGCGCGCCAGTCGCGCCTTTAAGTCTACCTTTTCGCTACGCTGCCCCTTGTCATTCCACCAAAGTATGGGCAGCAAAGGACTTTCCAGGGTCAGGGTTGGAAATTCTATCGTAGTCAGCTTTTCCCCGGTAAACGCCCCGTTTTTTCCTTCCAGCACAAGGCTCTCGCTGCCATCCGGATGCCGAAGGGCAATTCGCTGCACACGAATGTGGTTATTCTCCACCACACCGGTCACCAGCGCCACGGTACCGTCACCGGGGTAGCGGTATCCCTCGGGCGCGCGCAGCTCGTAGTCATGGCTTCTGTCCCGGTGCGCCACAATCCAATTTAGATAGGCCAGCATTCCCTCGTCATCCAGTGCCTCATCCATAGATAGGTGGTAGCGCTTGCTCCCGTAATCTATTTCGGTGTCTGCCATGCCGTAGGCAAGCTGGGTGCGAACGGTCTCTTTGCCTTGAGGGTCGTACATGCGGAAGCTTAGCGCCCCATCCCTGCCATTGAGTATATTTGCATTATTGCTGAGGTAATATTCTATTAACGCCTGTTTATCCTCTGTGGGCAGGGTTCCTTCCAGGACACCCTGTATGTCGCTCCGAAGCATCCGCTCACTTTCCGAAATTTGATTGAATACCTCTATTTCTATCCGGTCAACCGTGTTTCTGTGTAACATAAACATGACCACCGCCCATAGCAGAAGCAGTGAAAAAAAGATGGCTCCCATCATGCGCTTACGCAGGGTCTTTGGTTTTTTCATCACAAGCTGCCTCCCTTTGCGGACACGACAAGTCGTGCCCCTACTGTTCCTTTAAGACATACCCCGCCTTAATGACGGTTTTGATTTGGCATCCCGCCGCACCCAAACCGGCGCGCAAGTTCTTAATCTGTACGTCCACCGCCCGCTCGTCTCCCTCAAAGTCCAGCCCCCACACCTTGTCCAGAAGCTGCCCCCGTGAGAGCACCTGCCCCTTATGCCGCATAAGGCAAAGGAGCAAATCATACTCCCGAGGGGATAATCTTACCGCTATATTACAGGCTGTACACGCCCGAAGCCCCAAATGGAGCGTGATTTCACCACAGGCCACGGTCTCCCCGTCCAGAGGGTTTCCCCGCCCCCGGCGAATGAGTGCCATGGTCTTGGCGTAAAGCACAGCTAAGGAAAAGGGCTTTGTTACATAGTCGTCGGCGCCCAACTCGTAGCCCTTAAGGGCATTCTCCTCCCCATAGAGGGCGGTGAGGAACACAATGGGCACGCTATTCTCCCGCCGTACCGCCTGACAGACGGCAAAGCCGTCCACGTTGGGCATCATTACATCCAAAAGAATGGCGTCATAGTCGTGGTCGATGAGCATATCCAGCGCCTCGGCGCCGTCACGAGCCAAATCGCAGGAAACCCCGTGGCAGACAAAATAGTCGCGGATAATCTCCCTCATTCGTTTTTCGTCCTCGACGATTAAAATGGCGGTTTGCATGGTAAACCTCCTTTCTGCCGCAGGGCGGAACGGTCAAGATTGTTCCCTACATAATGTCTGCTAAACAAAACAAAAACCAAGTAGTAGCAATACTTTCATCCTGTTTTTGTTTTGTTCAAGTGCAAGGTTTTTTGCTGCGCACGGCAAAAAATCTTGCACTTTGGATTTGCGGCGTGTGCCCGCAAATCCAAACAGACAGTCATCAATGCATCTGAAGTGGCAAAACAGAACTGTTTTGCCACCATAAAGAGCAACTGTTGCTCTTTATGCAAATGCGGTTCGCAAACCGCATTTGTTCAGTGGACATTACATAGATATTAGCATACCGTTATGTCAGGAATATGTAAAGGGCGTGTCGCGAGGCAGGAGCGGTCTTGACCGTCCCATTTCGCAACACGCCCTTGGCGTTATGAAATTATCTGCGGCCGCCGAAGCCACCACCGCGGGAGCCGCCGCCAAAGCCGCCGCCACCCCCGAAACCGCCGCCCCGGGAGCCGCCGCCGAAGCCGCCGCCCCCACCGAAGCCGCCGCCGGAGGGGCGAGAGGAGCCGCCGAAGGAGCCGCCAAAGCCGCCACGGCTACCGCCGCCCGAGGGACGTCCGCCAAAGGTGCCGCCGCCGCGAGGGCCGGAATTGCCTACGCCGCCGAAGCCGCCGGGATTGCCGCCGCCCGGCCTGCCGGGACCACCGCCGGGCCCGTGATGGTCATGGTGATGTCCGTGGTAGGAGGGGCTCCAACGCCGACGGTACCAGCCGTAATGTGGCCCGTGCCAGAAGAGGATGGGCCGGAACATGACCGGAG
>CAZDDZ010000008.1:0-54178 GCA_964504285.1 uncultured Pseudoflavonifractor sp.
GTCCAGCAGGAGCAAATTTTTGTCAGCGCAAGGAAAAAGGCGCAGGTAATACTGAGGTATTGCCAAGTCGTTTTCTGCGGCGCTGGCGGAAATTTGCCCAGCTGGACCGGGTTCGGATTACACTGGTCAGGCTAACCAGAAGGGAGTGTCTTACCTTGTCTGTTTTTTATGAAGAAACCTACCCCATTGGCACCAGGGATGTAGACCCTTTTAATTGTTGCCGTCCGTCCGCCTTGCTTGGCATCTTGCAGGAGGCAGCTACCACTGCCGCCGTACGGCTGGACATTTCACGGGAAGACGTTATCACAAAATATCACGCCTTTTGGATGCTGGCCCGGATTTGGTTTCGGCTGGACAGGCCCCTGCGCTGGGACGAACGTCTGACCGTCAAAACCTGGCACCGCGGCGGCAAGGGCGCGGCGATGTACCGGGATTTCGATTTGACCGTGAATGGAGAATCTGTGGGTGAGGCGGTTTCTACCTGGGTACTGGCCGACGTGGATACCCACAAGCTCCTGAAACTGTCCAGTGTGGAGGAGTTTGCGTGCAGCACGGGCGGGGCACTGTGTAAGGACAAGCTTTTAAGTAAACTGCGTCTGCCGGACCATCTGACTCAGCGGGAGCACCGTGTCTTGCATTACAGCGATGCAGATATTAACGGTCATGTCAATAACAGCAAGTACGCCGACTTTATCTGCGACGCACTCCACATGGAGCGTCTGGGTAAAACGCGTTTTGTATCATCTCTTCAGCTGGGCTATCTGGCTGAATGCCGTCCGGGCGAGGAGCTAGAGCTGCTCACTGGTGAGGAAAATGGCGTCTACTATGTTCGGGGCGTGGGCAAAGAGGACAAGCCACGCTTTGAGGCAGCCCTCACATTGGGTGAAAATAACCCTTGACACACCGGCCCCCCCGTATTAGAATAGGAAAAATTTATATATCAAGAGGAGATGCAGTATGGTCAACACGGACGTTAATCAGAAGTTTATGGGACAGGGCTTTACCTTTGACGATGTGCTTCTGATCCCTGCGGAGAGCAATGTTCTCCCGGCGGACATTGATTTGCACACATGGCTTACCAAGAAAATTAAGCTTAACATCCCTCTCATGAGCGCTGCCATGGATACGGTTACCGAGTCCCGTATGGCTATCGCCATCGCCCGTGAGGGCGGCATCGGCATCATTCATAAAAACATGTCTATCGGTGCCCAAGCCGAGCAGGTGGACATGGTAAAGCGCAGTGAGAACGGGGTTATCACAAACCCCTTTTGGTTGGCTCCCGGCCATACCCTGGCTGAGGCTGACGAGCTTATGGCCAAGTACCGCATCTCCGGTGTGCCTATCTGCGATAACGGCAAACTCATCGGTATCATCACCAACCGTGACATGAAGTTTGAAACCGATATGAGCCAGCTTATTGACAATGTGATGACGAAGGAAAACCTTGTCACCGCTAAGGAGGGCACTACCCTGGAGGAGGCCAAGGACATTCTCCGTCGCCATAAGATTGAAAAGCTGCCTATCGTGGACGAAAACTTCCACCTCAAGGGTCTTATTACGATTAAGGATATCGAAAAGGCTACTGTGTACCCCAACTCGGCCCGTGATGAGAAGGGGCGTCTGCTGGTGGGCGCAGCCATCGGCGTAACGGCCGATGTGGTGGATCGTGTGGCCGCCCTGGTAGATGCCGGTGCCGACGTGCTGGTGCTGGACTCTGCCCACGGCCACAGCCAGAATATCATTGACTGCGTTCGACGCATAAAGGCTCTCTATCCTGACGTACAGCTGATCGCTGGCAACGTGGCTACCGCCGAAGGTACCCGTGCGCTGATCGAGGCGGGGGCTGACTGCGTAAAGATTGGTATCGGCCCCGGCTCCATCTGTACGACCCGCGTAGTAGCCGGTATCGGTGTGCCGCAGATTACCGCTGTGTACGATGCAGCCCGGGTAGCTGCCGAGTACGGCGTGCCCATCATTGCCGACGGCGGTGTGAAGTATTCCGGCGACATTGCCAAGGCAATTGCTGCTGGCGGCAGCGTGGTTATGCTGGGCTCTCTCCTGGCTGGCTGTGAGGAGTCCCCCGGCGACACTGAGGTCTATCAGGGCCGTCAGTTCAAGGTTTACCGCGGCATGGGCAGCTTGGGCGCCATGGGTAAGGGCTCTAAGGACCGCTACTTCCAGGAAAACAACAAAAAGCTGGTTCCCGAGGGTGTAGAGGGCCGTGTCCCCTATAAGGGTTCCATCTCTGATACCATCTACCAGATGATTGGCGGCCTCCGTGCAGGTATGGGCTACTGCGGCTGTGCCAACATTGAAGAACTCCAGCAGAAGGCTCAGTTTATGCAAATTACCTCTGCTGGTCTTCGGGAGAGCCACCCCCATGACGTGTATATCACCAAGGAAGCTCCCAACTACACCATTGCTTCCGGCGGTTAACAAAATATAAGGGCAAACCCTAAAGTACGCCCATAAAAACGGCGCGGCTGACACTCCCTGTTTGGGGGTCAGCCGCGCCGTTTTATGAATTTAAGCGTGGTGGATTTAAGTGCAAACCGGTTCAAATTGCAGCCTATTTGCTATAAAAATCACAGAATGGCCGCAGGGTACATGCTTCACATTCGGGGCCGCGTGCCATGCACACGGCCCTGCCGTGGAGCACAATACGGTGGCAGAAGTCGTTGGATTCTGCCGGTGGGAGGACTTTCCGCAGTTGCTCCTCCACTTTTCCGGGGTCCTTGGTGCCGTCAGTCAGGCCCAGGCGGCCAGTGATGCGGATACAGTGCGTGTCTGCAATAACCACGCCGGGTTTGCGGTACACGTCACCAAGAATCAAATTTGCGGTCTTGCGCCCTACGCCGGGCAGTCTTAAAAGTTCCTCCATGGTGTCAGGAACCACGCCGCCGTACTCCTGAAGAAGCATATTGGACGCGGCAACAATGTCTCGCGCCTTGGCTCTAAAAAAGCCGGTGGAGTGAATGAGCTCCTCTACCTCGCTCACATCGGCAGCAGCCAACGCCTCTAAGGTGGGAAAACGGCCGTATAGACCGGGGGTTACTTTATTGACCCGCTCGTCGGTGCACTGGGCGGCCATACGGGTGGCAAACATGAGTTCATAGGGCTTTTCGTATACCAAAGAACAGATGGCCTCGGGATAAAGAGCCTTAAGTTCCTCAATAATAGCCAGCACATCTTTTTTCTTTTTCAATGCAATCACCTCGCGTTACAGATTATAACATAAAATTATGAGGAAAACGACAGGAAATTAGATTGTAAATTACCACCTGACCCGCTATAATAAAATCAGCGTTTTTTAGATAACTTACGGAATAGGGGGAACCGGCATGGTAAAGGAAATTATGAATTTTCTGGCTACTCAGGACGGTGAGGTAGCGGAGGCCGTCAGCAAGGAGTATGACCGCCAGCGCAGAAATATTGAGCTCATCGCCTCGGAAAACTTTGTCAGCCAAGCGGTGTTGGCTGCGGCGGGAACAGTACTTACCAACAAATACGCTGAGGGCTATCCCGGCAAGCGTTACTACGGCGGCTGCCAGTGCGTGGACGTGGTAGAGGACATCGCCCGGGACCGGGCCTGCAAGCTTTTTGGAGCCGACCACGCCAATGTGCAGCCCCATTCGGGCGCGTCGGCGAATTTTGCGGTCTATCAGGCTCTCTGCGACCATGGCGACACCGTGCTGGGCATGGATTTAGCCAATGGCGGCCATCTGACCCACGGCAGTCCCGTGAATTTTTCGGGCAAGAACTACAACATGGTGGCCTATGGGCTGGACGAAAAGGGCTATATCGACTACGACCAAGTGCGCGACCTGGCCCGCAAGCATAAGCCTAAAATGATCCTGGCGGGCGCTTCCGCCTATCCCCGCATCATTGACTTTAAAACCTTCTCGGAGATTGCCAAAGAGGTCGGCGCCTACTTCTTCGTGGATATGGCGCACATTGCCGGCCTGGTGGCCGCAGGACTTCATCCCAATCCCATTCCCTATGCCGATGTGGTTGCCACCACCACCCATAAAACCCTTCGTGGCCCCCGGGGCGGCATGATTCTGTGCAAAGAGGAATTTGCCAAGAAAATTGACTCGGCTATTTTCCCCGGCAGTCAGGGCGGCCCGTTGGAGCACATTATCGCCGCCAAGGCGGTGGCGCTGGGCGAAGCGCTGCGGCCTGAGTTTAAAACCTATCAGCAGCAGATTATCAAGAATGCCGCCGTGCTGGCCGACGGCTTGATGTCACAGGGCTTTGACCTTGTTTCCGGCGGTACCGATAATCATCTGATGCTGGTGGATTTGCGCAAGGCGGGGGTTACCGGTAAGGAGCTGGAGCACCGCCTGGACGAGGTGAACATCACAGTCAACAAGAATGCCATTCCTAACGACCCGGAGAAGCCCTTTGTCACCTCCGGTATCCGGGTAGGCACTCCCGCGGCTACCACCCGCGGTCTTAAAGAGAAGGACATGACGGTGATTGCATCCTGCATCTGGGACGCTGCCACCGCCTTTGATACCAAGGCAGATGATATCCGCGCTCGGGTGGCAGCCATTACCGATCAGTACCCCCTGTACGACTAAGGCCGGGTAGATGATATGGGCTTTGGATTTGACCTGATGGCGGGCTTATTCCCGTTGTTCTTTTTTCTGATATTTGGCATTATTATTGTTACATTTATTGTTACGGCGGCAAAGGGGCTTTCCCAGTGGAGCCGAAACAATGCCTCGCCGATGCTCACCGTGGAGGCTGAGGTGGTTACTAAGCGCACCGACGTATCCCACCATCATCACGATGCCGGTTCAAACGGAGCGCGGACGCACCACAGCAATACCTCTTACTATGTAACATTTCAGGTGGATAGCGGGGACCGCATAGAGCTGCGGGTGTCCGGCAGCGAATTCGGTATACTGGTAGAAGGTGACCAGGGAAAGTTAACCTTTCAGGGAACCCGTTATCAGGGCTTTATTCGAGATTGAGCGAAAAGAGACAGCCCGACTTCCGTCAGGCTGTCTCTTTTAAGGGATAAACGATAATAATATCTAATTGTAAATATAAAATAAATGTGGTATGATAAAGAAAAAAGGGGGCAGTACATTGAAAAAAAGGATAATGGGCTTAGCGTGCTGCCTTCTGTTTTTAGCGGGGTGCCGTGCCGGGCAGACGGAGAAGCAAGCCGTGCTGCCCTGGCCTGACGGAGAGGTCACCCTTTATGCCTCCGCCGACCTGCACTGGCAGCAGCAAAACAGAGAGTGGGACAACGCCCTGGTTGCGCAACTGGACTATCTGGACGAAATAGTGGATACGCTTCTGGACGAGGCTTTGAGTGGCAAGCCTGCGGCCCTTCTCCTCTGCGGCGACCTTACGAACGGCGGCCGTCCGGAGGAACACCGGGAATTAGCTGCAAAGCTGACTGCGGCAGAGCAGTCGGGTCTCAAGATTTATGTGACCATGGGCAATCACGATTTTGATAACGGTCTGGAGCCGAAAAAACTGGAGGAGTTTTATCGGGAGTTTGGCTATGCTGAGGCGGTCTCACGGGATACTGATTCGATGAGCTATTTGGCCTATGCGTCAGACAAGCTATGGCTCCTTTCGCTGGACGCAAATCTTTATGCAGAAAAAACCAGTAAGCTGGCTGGTGTGGTAAGTCGGGAGACCCTGGACTGGGTGGAAGAATGTCTGAAAGCGGCGGAGCAGTCGGGCGCCATGTTGGTGCCTTTCAGTCATCATAATCTGCTGGTACATACCATAGACGGCCTGGGGGTCAATTATAATATTGACGGGGGAGAAGAACTGCAAGCGCTGCTTTTAAAGTACGGCGTGCCTATTTACATCAGCGGCCACCGCCATAATTCCTTCGTGGTACAGTCAGAGCAGGGAGAACGATGGCTGAATGAGCTGGTCTGTGATATGCCCGCTGCCTATCCCCATCGCTATTTGACTGTAACCTTCCGCCCTGACGGCAGCATAGATTATGCGGTGCCCAGCCTGGACGTGGACGGATGGGCGGCAAAAACAGGGCGGGGAGAGCCGGAGCTGCTAGACTTTGCCGCTTACTCAGCCGAGCTTGCCGAGGCACAGCTGAAAGTAACGGCACAACGAGTTACTGCCACCCTGGAGACCGAGCCCAAGAAGCAGGCTGAGATGGCGCGGTTTTATTACGATTTCTATCATGCCTATCGAAACCGCCGACTTTGGCAGGAGCGGGCGCGTCTGATGGCCGACCCGGGGCTTGCGCTGTGGCAGAAGTACGCTAAGAACAGTATCTACGGTCGCTGGATGCCCTGGATACTGCAAAATCAATGTAATGACGCTACGGAGCAACGCTTGGGACCGTACAGAGGGTAGACAATCTCCTCTTTACGAAAAATCGAACATGTGTTAGAATGAGAAGGATGAATTTCATCTTTCTCATTCTATTTAGAGGGGGCAGCGCCCATGGCGTACCGGCCTTTGGCAGACGAAATACGGCCCACATCTCTGGAGGAGGTAGTGGGACAAAAGCATATATTGGGGCAGGGCGGCCTTTTGCGCCGCATTATTGAGAGGGGGAATATTCCCAATCTGGTTTTTTATGGCCCCTCCGGCACAGGAAAAACTACGGTGGCCAATATCATTGCCGCCCAGACCAACCGCACCCTGCGGCGGATTAACGCTACCACCGCATCCCTCTCCGACATTAAGGACGTGATTGCGGATGTGGGTACCATGCTGGCCCCAAACGGCATTTTGCTGTATTTGGATGAGATACAGTATTTCAATAAGAAACAGCAGCAGTCCCTTTTGGAGGTAATTGAGAGCGGGGACGTAACCCTGATTGCCTCCACCACTGAAAACCCTTATTTCTATGTCTACAACGCCGTTCTTTCCCGCTCAACCGTCTTTGAATTTAAGCCCGTCACGGCAGAAGATTTAGTACCGGCTGTGGAGCGTGGCATTTCCATTATGGAACAGCGCATGGAAGAGAAGGTCAAGTGCGAGAAGGGGGTCAAGGAGTACATTGCCTCAGCCTGTGGCGGCGATGTGCGCAAGGCCATGAATGCGGTGGAGCTTCTTCTCAACTCCGCAAAGCGGGAGAAAGGGAAACTCCTTGTCACGCTGGAGGATGCGAAGGCGGTGGCCCAGCGCTCTGCCATGCGGTATGACAGGGAGGGGGATGATCATTACGATATTCTCTCGGCGCTGCAAAAGTCTATTCGGGGCTCTGACCCGGATGCGGCGCTCCACTATCTGGCCAGACTCATGGAGGCAGGCGATTTGGTTTCAGCCTGTCGGCGGCTGATGGTCATTGCCTGTGAGGATGTGGGGCTTGCCTACCCGCAGGTCATTCCTATTGTTAAGGGGTGTATTGACGCGGCCAACATGCTGGGTCTGCCTGAAGCGGTGATTCCATTGGGAGACGCAGTAGCGCTTATGGCAACCTCACCTAAGTCCAATTCAGGCTACGAGGGCATTGCTGCCGCTATGGCCGACCTTCGAGCGGGAAAGACGGGAGAGATTCCGCGACATCTTCAAAACAAGCACCTGGACTCGGCGGGAATGGAGCGGGAGCAGGGGTATCTTTACCCACACAGCTATCCCGGTCATTATGTTAAGCAGCAATACCTACCCGATAAGCTGGCAGGGGTAAAATACTATCGGTACGGAGAAAATAAGACAGAGCAAGCGGCCAAACGATATTGGGATGAAATAAAGGGCGAGGACAAATAGCGCAGAGTGACAAGGACACTGTTCTCTACCGCAGAACCACATGCGGTAGGGAGCAGTGCCCTTGCTACTTTGGTGTTAGAAGCTGTATTCATAGGCCGCCGTGGCCGAAAACGGCGGTTGCGCGAGTCTATGAATACAGGTTCTTATGAAAAGACGGTCTCTATGGGTGGCTTCCCGCAGGTTGGCGGCGCATACTGCCAGTTGTTGATTTTTCCATCGGAAATAAAATAGTGGATGGAAGGCGGCACATCCTCGCGGGGGAGTTTGTCAATGACTAGCAGCTTGATTTTCATGCGTTCGGGAATCATAGCCTTAATGTACACCGATACCCGGTCTCCCTCCCGCAGATCGCCACGCAGCTCGGCAAGCCCCGAGAGATTGGGGGCAAGCTCCACAAAAGCGCCGTATTCCTTGATGCCGCGCACATATCCAGACACCGTCATACCAACGGAAAAGCGCGCGGCGTTTTCTGTCCAGGTGCCCAACAGTTCTTTATGAGAGAGGAGCACCCGATTTTGCTCGGGACATACGCCGGCGACCACGGCGTATATCTCCTGTCCCAGCCGGAAGCGTTCGCTGGGATTGGGAATACGGGAGACCGAAATGTTTTCGATGCCAATCATGGATGGAACCCCGCAGCCAATGTCTACAAAGGCGCCGAAGGGCTCCAGGTGGGTAACTGTGGCGGGGATGACCATGCCTGGTTCCAGGGTAGTCATCAGCTCGGACACGGCCATCTCCTGGGCCTTGCGGCGTGAGAGGATGGGACGGAGTATCCCGTTTTCGCTCTCTACCGCGTCAACGGTAAAGCAGACCGGCTTACCAACTCGGGAGAGAATGGCAATTTCCCTGGTGCTGCCCTCCACAATGCCAATGGCTGTCTCGGCACGGGGGATGATGCCGGTAAATGCCCCAAGAGAGACCAGCAGATCGTGGCTGGAGTCGCAAAGAATTACCCGGCCCTCTAAAATTTTCCGCTGCTCCATGGCCTTGAGCAGTCCGGCCTTGCTAGCGCAGGCTATTTGGTTTTCCGGGGTGGAGCAGATACGTCCCTCCGGTAAAAACATGCTTGTCAATTTAACCAATCCTTTCGGCAGCGGCCCGAAATTTTTCTGATAGACCACTATATGCAAGTTGCAGGCGTGAATTGACAGAGAGACGGCAGGAACTTATAATGTGACTCATGAAATCAATTTGTGAGGAGGGGCCCCATGGACGTGCTGGTAGGCGATGTACTGGAGCTAAAGAAGACACACCCCTGCGGCAGTAAGCAGTGGCGTGTGCTGCGGGTAGGTATGGACTTTCGAATGCGATGTGAGGGCTGCGGTCACGAGTTGATGCTACCCCGGGCAAAAGTTGAGCACAGCATTAAAAAAATTATACGGGGGGAGGAGGGGCGGATATGAAAAAATTTTGGAGTGCGCGCATTCAGAATATGGTGCCCTATACCCCGGGTGAACAGCCCAAAAATCGGCAGTTCATTAAGCTCAACACCAATGAAAACCCTTATCCACCCTCACCCATGGTGCTGGAGGCCATCCGAAATGCTGCTGGTGATTCGCTGCGGCTTTATCCGGACCCGGAGAGTACCGTACTGCGGGCGGCTCTGGCGGAGCTCCACCAAACAAAACCGGAACAGATTTTTGTGGGGAACGGTTCCGATGAGGTATTGGCCCTCTGCTTTCAGGCGTTTTTCACACCTGGACAGCCAATTGTATTTCCAGACGTGACATATAGCTTTTACCCCGTCTTTGCCAAGCTCTACGGGCTGGATTATTCTGAGATACCCCTGGATGAGCATTTTGCCCTACCGGTAGAAAAATTTCTGGGCGGCAATGGGGGGGTAGTAATCGCAAACCCCAACGCTCCTACCGGGCGGGCAATTTCAATCATTGACATTCGTAAAATATTGGAGGGGAATCCCCAGGCGGTTGTGCTGGTGGACGAGGCCTATGTGGATTTCGGCGCAGCTTCCGCTGCCGAGCTGATTGACACCTACCCCAATCTTGTGGTGGTTCGCACCTTCTCCAAGTCACGATCTCTGGCTGGCTTGCGGGTAGGGTATGCCCTGGCAGACGGCAATCTGATTGCTGCGCTTCACTGCGTAAAAAATTCCTTTAACTCCTACCCGCTGGATCGGCTGGCTCAGGCGGGAGCCGAGGCATCGCTGAAGGACAACGACTACTTTCAGGCGGCACTGGACAAGGTTATCGCCACCCGAAGCCATACGGCGGTACAGCTAGAGGCTATGGGCTTCACGGTTTACCAGTCTGCCGCGAACTTCCTGTTTATTACCCATAAAGAGATACCGGCGAAGGCGCTGCTGGACGGTCTGCGAGACGAGGGAATTTTGGTGCGGTGGTTTAATAAGCCGCGTATTTCAAACTGTCTGCGAGTGTCAATCGGAACCGACGAGGAGATGGAGCTGTTTTGCGCAGCAATGGCGAAACTAGAGCGTTTCTGAAAAGCATCAGAACGCCCATAAATTTGTCCTTTTCCATCATGGCAGCGCTGATTTAACTTGCTATACGTCGGTATGGCTGCAAAAAAATCGGCTTGCCTGACAAAAAAATCCTGCGTTTCTGTGCATTCGCTACTTTTCAGAAACGCTCTAGTTAGAAAATAATGTGCAAAGAAGGCGGCAAGTAAAAACACTTGTCGCTTTCTTTTTTTGTACAGCCTTGATTTGACCTTTTTTGATGGGACAGCCCGCTATAATGAAAGACAGCCGCACAAGGAGGAGTGAGTAATGACTGTTGTTTATATAGATTTACTGTTTCTCCTCAACCTGATCATCAATTACCTCCTACTTTTAGCCGCCGCGCGACTGGCGGGGGAAATTATCCGCCGTCCACGGATAGGGCTTGGGGCGGCGGTGGGCGCACTGTACGCTGCCATGGTTTTTCTTCCAGGCATGGGCTTTCTCCTCCATCCGCTGTGCAAGCTGGGCTCGGCGGTGCTGATGCTCCTCTGTGCCTTTGGGGGCAGCAGGCGGCTCTTGCGGGTGACCTTAGTGTTCTTCGGTGTGTCGGCAGCTTTCGGAGGCGGTATTTTTGCAATTGAGCTGCTGGGCGGTCGGGGACTGAGCCTAAAAAACGGTATCTTTTACTCGGCCATGGACTTGCGCCTGATTTTACTCTCGGCGGCCATCTGCTATGTACTCATAACCTTCATTTTTCGCCGCACCGCCAAGCACAGCGGCCCGGGCAGGGAGCTGGTGCCCGCCATTCTGTCCCTGTGTGGCAAAAGGGTAGCACTTACTGCCCTGGTGGACACGGGCAATACTCTTACCGACCCGGTAACTAACCGCCCGGTAATGATAGCGGAGGGGGAAAAGCTCATAACCTTGTTCCCACCAGGGGAGGAGCCCACTCTTACCGATTTGCGCGATCCGGTAGGAGCCATGGAGCGGCTTTCGTTGGGGGGGACCCGGGGGCGGTACCGTCTGCTGCCGTATCAGGCAGTTGGTGTGGACTGCGGTATGCTGCTGGCCCTTCGGCTGGATGGGGCAAAAATCGGAGAAACGGACTATGGACAAATTTTAGTGGCACTTTCGCCCAACCGTCTCTCTGACGGGGGCGGATACAGCGCTCTCATCGGCGCATAAATCGGTAAGGAGAATGGAATATGAATCAACTGGCTTTGCACTGGTATGTCCGTATTCAGCGCGCGTTGGCACGGCTGGGGCTCAAACTGCCGGGCAAAATTATGTACATTGGCGGCAGCGATACCCTTCCCCCTCCCCTCAGCCGGGATGAGGAGGCCGACCTCATTGGCCGTCTGGACGAGGGGGAGGAGGCGGTCAAGGGGCAGCTCATTGAGCGCAACCTCCGCCTGGTGGTCTACATCGCCCGCCGATTTGAAAATACGGGCATTAATATTGAGGATTTAATTTCCATTGGTACCATTGGGCTGATTAAGGCCATCAATACCTACAAGCCCGCTAAGAACATTAAGCTGGCAACCTATGCCTCCCGCTGCATTGAAAATGAGATACTCATGCATCTGCGTAAGACATCCTCTCAGAAAAGCGAAATTTCCTTTGATGAGCCATTGAATACCGACTGGGACGGTAACGAGCTACTCCTATCCGATATTTTAGGTACCGAGGGAGACACTGTTATGCGCCCTATCGAAGCAGACGTTGACCGAAAGCTTCTTCAGGATGCTATGGAAAAGCTCAGTCCAAGAGAGCGGCAGATTATTACTATGCGCTTTGGTCTGGACGGTTTGCCCGACCGCACCCAAAAGGAAGTGGCCGACCTGCTGGGTATTTCCCAATCCTACATATCAAGATTAGAAAAGCGCATTATTTCCCGGCTTAAGCGGGAGATACTGAGAATGTTATAAAGGAATTAAGAAATCCATCGAAAATCGTCCCACGATAAAAAATTTACCCATACCGTAATCTGTATGAAGCCCTCCGCCAAGGAAATACTGTAAACACAGTATTTTTATGGTGGGGGGCAGCTTTATGCAGAGCAAGGTAGAAATCTGCGGGGTTAACACGGCTAAACTAAAGGTGCTCAAAAACGACGAGACCACTGCACTTTTAAAAAGGACGAAAAACGGAGATATGGACGCCCGTGAGCAGCTCATCGCAGGCAATCTCCGACTGGTGCTGTCGGTAATTCAAAAGTTTACCAACCGGGGAGAAAATGTGGACGATCTCTTTCAGGTGGGATGCATTGGTTTAATCAAAGCGATCGATAATTTTAATACAGATTTGGACGTCCGATTTTCCACCTATGGCGTGCCTATGATTATTGGAGAGATACGCCGTTATCTCAGAGATAATTCTTCTGTTCGCGTCTCCCGCTCTATGAGAGACACGGCCTATAAGGTTTTGCAGGCCAAGGAAAAGTATATCTCGGAGTTTCAGAAGGAGCCTTCGGTAGAGGAAATCGCCAAGATGCTGGAAATTAGGCGGGAAGATGTGGTGTTCGCTCTGGATGCCATTATGGACCCTGTTTCTCTCTTTGAGCCGGTCTACTCGGATAGCGGCGATACCATCTGCGTTATGGATCAGGTGCGGGACGGCAAAAACACCGACGAGAGTTGGCTGGAACAAATTGCGCTGAAGGAGGCTATCTCCCGCCTTACCGAGCGGGAAAGGCATATTTTAAACCTCCGATTTTTTGAGGGAAAAACACAGATGGAGGTTTCAACCGAGGTAGGAATTTCACAAGCGCAGGTCTCCCGCCTGGAGAAAAACGCCATTAGCCAAATCAAAAAAAACTTGTAAAAAATACAGCCCACCGTCTATAGACGGCGGGCTGTATTTTTTACAAAAACTTCTGCGGATTAATGCCGTAGACTTGCACCAGCTCCACCATGGTGCTGGCCGCCAAGTCACCTACGGTGACGATTCTGCCGCCGTCGGAGTCAAGGTCGTAGCCAAAGGCCTGCCAGGCATACCAAGGAAGGTAGGCGCACTGGGCAGTAAGACTGCCGGCTGGGTCAGCGGCTTTTTCGCCAAAAATACCGGAGGTCAGTCCGTAGGGGATGCCGTCCAGGTGTTCTAGGGCAAATTGCGCGACCTGACGCCGCTCCTCCGCCGTGGCGTCCTTTACACGCAGAACCATAAAATTAGAGTAGGTACGCCAGTGCTGCATATTCATCTGGGCGCTGTCGCTGCCCATGACCACTGCCTCCAGGGTAAGGCCTTGATCGGTATCTACCACCAGACTGGCATGTCCGTGTCTCCAACCGAAGGTGTGGGTGGAAAAGGAGAGAATAATGTCTCCAGGTTCAACCAAAGCCAGAGGGACGGTTGCGGCAACCTCCTCGCCACGGCTTACGATTCTATCCTCACAGGTAAAGCGTCCTGCCAGCAGAACGGTACAGGTAAATTCATGGGGGGCGAAAAAGCCCTCTTGGGTGGCTAAAATTTGGTCAATCCCGCCCTGACCAAACATCAGGAGCTGATCGACTGCGGGTTTTGCCAGACCGGTTTGAAGTAAAATAGTATCGTAGTCATCCCGGTCAAGGGGGATGCTATTTAAAATTGGAAGCAAATCTACCTTGGCATAGTTGGGAGCAAAGTACGGGTGGCGGTGGGCCCAAAAGGTTTGCAGACTCAAATTGAGCAGAAATAGAAGCAGAAGAACGGTAAGAGGAACGGCTAAAAAGAGCCAGCGATGCTTCTGCTTGCGGATAGGGGAGGGCAAGGGTGTCACCTGCTTTCATAGGACGAACTGATGTGCACATAGGATTATACATCAAAAAGCTGCATTTGAAAATGGGGGCGTTTATAATGGTAAGCCGGATTTCCGATTTAAGGTGCAAGGAAATTATTAATGTGGCCGACGGCAGTCGGTACGGTTACTTAGGCGATGTGGAGGTGGACACCGAAAGCGGCCTGATAAAGGCGTTGATTGTGCCGGGACGGCTGAGGCTGTTCGGGCTTTTAGGCAGGGGAGAGGATAAAACTTTCCCCTGGGACGCGGTGCGAAGAATCGGGGAGGACATTATTCTGGTGGAGACCAGCGCCTCCACCAGCCGACGCACAACGCATAATATACGCTAAATATGGAAAAAGTACTTGCAATGCTTGGTTTCTTGTGCTAAAATACTCTAGCTGTGCGAATGTGCAGTATGACTCACACGCAGGGATGAGGGTCTTGTATCCCCAGGGATTGACCGGCTCAGATGAAGCGCGTGGTGGCAACAACTATAAAGGAGGAAAATTTTTATGGCAGTCGTATCTATGAAGCAGCTCCTCGAGGCAGGCGTGCACTTTGGTCACCAGACCCGCCGCTGGAACCCCAAAATGGCAACCTATATCTACACCGAGCGTAACGGTATCTACATTATCGACCTGCAGAAGACCGTGAAGAAGCTGGAGGAGGCCTACAACTTCGTTCGTGAGGTTTCCCAGAACAACCAGACCCTGCTGTTCGTCGGCACCAAGAAGCAGGCTCAGGAAGCCATCAAGGAAGAAGCTGCCCGTTGCGGCATGTACTATGTGAACGCCCGCTGGCTGGGCGGCATGCTCACCAACTTCAAGACCATGCGCGGCCGCGTGGACCGTCTCAACCAGCTCAAGAAGATGCAGGAGGACGGCACCTTTGATATGCTTCCCAAGAAGGAAGTTATTAAGCACCTGGGCGAGATTGCCAAGCTGGAGAAGTACCTGGGCGGCGTAACCGAGATGCGCAAGCTCCCCGGCGCCCTGTTTGTCGTTGACCCCCGCAAGGAGCGCAACGCCATCAACGAGGCTCGCAAGCTCAACATCCCCATCGTGGCCATTGTCGATACAAACTGCGATCCTGACGAAATTGACTACGTCATTCCCGGCAACGATGACGCCATCCGCGCCATCAAGCTGATTGCTTCCGTCATGGCCAATGCCATTCAGGAAGGCAAGCAGGGTCAGGACAATGTTGAGGAGGCCGCAAAGGCCGCCGAGTAAGCAAGACATTTTGACAGCGCCCGCCCGTGCGCGGGCGGACGCTGTTTTTATTTTGTAAAATTTATGGAGGTTTTAAATATGGCTTTTACCGCAAAAGACGTGCAGAATCTGCGCGAGATGACCGGCGTCGGCATGATGGACTGCAAGAAGGCGCTCGTTGAGTCCGACGGCAATATCGACAAGGCCGTGGAGTACCTGCGTGAGAAGGGCCTGGCTGCCGCTCAGAAGAAGGCTGGCCGTATTGCCGCCGAGGGTATGGCAATTGCCGCCGTGATCGACGGTGTGGGCGTTGTAGTCGAAGTAAACGCCGAGACTGACTTTGTTTCCAAGAATGACTTGTTTGTAGAGTTTGTCAAGGGTGTAGCTGCTGTGGTCGCCAAGGAAAACCCTGCCGACGTGGACGCGCTGATGGCTCTGCCCTTCGGCAACGGCCGTACCGTGCAGGAAGAGCAGCAGGAGAAGGTTCTGGTCATTGGCGAGAACATTCAGGTGCGCCGCTTTGCCCGCTGCGCCGAGGGTACCCATGTCCCCTATATTCATGCTGGCGGTAAAATCGGCGTGCTGGTAAACATGGTTGTTTCCGACGGTCTGGCGGACAATGCCTCCGTGATTGAGGCCGGTAAGGATGCCGCTATGCAGATTGCCGCACTCAACCCCCGCTTCCTGGATAAGAGCGAGGTCGACCAGGCTATCCTAGACGAGGAGAAGAAGATCATGCTGGCTCAGATGGAGGCCGATCCCAAGATGGCCGCCAAGCCCGCCAACGTGAAAGAAGGCATTGTGGCTGGCAAGCTGGGTAAGTTCTTTAAGGAGAACTGCCTGCTTCAGCAGGAGTTCGTTAAGGACGGCTCCATGAGCGTTGAGCAGTATGTTGCCTCCGTGGCTAAGGCCGCTGGCGGTACCATTGAGGTTAAGAGCTTCGTCCGCTTTGAGAAGGGCGAGGGCATTGAGAAGAAGCAGGAAGATTTCGCCGCCGAAATCGCCAAGCAGCTCGGTCAGTAATTTACGCCCCAATAACATTAGGCCGCCAGTTCTGTACTGAACAGAACTGGCGGCTTTTTCTTGCTGAGATAGCAAAAGATGGTAGACACGAAAGTGTCTACCATCTTTTATTACTTTAATAATAAATGTCCTTGGCCTTCTTGGAGCATCGCTTTGTTTAGAAATCAACCTCAGTGCCGTAGTAGATGCAGGTAAAGAGCTTTGCCATTGTGGGGGGATCGATGGGGCGGGGGTTGGAGCCGGTGCAGGCATCGCCCACGGCGTTCTCAGAAATAGCATTCAGCTTTTCCTTAAACTCAGCCTCCACAATGCCGAAGTCCTTGAGGGTGTTGGGAATGCCCATGGAGACGTTCATGTCAAAAATTTTCTTGCGCAGGCCCTGTACGCATTCGTCAGTGGTACCGGTAATACCCATGGCACGGGCAATGTCGGCATAACGTTCGGCAGTGCCGGTGGCCTTAGCGTTATATGCAATTACGTAGGGCAGATACATGGCGTTAGCCAGGCCGTGAGTAATATGTCCGGTAGAGAAAGCTGCGCCGGTCTTGTGCGCCATGGAGTGAACGATACCCAGCAGGGCGTTGGAGAAGGCCATGCCGGCCAGGCACTGACCGTAGTGCATTACCTCGCGGGAGGCAGGGTCACCCTGGAAACTCTTAATCAGGTCGGTATTTACAATTTCAATGGCCTTTATGGCAAGGGGATCGGTGAACACAGTATGTAGAGTTGAGACATATGCCTCAACCGCGTGGGTCAGGGCGTCCATGCCGGTGTAGGCAGTTAGGCTCTTGGGCATAGTTTCGGCCAAGGCAGGGTCGACAATGGCCACATCAGGGGTAATATTAAAGTCAGCCAGAGGATACTTGATGCCCTTCTGGTAGTCGGTAATAACAGAGAAGGCGGTTACTTCGGTGGCGGTGCCGGAGGTAGAGGGGATGGCACAGAACTTAGCCTTCTGGCGCAGTTCAGGGAAGTTGAAGGGGATACACAGCTGCTCAAATGTGGCGTCAGGATACTCATAGAAAGCCCACATGGCCTTTGCCGCGTCGATGGGAGAGCCGCCGCCCATAGAGATAATCCAGTCAGGCTGGAACTCACGCATGGCGGCAGCACCGGCCATAACAGTCTCCACAGAGGGGTCGGGCTCTACGTTCTCAAACAGACGGGTCTCAATGCCGGCTTCCTTGAGGTAGGCCAAGGCCTTATCCACAAAGCCAAACTTTTTCATAGAGCCGCCGCCCAGCACAAAAATAGCACGCTTGCCCTTGAGGGTTTTCAAAGTCTCCAGGGCACCTGCGCCATAATATACATCTCTGGGAAGGGTAAATCTGCTCATAACAAGTTCCTCCTGCGTTTTATAATTTCAATGACTGGTTAAATAATTAACAAGTAACCATGGATTATTATGCTCCTTTGTTAATTAGTTGTCAATCTAGAAAGGGACATTTAGCAGCCAAATAAAAAAGAAAAAACAGTCGAAAAGTTATGCAAAATGACGGTAAGGATGTGCGAAAAAAACTTCCGCACATCCTTACAGAATTTTGTACCAACATGCAACGGAGGAGGGACAGGGTAAAAGGCTCAAATGACCAAGGTTCCGGTTTCGTCCTCCAAAAGGATAAGAATGCGCTCCTCATCACCGCTTTGTGCATTGACATAGACCAAATAGTGCTTGCCATCCAGGGTCTGGCATTTAAATTCATGGCAAAGAACCTCGTACTCACCGTCGGTGGGAATCAGTGTCAGTGCAGTGGACAAAATTTCTAAATCAGGGCTGATCACAGCTCTGGCTTCATCGGCGGTAACCGCAGGCTGCGGAAGGGTACGGGCTGTATGGTTCATAAGAT
This sequence comes from uncultured Pseudoflavonifractor sp., assembly GCA_964504285.1. Classification (GTDB taxonomy): domain Bacteria; phylum Bacillota; class Clostridia; order Oscillospirales; family Oscillospiraceae; genus Pseudoflavonifractor. The sequence goes on from CAZDDZ010000008.1 coordinate 17,977, forward strand.
AACCCTTGGCTTCAAAGCCCGCTACACGACCCGTATCTAGCGCTACCGAAACCTTTATTAAATCGGGGTAGCAGAGTACGCCTTCTTGTACAGAGGCAAGGTTAATCGTAAGCACATTACCCTGATTAATATAATAGCTGGGCTGCAAACCGTCATAACCGCGTACTTTGAGAAAGGCCATGGCAGACTCTACTGCTACTTTGGGGTCAACCTTAGCCTCACCGGTGGGGCGGGAGCTTATCATCTGCACCACTAGGCCGCCCTTACGGCTGACCTCGAGATAAACCTCGCCGCCGTCAATGACAGCGGAGAAGCCCCAGGCAGGGAGGGAGCCTTCCACCGAGGCAGTCAGGGAGAGAATCTCGGGCTTTACGTCCAGGAAAGCGGCGGCGGCGGTGAGGGCTTGGCCCTGGCTGTAAAGTTCCTTGCCCTCGAGCTGTTTTGGCGAGCGGTTGGACAGGTGCTGGGAGAAGGGGCCGTCGTAGACCAGGGAAGGGACCTCTGGGAACTGGGACTCCATATTTTGATAGGCAGAGCCGGCTAAAATATGCTTGCCGTCTTCGGTAGACGCAGAGAGACGCTCCTCGGCTTGACGCAAATCTTCTAAGGTGATGGTGCCGCGGTGGATATCCGATTGCAGGTCTTGAAGCATTTGTGAAAGAGAAGCTGATGCTGTGGCCAGCGCGCGGAGGTTCTGCCGTTCCTCCGCTGAGCAGGATCCCTTTGCCGCTGCGCTTTTGGAGAGCGCCTCAGCGTAGTCGCCTGCCTTGGCAACAAAGGCAGCGGTTTGCTCCAGCTCCACATTGCCGTAGGGCAGCTCTCCCAATGCCATCTGAGCGGCCATGGTTCGCCCGAACAGCTCGGTGCAGAGAGTGGAAACCAGGGTGGTCGAAGTAGCATAGGAGAGTTTTTGCAGGGCGGTGTCAACCTCATACATGGCGGTGGTCAGTTCGGAAAAGGCGTGCTGATAGGTGTTGTTTAGGGTGTTTTGGTAGGCGTTGGCACGGACATGCCCCTGCACGGCGAAGCCGACCGTCACTAAAAAGGCGGCAGAGAGAAAGCTGGCAGAAAGGATTTTTACTTTAAAACTGTGAAGGTTAAATTTCATAAAAACACGCCCCTTTGGAGTTAGTGTCACCAAAGGAGCGTGCTTTTTACCAATGTAAATTTTGTAAAAAATTCGTAATGAGACTTCAATTAGCCCAGCAACTACGTCAGTTGGTATTTCCCCAATATAGCGTGATTATACCGTCTTAGGTGCCTTTAAAGCGCGAGTGGCATTAAGAATGGCCAGAACAGAGACACCGACATCGGCGAAAATCGCCCACCACATGGTCGCAAAGCCAAAAGCGCCCAGCAGGAGGACCAGAGCCTTAACAGCCAGAGCGAAGATGATGTTCTGCCGTACAATGCGGAGCGTTTTGCGGGCGACACCGATTGCTACCGCGATTTTTGAGGGCCTGTCATCCATGAGCACTACATCGGCGGCCTCAATAGCGGCATCAGAACCCAAACCGCCCATGGCAATGCCAATGTCGGCCCGGGAGAGGACGGGTGCGTCATTAATGCCGTCGCCCACAAAGGCCAGGGTGCCTCTGCCGGTCTTCTTCTCCAGAAGTTCTTCCACGCGGGCAACCTTGTCAGCAGGAAGAAGCTGTGTGTACGCCTGATCCAGCCCTAACGCTTGGGCAACGCTATCTCCCACCGACCTGGCATCACCGGTAAGCATCACAGTTTTACCAACACCCACGGTCCTCAGCGCGGCAATGGCTTGGGCAGCATCCGGCTTTATTCGATCGGAAATGACAATGTGACCGGCGTAAGAGCTGTCTACCGCCAAGTGAACAATGGTGCCCGCCGTCTCACACGGGTGCCACGCCGCACCAATTTCAGCCATAAGCTTATCGTTACCGGCACAAACTATTTTGCCATCTACCCTGGCTCGCACGCCTCGCCCCGGAAGCTCCTCCACGTCGGAGACACGGCTGGCATCGGGCCGGGAGCCGTAGGCGGTTTTTAGAGAGCGGGAAATGGGATGGTCGGAATAGCACTCTGCCAGAGCAGCCAGCTCTAAAAGCCGAGCTTCCTTCATACTCTCAGGATGAAGTGCGGTTACCTCAAATACGCCCTCGGTAAGGGTGCCTGTTTTATCAAAAACCACTGTTTCGGTGTTGGCCAAGACCTCTAAATAATTACCGCCTTTAATCAGAATACCCTGGCGGGATGCACCGCCAATGCCGCCAAAGAAGGAAAGAGGTACCGAAATAACCAAGGCACAGGGGCATGAAATAACCAGGAAAATCAGTGCCCGGTGTATGCTTTCAGTCCAGCCGATATTGGTAAAGAAGGGAAGGAAAATGGCTAGCAGAGCGGCGGTAATAACCACGATGGGGGTGTATATCCGGGCAAATTTGGTAATAAAGTGTTCGGCCTTAGCCTTCTTGCTGCTGGAGTTTTCAACTAAATCAAGGATTTTCGAGACGGTGGATTCCTCAAAGAGCTTGCTGACCTCAATGCGCAGCACACCGCTCATATTGACACAGCCGGAAATCACATCACTGCCCGGCATGGCATCCCGGGGAAGAGATTCTCCGGTAAGTGCGGAGGTATTAAGGCTGGAATTGCCCTCCAGCACCACTCCGTCCAGAGGGATGCGCTCGCCGGGCTTTACCACAATTACGTCGCCCACAGACACATCATCGGGGTCTACCTGCTCCAGCTGCCCGTTCCGTTCTAGGTTGGCATAATCGGGGCGAATATCCATTAGCTCCGCAATGGACTTGCGGGAACGGTCGACCGCGTAGCTCTGGAACAGCTCACCCACCTGATAAAACAGCATAACAAAGACGGCCTCGGGATATTCCCCGGTAAAGAATGCGCCGATGGTGGCTAGCGACATGAGAAAATTCTCGTCAAAAATCTGCCCTTGGGCAATGTTGCGTGCTGCACACCAGAGTACGTCCCAGCCGATGACCCCGTAAGGGAAAAAAAATACGATCAGCCGAAGCCCCCCCTCCACAGGGAGGAGTACCGATAGAATGAGCAGGGCAGTAGCTACAAGAATTCTCCAGAGCATAGTTTTTTGCTTTTTTGACATAGTGGACACCTCTTAAACTCAAGGTTTGTTTGAATTGTCGACCATGTTCCTGATGGAGTGGCCGTCGAGGACTTATAGTTAGTGCTTACCGCTCAATGGTACAGTCGGGCTCGATTTTCTTGCAGGCGGAGGCTGCTTCGGTCATAATGGCATCAAAACGGGTATCATCGGCTTCGATGGTAAGGCGCTGAGTCATGAAGCTGATAGAGGCATCGGTTACGCCGTCGATTTTTTGAATTGCCGCTTCCATCTTGGCGGCGCAGTTGGCACAGTCTAAGTTAATCAGTTTAAATTTCTTTTTCATAAAATGATTCCTCCAAGCAAGTCTTTGCTTTTATTCAGCGACATGCTCCATGCCCTGATTAATAATGGTACGCACATGGCCGTCGGCCAGAGAATAAAACACAGTTTTTCCCTCCCGGCGGTATTTTACCAGCTTGCTCTGTTTTAGTGCCCGCAGCTGATGGGAAATGGCTGATTGGGTCATATTCAGCAGCTGGGCAATGTCGCATACACACATCTCAGATTCAAAGAGGACATACAGTATTTTAATGCGTGTGGAGTCACCAAAAATTTTAAACAGCTCCGCTAAGTCATAAAGTACCTCTTCGTCAGGCATGGTCTCGTTGACCCGACTCACAATCTCATCGTGCGCGTGGATGTATTCGCAGCGCTCAACGCTATGATTGTATTCCGTCAATGCAATCTCTCCTTTACAAACATATGAGTTATTGTTCATGTGTTTATTATACATGAAAAAGTGTGAATGTCAATAAGAAAAAGTAAAGGAAAGGGAGGATGTTTTTCAAGCTTATGAGTGAGCAAAAATAATAATTTTATGTAGTAGTTAAGGAAAGCTTGTTTTATAACACAAAACCGCCCTGGTTAGGGGCGGTTTTGTGTCAGCGATTTAATTGCCAAATACCCAAATTGAGGTATCCGGCGAAGGTAATCCACAGCAGGTAAGGAATCTGTAAATAACCGGAAATCGGCTTTATGCGGTGGAAAAGCACCGCTGTGGCAGCAACCAGAAGCCAGAGGATAACCAGCCATAGAAAGGAAAAAAAGTAGGTATGCAGGCCGAAAAACAATATGCTCCACAGTCCGTTAAAAAGGAGTTGTGCGGTGTAGACTGTGAGTGCCGGGCCGCGGAAGTCACTGCTTGACTTCCATATCATGGCGGCGCTAATACCCATTAGGACGTACAAAATAGTCCAGACCACAGGAAACACTATGGGCGGAGGTGTAAGCGGAGGCTTCACAAGCTGCTGATAGACCGGCATGCCCTGTGACGTAACAAGGGCGCCGATGGCACCAATAGCAAGTGCAATAAGAATGGATGCGATATACGGAAGATACTTTTTCCATCTCATATTTCATCACCACTAGATAGTATGCCGTGCCATAATGGAAACATGCAAACGGCGAAAATTTTAACGGATAGGTAAGTATGACCTTGGACAGCGTGCCGTAAAATAAAAGCCGCCCCGGTGAAGGGGCGACTTAGAAAATACGGGAATTAGCCGACAAACATTTGTGTCCAGTAGTTTCCGCTGGATACATAGCCGACCCCGATCTGTTTATATGAGGCGTTAAGAATGTTGGCCCGGTGTCCGCTGGAATTCATCCAGCCGGTGACAACTGCCTGCGGGGTGGAGTAGCCCTTTGCAATGTTTTCACCCACCGCACGATAGGAGAGGCCAAAGGCCTTGACCATTTGCCCCGGAGAGCCATAGATGGGGCTATTGTGGGCAAAGTAGCGGTTATCCAGCATGTCCTGTGACTTGTAGCGAGCCACACGGGAGAGCTCCCAGTTGGCCGTAAGCGGCTGCAATCCGTTTTCGCGGCGAATGTCATTGACCAGACGTATGACCTCTGCTTCAAAACCGGAGACGTTGCTGTCGATTTGAGGAATTGTCAGCACTTGGCCCGGGTAAATCAGGTCGGGATTGCTGACTTGTTTGTTTGCCTGAATAATTTCACTGGTCCCTACCTGATATTTCACAGCCAGCTTCCACATAGTGTCTCCGGGAGCCACGGTATGAGACAGAGATGCGGCGCCGGCGGAGGAAACAAATACAGAACCAACGAGACAAGCCGCAACCAGAAGTGTTCTGCGCTTTTTCATATTAGCAGCCCCAGCCGAGGCCGGTGCAAAGCATCTGCCAAAGGGTGTTGCAGTTAAAAGAACGAAAAGAAAACATAGGTATGACCTCCTAAATATAGTTCCCTTGCAAGGATAAGTAAAATTGTAACCATTTTGTAACCAAATTGCAAATGCAATATTTTCCGGCATATAAAAAGTACGCCCCCGAAAGGGCGTACCTGCTTGAACATTTTATTTACGGAAACAATCGCTGCAATAGATGGGGCGGTCATTGCGGGGCTCGAAGGGAACCTTGCAGGCCTTGCCACACTCAGAGCACACGGCATCGTACATGGTGCGCTCGCTGCGGTCATTGCGGGGGGAATTGCCCTTGCGGGCGTCGCGGCAGGGCTTGCAGCGCTGGGGCTCGTTGGTAAAGCCCTTCTCAGCGAAGAACTCCTGCTCGCTGGCAGTGAAAGTGAACTCCTGGCCGCAATCCTTGCAGGTAATAGTTTTGTCTTGGAACATGTAATACCTCTTTAAAGTTAGTTCGCCTTGTTTGGCGACTTATCAAGCATACGCTCTTATGGGCAGAAAGTCAACAAAAGCTTTGCGTAATAATGGGTTTAAATTAAAATATGTTTTTGAAATTAAAGTTGCAAACACTACCATGGGGGTGGACCTCCGCATGAAAAGACAATTACAGATATTACTGTGTTTGGGTATTGAAATTTAAACTAATATCTTAAGCAGGTAATGCTCATTTTCAAATAAGACCAACCTATTAAAATCATCTTTATGACCTTAACAGCTTTCTTCACAGATAAAATAATTTTTGTTTTATCTTACTATACAAAATAAAAAAGTCACGTATGAGTATTTAAACTCATACGTGACTTTTTTGGTCGGAGTAGTGGGATTCGAACCCACGGCCTCTTGGTCCCGAACCAAGCGCGATACCAAACTTCGCCATACCCCGATTGCGACTTGTTTATTATAGAGATTTCGTTCTGTATTGTCAAGCGGCTTTACAAAAATCTCAGTTCCTGCCCGTCAAGATAGAAAATGCGGCTGTAATAAAAGCAAAATAAATGTGCGCTGCAAGATAAAAATTCCGTGTGGAAGGGGTTGTGCCTTTTAGTCAATGTGATATGATAAAAAGCATAAACCGACCCGGTCGGTAAATGGAGGGAGCGGTCTTGAACAAAAAATTCTTTGCCCTGCCGGACGAAAAGCGGGAGCGCATTATTAACGCAGCCCTCAAATGCTTTGCCAAGGGAGGCTACAAGCACACAGTTACCGACGACATTGCGGCCCAGGCTGAAATATCAAAGGGGCTTTTGTTCCATTACTTTGAAAATAAAAAAGGGCTATATGAGTATCTGTTTGAGTACAGTATGCAATTTGTGGGAGAGCGGCTTCGGGACGTGTCGGCCCTGGAGGGAGACGACTTCTTTAACATCATACAGGCTTCTACTCAGGCAAAGACAGACATTATGAAATCGTATCCATATCTATTTGATTTCGTTACAGGGGCGTATTATGACGAGAGTGCCCCTCTGACGGGCTGCATTGAGCAGTTATATGCGGAAGTCATAAAGAAAAGCACTCAGCTGATGCTGCGGCAGGTAGACCGTTCCAAATTTCGGAACGATGTGGATGTGGAAATGCTGCTGTCTATGGTTTTCTGGATGGCGGATGGCTTTATGCTCCGGCGGCAAAGAGCCGGCGACATACACGATTTAGATGGAATCAGCGCGCAGTTTAGCAAGGCTATGGAGGAAATGCGCCGAGCCTTTTATAAAACAGAATTTCTTTAAACACATATTTTTGTAGATTTATAAAGGAATATAGTATGAGGAGGAGCACCTGTGAGCGTTATCGACATTCAAAATCTGACCTGTGACTACGGCAGAGGCAAGGGCGTGTTTGATTTGGGCTTCGCCGTGGAAGAGGGACAGGTCTTTGGCTTTTTAGGCCCCAACGGCGCGGGGAAAACCACTACTATTCGCCACCTAATGGGGTTCACCCGGCCCCGGCAGGGCTGCTGCACAATTGGCGGCATGGACTGCTGGAGCCAAACCGCTGAGATACAGAGGATTCTGGGCTATATTCCCGGGGAGATTGCCTTTATGGAGGACATGACGGGGCTAGGCTTTCTGCGCTTTTTAGCAGAGTACCGGGGCATGAAGGGATTGGGCCGCGCTCGGGAGCTAATGGAGCGATTTGATCTGGACGCGAAGGGCAGGCTTCGCCGCATGTCCAAGGGAATGAAGCAGAAGGTGGCAATTGTGGCTGCATTTATGCACGACCCTAAGGTGTTGGTACTGGACGAACCCACAAGCGGCCTTGACCCGTTGATGCAGAGCCGGTTTATTGACCTGGTTTTAGAGGAACGAGAAAGGGGAAAGACCATCCTGATGTCCTCTCACATGTTTGAGGAGGTAGAGCGCACCTGCTCCCGGGTAGCCATTATCCGCAGTGGGCGGCTGGCGGCCGTAGAGACGGTGGAGAAGCTCAAGGCCAGTCAGCGCCGCACCTATCTGGTCACGCTGGCCGACGAGAAGGAAGCGGAAGCATTTGCGGCGGAACCCATCGCTGTCGCTGCCCGCGAGGGTACCCGCGTCCGGGTGACCGTGCAGAACGATTTAGATGTATTTCTCCGGGCGGCCGCCTGCCATAAGGTAGTGGGGCTGGATACGGAAAATCAGACGCTGGAAGAAGTGTTTATGCATTTTTACGGAGGTGACGCCCAATGAATCTGTCACTGCTGAAGGAAGACCTCCGGGGAAGCTGGAAGCTCTTTGTTATATTTCTGGTGGTACTGTCCATGTACATCGGAGTAATTATTATAATGTACGACCCCAGCATGAGTTCGGCGCTCACGGTTATGGTAGAGTCCATGCCGGAAATGATGGCTGCCTTTGGTATGGGAGCGGTTACCACCACCCTGGCAGGTTTCCTGGCCAATTACCTTTACGGTTTTCTGCTGCTCATTTTCCCAATGGTTTTTATGGTCATGCTGGCTGGCCGCTTAATTTCCAGCCATGTGGATCGCGGCTCTATGGCGTGGCTGCTGGCCTCTCCCAATTCCAGACAAAAAGTCATTGCGACACAGGCATTTGCTCAAATCATCTCCCTGCTCGTCATGATCGTCCTTTCAACCGCGCTGGCGGTGGGGCTCTGTGTGACCATGTTTCCGGGCGAGCTGGAGGTGATGCCTTATCTGCGGCTTAATTTAGGGCTGTTCTGTCTCCAGTTTGCCATCAGCGGAATTTGCTTTGCAGCCTCTTGCGTGTTTAATGAGAACAAGAACGCAGTCATGGTGGGGGCGGGAATCCCTGTGGTCTTTTTCCTGATTCAAATGCTGGTAAACATGGGCGGAAAGCTGGCTGATTTAAAATACGTGACCATCTTCACCCTGTTCCAGCCCAACGGACTGTTGGCGGGCACTGGGGAGGCCTATGCAGGCATCTGCGTGCTGGTGCTTGTGGGCGCGGCGCTCTACATTGCTGGTATGATCGTGTTCCGCAAGCGGAACCTTCCTCTGTAAAGTGATTGCCTTTTCGCTAATCCTAAGTAGATTTGAAAAGCAGAAGTGCGCAACCACATATTTTTTATAAGCTTAGCCGAAGCGTTTTGTTTCGGCTAAGCTTGTTCTTTTTCTTGCGAAGCTAGAAGCCCCGTGGTAAAATAAATACACGTTTTATTATAGTGTGGAGGACAGCATGGTCATTTTAGGCATCGACCCCGGTTTTGCCATTGTGGGTTTTGGGGTTGTTCGCTCCGAGCAGGGGAGACAGGGCATGATACAATGCGGGGCCATCACCACCCCCGCCGGGCAGCCGCTGCCGGCCCGCTTGCTTCAAATCTCAAACGACATGGAGGAGCTTCTAACCGCCTTTAAGCCGGATGCCATGGCGGTGGAGGAGCTGTTTTTTTCCAACAACGTGACCACCGGCATTGGCGTAGCGCAGGCTCGTGGTGTTATTTTGCTGGCTGCCGAGCGGCAGGGCGTGCCTATCTTTGAGTATTCTCCCTCGGAGGTTAAACTTGCGGTAGCAGGGTACGGCAAGGCAGAAAAACGTCAGGTGATGGACATGACAAAGCGGCTGTTAAACCTGAGGGCCGTCCCCAAGCCAGACGATGCCGCCGATGCGGTAGCGGTGGCGCTCTGCCATGCACGCTCCAGCACCTCACGGTTGGTCGATCCCAATGCGGCCCGCCCCGGTTCAGGCCGGTACGCCGTGCGGAAAGACAGATAAAGGATTGATACTATGTTTTATTATGTGAAGGGCACCGTTGCCCATATTGCCCCTTATCTTGCCGTCATTGACTGCGGCGGCGTGGGCTATGCCTGCCATACCACCAACAACACACTTTCGTATTTAAAAAAGGGCGAAAGCGGGCAACTTTTTACTCATTTAAATGTCCGTGAGGATGCCATGGAGCTTTACGGCTTCGCCACAGAGAATGAGCTAAACTGCTTTCAAATGCTGATTGCTGTTTCTGGCGTTGGTCCCAAGGCAGCCATCTCAATTCTTTCCTCCACCACGCCGGAGGGGTTGGCTATGTCCATCATCACCGGGGATGAAAAGAGCCTGACGGTGGCCCAGGGTATTGGCAAGAAGATTGCTCAGCGCATTATTTTAGAGCTTAAGGACAAGTTGGCAAAGGGTCAGCTTGGCCAGACAGCAGGGGAGAGCTACGGCGGAACCGGTGTAACCGTCATTCCGCAGAATAAGGCCAGCGAAGCCGCCGCGGCGCTGGCAGTGCTGGGATACAGTCAGGCCGAAGTAGGCGTGGCGCTTAAGGGCGTTGATGTGGAGAATTTGGCGCTGGAGGACATTGTGCGGCAGGCGCTCAAGAAAATGGTGAAGTAGTACAGGGGTATTAGAGCGTATCTGAAAAGTATTAAAACGCCCATAAACTTGTCTTTTTCCGTCATGGCAGCGCCAATTTCCCTTGCCATACGTCAGTATGGCTGCAAAAAATCGGCTTGCCTGACCAAAAAAATCCTGCGTTTCTGTGCATTTCGCTACTTCTCAGGAATGCTCTAATCAAAATGTTTTTCTAACGCCGCAGGTGGCGTTTATTCTCGTTAAGTTGGCCACGCCAGGCGTTTTCTTTGGTCTGCAACAAAAAAGGAAGTGAATCTATGAGTATTGACTTTTCAACCGACGGCTTTGAGACCGAGGCGCCCCTCGTCGCCACCTCACTTTTACGGGAGGACGATGGGGAGTATTCCTTGCGCCCCAAAACCTTAACCGAATACATTGGACAGGAGAAGGCCAAAGGAAACCTGTCTATTTTTATCGAGGCCGCTAAAATGCGGGGCGAGCCCTTAGACCATGTTCTGCTCCACGGCCCTCCGGGGCTGGGCAAAACCACCCTCTCAGGCATTATTGCCAATGAGATGGGGGTCAATATCCGTATTACTTCGGGCCCTGCCATTGAAAAGCCGGGTGATTTAGCAGCACTGCTAACCAATTTGAATGAGAATGACATTCTCTTTGTGGATGAGATACATCGTCTCAACCGCTCGGTGGAGGAGATTTTGTACCCCGCCATGGAGGACTATGCCATTGACATCATTATTGGCAAGGGTCCTTCTGCAAATTCTATCCGCTTAGATTTGCCCCGCTTTACTCTTATTGGCGCCACCACCCGGGCTGGTCAGCTTTCGGCCCCCCTGCGTGACCGCTTCGGCGTTACCCTGCGGCTGGAGCTTTACACACCAGAGGAACTGGCACTCATCGTCAAGCGCAGCGCCGGTATTTTAAATGTACCCATTGAGGATGAGGGGGCGGTAGAGATCGCCAAGCGTAGTCGCGGCACTCCCCGTATCGCCAACCGTATGCTCCGCCGGGTGCGGGATTTCGCCCAGGTTCGGGCTGGAGGTGTCATTACCCCCAATGTAGCTGACGAGGCCCTTTCCGCCCTTGAGGTAGACTTTCTGGGGTTGGACGCGGTGGATCGAAGAATGCTTACCAGTATCATTGAAAACTACGGCGGCGGCCCTGTTGGCTTAGATACCCTCGCCGCCACCATCAACGAGGAGTCGGTCACGCTGGAGGATGTGTACGAGCCGTACCTGATGCAGATGGGCTTCCTTACTCGCACACCACGAGGCCGCTGTGTTACTAAAAAAGCATATGAGCACTTGCATCTTGCGTATTATGGGCAGGAGCAAATTGAATTTTAATATTAGAATGGAGCATCTTTTATATGGGCAAACTTTTTGGCACCGACGGCATCCGCGGTGTGGTAAACGCTGGGCTGGACGCGACGCTCGCTTTTAAAGTCGGTCAGGCGGCAGCGGTGGTACTGGCGAAGGAGAAGAAGGGGGGCAAGCCCCTTTTTGCCATTGGTAAGGACACCCGTATTTCCTCCGACATGCTGGAGGGGGCACTGATGGCCGGGCTCTGCTCCGCAGGGGCGGATGTGCTCCATCTGGGAGTCATTGCTACACCCGGTGTGGCCTTTATTACGGTGGATGCCAAGGCTGACGCCGGAATTGTGATTTCGGCCTCCCACAACCCCTTTGAGCACAACGGCATTAAGATTTTTAATGGACAAGGCTTTAAGCTTTCCGATGCGCTGGAGGAGGAGATTGAGGAAATAATCCTCTCCGAAGCCTCCATTCCCGCCAAAACACACGGAGATATCGGCAAGGTGACCTATGCCGACCAAAAGGAGTCGGAGGACTACATTGACCATCTGGTCTCCACTGTGGAGGGTGATTTGAGCGGCCTGCGGATTTTGGTAGACTGCGCCAACGGGGCGGCCTCTGCCACTGCTGCACGTCTCTTTGACCGCTTTCCTAAGCTCCATACCGATATTCTGAATGCCGATCCTGATGGCATTAACATTAACGCCGGGTGCGGATCTACCCACCTGAGCAGCCTGTGTACGATGGTAAAAGCGGGCGGGTACGACCTGGGGATTGCCTTTGATGGTGATGCTGACCGCTGCTTGGCCTGCGATGAAAAAGGCAACGAGATTGACGGTGATCAGGTGATGGCAATCTGCGGCCGGGACATGAAGTCCCGGGGAGAACTTCCCGGTGACATGGTGGTCGCCACTGTTATGTCCAATCTGGGTCTTCATGTGTTTTGCCGTGAGAACGGCCTGAATATTTTCTGCACCGATGTAGGCGACCGTAACGTACTGGAAAAGATGGAGGCGTGCGGCTACCTAATTGGGGGTGAGCAGTCGGGCCATATGATTTTCCGCAAATTTGCCACCACCGGCGACGGACAGCTGACGGCGCTCCAGCTGTTGTCCCTGCTCAATCGATCCGGTCAAAAGGCCAGTGAACTGACCGGCGGCTGCAAACGGTTTCCGCAGGTGCTCATCAATGTGCCGGTGGCGGATAAAGCCAAAAAGGCTGAAATCATGTCCTCCCAATCCCTGAAGGATGCAGTAAGCCAGCAAGAGGCCCATTTGGGCAGCGACGGAAGGGTGTTGGTGCGTCCTTCAGGTACAGAAGCCCTGATCCGCGTTATGGTGGAGGCCAGGGAGGAGGAAACTGCCAATTTTTGTGCGGAGACTTTGGTAAATGTCATAAAACTACTCTGAATTTTCTTGCGGGAATAAAATGTTTTGCATAAACTATTGACTTTTTAGCGTTCTTCTGCTTTAATAGGAGGAGATTTAGTGATGCCGACAAACAGCAAATTTACTACCGACCTCACAGATGAACTCCTATGCTTGCAAGCCGCGTCAGGCAATCGCATTGCAGAAGAAGCTCTCGTGATGCGATATAACCGTCTCGTGCGAATTTGTGCCCGCCCCTATTTTTTGGCTGGCGGAGACAGTGAGGACTTAATTCAAGAGGGTATGGTAGGACTTCTCTCTGCCATTCGGGTATTTGACCCGGGCAAGGAGACCTCATTCCGCACTTATGCCGAGGTGTGCATTAAAAACCGCGTGTTCTCCGCCATTAAGGCGGCGGCCAGAGATAAGCATACACCGCTCAATACCTCGGTTTCATTCGAAACTCCCACTTTTGACGAGAACAGCGACCACTACGCTTATGGCACAGCCAATCAACGCCAGGAGAACCCCGAAGCCATTATTATTGGCAGGGAGGCGCTCCAGGAGCGTATGGATGTGCTCAAGGGCCAATTGTCCGGTTTCGAAGCAAAAATTCTCGGTCTGTACTTAAATGGTTTATCCTATTCGGAGATTGCGACCGAGGTAAATAAGTCCCCGAAATCGGTGGACAACGCTGTCCAGCGCATTAGGCGCAAATTGGCACAGCACTTCCAGTCTGGCGATGTCAGCGTAAGCTGAGCGCATATTACACCGTCCCAGCAATGTCGGATTATTCCGGGCCTGGGCAAACGAGTCAAAGAGAGGGAAAAAATTATGTTCGAAGACAAAACACTTGCATGCAAAGAGTGCGGCCAGGATTTCGTGTTCACCGCTGGTGAGCAGGAGTTCTATGCAGAGCGTGGCTTCCAGAACGAGCCCCAGCGCTGCAAGAACTGCCGCGACGCTCGCAAGAACGCCGCCCGTGGCCCCCGCGAGTACTTCACCGCTACCTGTGCAGCCTGCGGTGGCGAGGCGAAGGTTCCCTTTGAGCCCAAGTCCGACCGTCCTGTGTACTGCAGCGAGTGCTTCGCTCGCATGCGCGAGGAGCAGGGCTAATCTTAGCCAGATAAAAAGAGACGTCCTTTGGGACGTCTCTTTTTTGTTGTTTTATCTTGAAAAAAATAAAAAGTTGGGGTATACTAACTACATTCTAAATATTTTGGAGGTTTCACCACTATGGTTCAGATTACCAAAGACACAATTATCGGTGATATTCTTGACATCGCTCCCGAGACCGCTCCCGCATTCCTCTCCATTGGTATGCACTGCCTGGGTTGCCCCTCCTCTCGGAACGAGACTGTGGAGCAGGCTTGCATGGTTCATGGCGTGGACGTAGACGACCTGCTCTCTAAGCTTAACGCTTTAATTCCCGCTGGTAAGTAAGCGGGACGCGTGGAGTATTTCCACGTAACAATCACTTATAAAAGAGAGCGGCCCGTGCCGCTCTCTTTTTGCGCAAGAAGGAGGGAGCGCGGTTGCGCGTTTTTGAATTATCGCCACGGCTGCGGTCAGTGGCCGACCTGGTGCCTCCAGGAGCTTCTTTTATCGACGTGGGTACCGACCACGCCTATTTGCCGGTTTGGCTGATGTTGCAGGGAATTATCCACCGCGCGGTAGCTTCCGATTTAAAGGACGGCCCCTTGAATAGGGCAAGACAGACTGCCGAGCATTACGGTGTCGCAGAGCGGGTGTCCTTCCGCCTTTGTGATGGATTAAATGGTGTCATGCCGGAGGAGGTAGACACCATCGCCATCGCCGGCATGGGGGGGGAGACCATTGCCGACATACTTTCCGCCGCCCCCTGGACGGTGGACGGCAAGCATCGGCTTATTCTCCAGCCCATGACCGCTCACGAGGATTTACGGCGCTGGCTATACGAGCATGGCTTTTACATTGACCGGGAAATATTGACTGCGGAAGGGAAAATGCTTTACAGCACCTTTTCTGTATTCGCCGGTGAGGAGAGAATGCTCACCCCGGCAGAGACATGGGTTGGGCGGCAGCAAAGGGGTATGAACGCACCATTGCGCGCCCTTTATCTGGAGCGGCTGCTTCGCCGAGCAGAGCATGCCTTGGACGGTATATGCCGTTCTGCCAAACCCGAGGATATTACCCGCCGTGAGGAGCTGGAGCAAGTCGCCCGTGGCATACGGATGATGAAAGAGGAGTGGGACGCATGGCAACAGTAAGGGAAATATATAAATATCTGGACACAAAGGCCCCCTTTTCCATCCAATTAGATTTTGATAACGCGGGCTTTCTGGTGGGACGGGGCGATCGGCAGGTTAGAAGGCTACTGGTTTCCCTGGATATTACCGAGGACGTGGTGCGGGAAGCCGCCGAAATAGGCGCTGAGCTCATTGTCTCGCACCACCCGGTTATTTTTCATCCCGTAAAGGCACTTAACGATGGTGACCCCACAGGCCGAAAGCTGCTGGCCCTTATCGAAAACCAAATTTCCGCCATCTGTGCGCATACTAATTTGGATGCGGTGGCGGGTGGCGTAAATGATGCGCTGGCCCGGCAGTTGGGTCTGCTGGATGTGAGGCAGCTTCATCAGGACGGCACGGATGGACGGGGTGCACCTTACGGCATTGGCCGAGTGGGGAGTTTGGCAACGGAAATGTCCATATCCGATTTTGCCGCCTTCGTAAAGGAACAGCTTGGCTCTAGAGGTGTGCGCTTTGTAGACGGCGGGAAACCTGTCTGCCGGGTAGCGGTGGGGGGCGGTTCCTGTTCCGGAATGATGGGTGACGCTCTGGCGCTGGGCTGCGATACTTTTGTCACTGCCGACGTGAAGTACGACGGCTTTTTAAACGCCAAGGCTCTTGGGCTGAATCTGATTGACGCCGGGCATTTTCCCACGGAAAATGTAATTTGCCCCGTATTGATTCAGTGGCTGAAGGAAGGTTTTTCTGATATGGAAGTTTTGTCTTCAGCCTGCCACCACGAGGTGTTCTCCTACCTTTAGGGGGTTGAATTTATTAGTAAACTATGCTACACTATGACCCGTGATTTATCGAGAGAGGAACGATAGCTATGTCAGGACACTCCAAATGGCACAATATACAGAAAACCAAGGGCGCAGCTGACGCCAAACGCTCCCAGATTTTCACCAAAATTGCCCGTGAAATGATTGTGGCGGTGAAGGCCGGCGGCAGCGGTGATCCCGCCAACAATTCCCGTCTGGCTACCGTTGTCGCAAAGGCAAAGGCGGCCAATATGCCTAACGACAACATCAAGCGTACCATCGACAAGGCCGTGGGCTCCGGCAATGCCGATAGCTTTGAGAATGTGGTTTACGAGGGCTACGGCCCCTCCGGTGTGGCTGTTATTGTAGAGGCTCTTACCGATAACCGCAACCGTACCGCACCCGAGGTGCGCCACCTGCTGGATAAGTACGGCAAGGGCTTGGGCGCTACTGGCTGTGTGTCTTGGTCCTTTGACCAGAAGGGTGTCATCGTCATTGAAAAAGAGGATTTGGACGAGGACACCGTTATGATGGACGCTTTGGACGCAGGGGCTGAGGATATGTCCGCCGAAGAGGAGTGCTTTGAAATTACCACCGCTCCCGATGCCTTCGGCGACGTGCTGGCCAAGCTGGAGGAGAAGGGCTATACCTTCCTCTCTGCCCAGGTGGAAATGGTGCCTCAGACCTATGTTAAGCTGGATAATCCAGACGATGTGAAGAACATGGAAAAGCTCATTGACCTAATGGAGGAAAATGACGACGTGCAGAATATCTGGCACAACTGGGAACAGGACTAAACGCATAGAAAAAGCCTCGCCTTAAAAGGCGGGGCTTTTTTGCGCTTATTTTTTGGACAAGGACTCATATTACCGGAAATGCTCTCATAGATTGTGGACGTAGGGCTCGATACCGTCGGGCTATTTCATCTCTACCAATGAGGAGCGTGAAGAACGTGACAACAATAAGTGATGGCGTGGAGCAGTTTTTACAGGCGGCGGCGCTGCTGCCGCCACACCTGCGGCACGGAGCGGGTGGTCTCTCCAAGGCTTGTCAAGGGGCGGCTGAGGAGCTGCGCCTGCGAAACGGACAACCTATGACGGTCTGCTATGGTGAGCGTGAGGAAGTCGTCCCCGCCTGCCGCGGAACACCTGTGCGCAGTAGCGACTTAAATCAGGTGCTGGAGATTGCCACCCAAGCCTCAGCACATACCGTGCTGGACCGGGTAAAAAACGGTTTTGTTACTGTGCGCGGCGGACACCGCATTGGGCTTTGCGGCAGTGGGGTGGTGAAGGATGGGGTAGTGACCAATCTGCGCGCCCTTTCGTCCTTATCCATTCGCGTAGCCCGCGCGGCCCCAGGTTCGGCGGGGCAAGTCTTGGACGAGCTGTGCCAGGGTGGTAAGCTGCGCAGTACCCTCATCCTCTCACCGCCGGGCTGGGGCAAAACCACGCT
The DNA here is from genome assembly GCA_964504285.1 of uncultured Pseudoflavonifractor sp. Taxonomy (GTDB): domain Bacteria; phylum Bacillota; class Clostridia; order Oscillospirales; family Oscillospiraceae; genus Pseudoflavonifractor. The sequence goes on from CAZDDZ010000008.1 coordinate 35,182, forward strand.
GTTAAGAGACATTATTCGTTCGGTTTCAGCGGGGGAAGGGGTAGCGCCCATGCGGGTGGGCATAGCTGATGAACGGGGCGAGCTTGCCGCCATGTACGACGGCTTGCCGCAGCTGGACGTGGGAGGGCATACCGATGTCATAGACGGCTGTCCTAAGGATGTAGGGCTTCTTATGCTTTTGCGGGGTATGAATCCACAGGTGCTGGCAGCTGACGAAATTACTGCTCCGGCAGACTGCGCAGCGCTGGAGATGGCGGCAAATTGCGGTGTCGTTCTGCTGGCCACCGCCCACGGTGAGGGACTGAGCGATTTAAGTGAGCGCCCTCTTTACCGCCAGCTTTTGGCGCAAAATATTTTTAGCCGTGTTATCACCATTGAGCGGCGTAACGGCAAACGAATTTACACCGTAACAAAGCTGGGGGTGGGTTTATGATTAAGCTGATCGGCTCCATTTTACTGGCAGGTGGCGCAGCTTTTTTGGGGCTTTCGGCCACTGCTCAATTAGAACGGCGGGTCAAAGCTTTGCGCGCCATGTTGAGTGCTATGGAATGTTTAGAGCGGGAAATTTCCTTTCGCCTGACCCCAATGCCGGAACTTATTGCCCAACTGGCTAAGCAGGCCCAGCCACCGGCCAACCTTTTTTTCACCCGGCTTTTGGCGCTTCTGCCCAAGCTGGGGGAGCAGACCCTTTCGGAGCTCTGGCGCATAGCGTTGGAGAGCGTGCCCATGGATTTAAGCGACCGTGATAGAGAGGTGCTGCGGGAGTTAGGCGGTATCCTGGGTCGCTACGACGGAGACGGGCAGAAAGAGGCATTGGGGCTTGCTAGGGGACAACTCAATCAGTGCCTGTCCTCTGCCGCTGAAGAGCGCACCAGGCTGGGACGAATCTACGGGGTGCTGGGGTTGGCCTCGGGCGCAGTGCTTGTGATCCTGCTGCTGTAAAGGTGATGGAATATGAATGTAGATTTAATATTTAAAATAGCAGCCATTGGCATCCTTGTGTCCGTGCTCAATCAGGTGCTATCCCGCTCGGGACGGGATGAACAGGCTACCATGACTACTTTGGCCGGACTGGTGGTGGTGTTAATGATGGTTGTGCAGGAAATCAGCAACCTGTTTGACCTGGTGAAAAACCTATTTGGCCTATGACAGACATTTTAAAAATTGCGGTTGTTGCCATCATCGCTGCTATCTGCGCGGTGGTGGTGAAGAAAAATGTACAGGAACTTGGGCTGGTACTGGCGCTGATTGCCGGAGTGCTCATTCTCTCCTATGCCCTAGGTACGCTGAAAAGCGTAACTGAGCTATTGGAATCCTTGGCAGACACCGCAGGACTGTCGCCTGCTGTTCTGGCCCCGGTGGTAAAAACAGTGGGCATCGCAATTGTAACCCATGTGTCGGCAGAGGTCTGCCGGGACGCGAAGGAGGGGGGGATTGCGTCCTTTCTGGAGACGGCAGGGGCGGCGGCGGCCCTTTTGGTGGCGCTCCCGCTGGTGCGAGCGGTTCTGGATATGGTCATAGGACTCTTGTAAGGAGCAAATACATATGAAAAGAAACAGGTGCAGAGGTTGGTTCCTTGTTCTTTTGCTGGCGGTGCTACTGGCGGGGGCGGCAGGGGCGGCTGATGTGAAGAATGTCATGACGAAACAGTCCGAGGCGCTGGACACTCAGGCTTTGGAACGGGCGGCAGAGGATTACACAGGTGGACAGGCTCTGACACCGGAGATCAGCTTGGACAAAGGGCTTCAAAATATTTTGGAGACAGGAAGCACTCAGGTTTTTGGCATCCTACGCAAGGCGGTACGCAGCGGCATTATACTGCTCGTTATTGTGCTCCTTTGCGGGCTGGCCGACGGTATGTATAGTGGTCTTGGCAGTACCGGGCTGGATGTAGTGGCGGTAGCGGGGGCACTGGCGGTGACAGCGGTGTCGGTGGCTGATGTGAATTCCCTCATCGGTATGGGGCGGGAGACCTTGGATAATATGGAGATGTTCTCTAAGGCGCTGCTGCCTACCATTACAGCAGCGGCGGCGGCCAGCGGCTCTCCCGGTGGCGCGGTGGCCAGACAGCTTGCCACCATGCTTTTTTCCGATGTGCTTTTGACCCTTATCGGACGACTGCTCATGCCGCTGGTGTACGCCTACATTGCTGCAGGAACCGCATATGCCGCCTTGGGAAACGAGGGGCTAAAGCGCATTGGAAATACCCTCAAGTGGGCGGTGACTCTTACACTTACCTCGGTCTTGCTTATTTTTGTGGGCTACCTGACGGTCAGCGGGGTCATTGCCGGAACTACCGATGCGGTAACTATCAAGGCTGCAAAATTTACGGTATCCAGCATGGTTCCGGTGGTAGGCGGCATTCTCTCCGATGCGGCGGAAACTGTTCTGGCGGGTGCTGGTATTCTGCGCAATGCGGTAGGAGTGTTTGGTATGCTGGCGGTGCTTGGAATGTGTCTGATACCATTTTTACAATTGGGCATTCACTATCTTATTTACAAGGCCGCAGCGGCGTTAACGGCGACGGTGTCGGGTGGCCGGGTGGCCGGACTGATTGATAGCATTGGCGGTGCCTTTGGACTTGTACTTGGCATGACGGCGGCCTGCGCGCTGCTGCTTCTGGTGTCCATGGTGTCGGCCATTTCGGTGGTGACGGTATGACAGAACTTATTCGCGCATGGGTTATAGGCATTACCTGTGCCGCCATGATTGTGGCTTTGGCCGAAAGCCTATCCCCTAAGGGCGCCGTTCGCAAGGTGGGACGGCTCACCGGCGGTCTGGTGCTGCTGCTGGCCGTTTTACAGCCGGTAATGAAAATAGACAGCCGAGATATGGCGGGAATCTTGGCGGAGTACCGGGCAGAGGCAGCGGGGTACAGTGAAAATTTAGAAACAGAGAATGGGAGATTAATGAAAGCTATCATAGAGGAGCAGACAGGCGCATATATTCTGGACAAGGCGACAGCTCTGGGGGCAGGTGATTGCCAGGTGTCGGTTACGGCGGTAAACGGGGAGGAGGGAGCCTACCCTATTCCGGACGCGGTTACCGTTACCGGAAATCTTACGGAGAGTCAGCGCAATGCCCTATCAAGACAAATTGAGGCCGACTTAGCCATTCCGGCAGAGCGACAGAGCTATCATGCTGCTCTTCCATAAAAACGATATATCGTTTTAATAGTGGCGCCCTTGTACCGTGCTGCTCAGCGGCACAATAAAACTATGTGGCGGTTTTATTGAAAGTTAGTATCAAACGGAGGACGTAGAATGAAAGAGACCATGAACTTGGGCGGCTGGGGCAAAAAGCTGTATTCCGTGTTTTCAAAATACAAGTATGTCTTTCTTATCATTTTAGCGGGGGTGATACTTCTGCTTTTGCCCTCCTTCGGCGGGGAGGAGAAAGCTGCCGCGCCGCCCACGACGGCGATCGAGACCACTGCCGATTTTCGTCTGGCAGATATGGAGGAAAAACTATCGGAAGCCCTGTCTCAAATAGATGGCGCAGGGAAGACCAGGGTAGTGCTCACCCTCAAAGGAAGTGCCCGGCAAATCGTAGCCAAGGATGAGAGCTTTTCCGACAAGGAAAATTCCTCCACCACCGTGGTGGTCTCTAAGGGCTCCGGTAGCGAGGAGGCAGTGGTGCTCCAGCAGGTCTACCCACAGTATCAGGGGGCTCTGGTCATCTGCCCCGGCGGGGGAAATCCGGCGGTAAAGCTAAAAATTACAGAAGCGGTGGCGGCTGTTACCGGCTTAGGCGCGGCCCGTATCTCGGTTTGTAAAGGAAATTAGAACCACAATGAAAGGATTGAATTGGGAATGAAGCTTTGGAAACGAAACGCGGTGGTAGCCGCCATCGTACTCTTTGTGTGTGTAGCGGTTTACCTTAACTGGTCTTATCAAAAGGAGACCAACGGCACGGCAGACACAGGTAAAACATTAGGTCAGGCGGCGTTGGTGGACGGTAAGACTGATGATCCGCTTCTGGGCGATAAGACTACCCTGGGCGATACACAGACCCCTGATGGCAGCGATAGTAAAACCACCACCGGCTACTTTGACGCTGCCCGTCTCAACCGTCAGCAGTCCCGGGATAATGCTCTTTCTCTTCTTCAGCAGGCCGCCGGGGCCGAGGATGCCGACCAAACCATGAAGGATGAGGCCAACACTTCTATTCAGACCATGGCAAGTCTCACTGTGGACGAAGCACAAATTGAAAATCTGGTCACTGCCAAGGGCTACGCTGACTGCGTCGCCTTTATCGGAGACAAGAGCGCCTCGGTAGTTGTGGCGGCAAACGGAGAGGGCGGTCTTACTGATGCAGATGTGGCCAAAATTTCGGAAATTGTTACCGAGCAGACCGGCTTTACAGCCAGCCAAATTAAAATTATCGAGGCCAAGCAATAAATAAAAAAGCGGAGAATGGGAAAATCCCATTCTCCGCTTTAAAAATGAATTGTTATTTTTAAAGGGTTGTGGTACAATATCTGTGCACATAAATATTGTGCAATGGATTGCCCGTTTTCACCGTCCGCTTTGGGACAGAACCGAAAACGATGGTCAAATTGTGCCACATTGCTACGGCTGTGAGACAATTACAAAAGTAATACGAACGAAGGAGCGTGACCCTTTATGAGCGATAATAAGGACTACATTTCCCGTCCCGACGAGATGGGGAACATCCATATATCCGGGGACGTGCTGGCTGTGATGGCCGCCGCCGCTGCCCTTGAGGTAGAGGGAGTTGGCAGTCTGTCTGCGAACCTCGGCAATGACATTGTGGAGATGCTGGGCGGTAAAAAAAATCTTGCTAAGGGCATCCGCATCACCACCAACGAGGATGGCAGCCTGAATGTAGAGATTTCTATTCTTGTGAAGTATGGCTATACTATTCTCGATGTTGCCAAGCAGGTGCAGGACACCATTCAGGCCAGTATTGACAGCATGAGCGGTCTTACTGCGGCCAGCGTGAATGTCAACGTTACCGGCGTTACCTTTGAAAAGGATGCCAAGCGCCCCTGATGCCGTTATTTTGTCACCTTTAAAACATTGAGTGCCAGTAATGCGCGCTCAATGTTTTTTTGTGTCGGAAAGGTAAAACTGGGGGTTTATCTTTTGCCCATGATTGTATATAATAATGAGTATACATTTTTCCCAGTGCATATGGAGGATAAAATATGACCAGAAGTACGGCCCGAGAGCTTGCAATGCACCTCTCCTTTGAATTAAGCTTTTCCAGTCAGACCGCAGACGAACTGCTGGAATATGCCATGACCCGCACCATCTTCACCATGATTGGTGAGGAGGAGCCGCTGTACGCGGAATTTCCGAATGAAAAGCAGAGGGAGTACATAGCCTCACTGGTGCGTGGAGTTTATGCCCATTGCGCCGAGCTGGATGAGTATATCTCCCGCTATGCAATCGGCTGGAACTTCTCCCGCATTCCCCGGGTGGCCGTTGCCATTATGCGGGTGGCTATGTACGAAATCCTGTATATGCAGGATGTGCCCAATGCCGCTGCCATCAACGAGGCAGTGGAGCTATGCAAGCACTACGAGGATGCCGAGGTAGTCTCCTTTGTCAATGGGATTCTAGGCTCCTTTGTGCGTAAGGAGAGTATCCCGGAGCGCGGCACTCCTACGACCGAACCTATTTTTGAGGTTGAGCCGGAGGCTACTCAGGAATGAAAGGGCCGGTCTGCCTGGGACTAGACACCAGCAACTACACCACCTCGGTGGCCCTCTTTAACGGCACGGAGGGGGTAAACGTGGGACGGCTCTTGGATGTACCTGTTGGCTCCCTGGGACTGCGCCAGTCCGACGCTCTGTTTCAGCACATCAAACATCTGCCCCCATTGTTTGACCGGCTGAGGGAGCAGGAACTTTTAACAGGAATTAAGGCCGTAGCCTCCAGCACCCGTCCCCGGGCGGTGGAGGGCTCCTATATGCCTTGTTTTTTGGCAGGTGAAGGGCAGGGACGTATTTTGTCTGACACCCTGAGTGTCCCATTTGTTCCAGTTTCTCACCAGCAGGGGCACCTGGCCGCTGCCGCATGGTCGGCTGGAAAAATAGATTTACTGGATAAGCCGTTTTTGGCGTGGCATCTCTCGGGCGGCACTACGGAGCTACTCTATGTGGAGCCGGACGGCGTAAACGTTAAGGCAGAATGTATTGGCGGCACCAGCGATATTTCGGCCGGTCAGCTTATTGACCGCACCGGCGTGCTGCTGGGTCTGCCCTTCCCGGCGGGAAAACCGCTGGACGAGCTATCCGGCCAATCTGACAGCACCGATTTCTTTCGAGTAAAGCTTAATGACCTTATGTTTTCACTCTCGGGTGTTGAAAACAAGGTCAAAGCCCTGGCGGAGCAAGGGCTGCCTTCGGCTACCATTGCAAGATTTGTGCTTAATACAATTGCCGACATTGTGCGCAGAACCACTGTTGCGGCGTTAGAGCAATATTTGGGACTTCCGGTGCTTTGCTCCGGCGGGGTAGCATCTAATTCCCGTCTGCGTGAGGTGATGACCGGTGCACTCTTTGCAGAGCCGCGCTATTCTACCGATAACGCGCTTGGCGTGGCGATTTTGGCATGGCGAGGGCTGGATTGCGGGGGGGCGGGCGGATGAGACGAGAGGAAGCGGTATTAAGCGTCTCCCAGCTTAACGGGTATATTAAAACTCTCATGGACAGTGATGGTGTGCTTTCTGAGGTCGCCGTCAGGGGAGAACTCTCAAACTATAAGATATATCCTTCCGGACACCATTACTTTTCTCTCAAGGATGCCGAGGGTGCGCTTCGGTGCGTCATGTTTCGGCGGGAGGCAACAAATCTGCGCTTTCGGCCGGAAAACGGCATGAAAATCATTGCCTTCGGCAGGGTCACTGTCTTTCCGCGGGACGGACAGTATCAGCTCTACTGCGGCGGAATGACCCCCGATGGCGTAGGCGATCTGCACATGGCCTTTGAGCAGCTGAAGGAAAAGCTTCAGGCGCAGGGACTCTTTGACCAGAGGCATAAAAAGCCCATCCCTAGATTTCCTGTTCAAATTGCCCTGATCACCTCCCAGGCAGGTGCTGCCGTGCGGGATATGCTGCGTATTTTGGGGGCACGCTGGCCCATGTCCAAGGTGGCGGTGGTTCCTGTGCGAGTGCAGGGAGCGGAGGCACCCAACGAGATAGCCGCCGCAATTGGCTGGGTCAACCGCCATCAATGCGCTGACCTGATTATTACAGGACGTGGCGGCGGCTCTATGGAGGATTTGTGGGCTTTTAATGAGGAAGTGGTGGCTAAGGCCATTTATGACTCGGAAATTCCCGTTATTTCCGCCGTGGGGCACGAGCCCGATGTAACTATTGCCGATTTTGTGGCCGACCTGCGGGCGGCTACTCCATCTAACGCCGCCGAGCTGGCGGTGCCTGACCAAAATGATGTATATGAGCGTTTGTGGCGGATCTCCGACCGTATGGCACAAGCTCTCTCGCGTCAGCTCTCCCGCCAGCAGCAGCGGCTGGAGTATCTGGCAAAGAGCCGCACCCTGCAAAATCCGCTCAACTATATTCAGGATCGGCGGGTACTGCTGGACTATCAGCGTGATCGGCTGGCCCACGGCCTTGCCTCCGCGCTGGGACAGGAACGGCAGCGCTTTGCCCGACTGGCCGCCGCCCTGGATGCCATGAGTCCACTCAAAGTGTTGGGCCGGGGCTATGCAATCGCCCAAAAGAGAGAGGGCGGTATCATTCGCTCAATACAGGATGTGCAGCCGGGGGAGAGGCTAACTCTTCGCGTTGCCGATGGTACAATCAATGTTTTGGCAGAACCGTAGGGACACGACCTGTCGTGTCCGTCCCGAAAGGAGCACAAACCAATATGGCAGAAAAAAAACTGACCTTTGAACAGGCGATGACCCGGTTAGAGGAAATTGTAGGCAGGCTGGAGCAGGGTGACGCCCCGCTGGAGGAGTCCCTGACCCTCTTTGAGGAGGGCACAGCCCTGATGAAGAAATGCTCTGCGTTGCTGGATAAGGCCGAGCAGCAGGTAGTCAAGCTGACGGTCAGCACCAACGGCGCACCCGCAGAAATTCCATTTGACAGCGAGGAGTGAGCCAATGGACTACCAGCAGCAAATAACCGCTGATTTGACGCTCATCGAAGACTACTTAAAGGACTGCTTTTCCCGGCGTACCCCCTACTCCGATTTATATGACGCCATGGAATACAGCCTTTTATCCGGCGGAAAGCGACTGCGGCCTATATTGGCGCTGGCAGTCTGCCGTATGTGCGGCGGCAAGGCGGAAACGGCACTGCCCTTTGCCTGCGCGGTTGAAATGGTGCACACCTATTCCCTTATTCACGACGATCTGCCCTGTATGGACAACGATGACTTGCGCCGCGGACGCCCCACCAACCACAAGGTGTACGGTGAGGCCACTGCTGTTCTGGCGGGGGACGCGCTGCTGACCGCTGCCTTTGAAACCATAGCAAATCACGGCACGGGTCTGTCTCCGGAGCAGGCGCTTGCCATCTCCGCCTGTCTAAGTACCGCCGCCGGAGCACCCGGTATGGTGGGCGGCCAGATGCTGGATATAGCGGGAGAGGGACATGCCCTAACGCTGGCCCAGGTGGAGGAGCTGCAGCAGCTTAAAACCGGAGCGCTGATTTCTGCTGCCGCAGAAATTGGTTGTATTGCGGCGGGCGGTAGCAAGCTCCAGCGGGACGCAGTGCGCAGCTACGCCCAGAATTTGGGTTTGGCATTTCAAATTCAGGATGATATTCTGGATGTTGTGGGTGATACCGCGACATTGGGCAAGCCCGTCGGTTCTGATGCCGAGAGTGAAAAGACAACTTTTGTAACCCTTAAGGGGATTGACGCCTGCCGTATTCTGGTGCGGGAAAGGACCGAACATGCCAAGGCAGCCATACGGGAAATTTTTTCTGACACAGAGTTCCTGTGCCGTCTGGCGGACAGTCTGGTCGACAGAGAAAGCTGAATTCTACGCAAGAGAGAGGTATGAAGCCTATGCCGCACCTGGAATATAATTTGCCCAATTATCACCTTGGAAACCTGATTTTAATTTTAGCCGGGTCTGCTTGGGCGCTGGCCCAGGCACTCAAGGTAGTGGTAGTTCTGCTAACCAAACATAGGCTTGACTGGCGCTATATTTGGGCAAGCGGCGGTATGCCAAGCTCTCACTCTGCGTTTGTCTGTGCTTGTGCAGCCGCTACGGGGAGTTTATATGGCTTTTCCTCCGCGCTTTTTGCCATCTCGGCGGTTGTGGCTATTGTGGTCATGTATGATGCCGCCAATGTTCGCAAGGCGGCAGGGGAGCAAGCCAAAATACTCAACTACATGATGGAGCACTGGAAAGAAATGAAGCCCGCCCTTTTTGGCAAGGAACTCAAGGAACTGCTAGGGCACACCCCACTCCAGGTTATTATGGGCGGTTTGCTTGGGGTTTTGGTGGGGATGCTGGGCGTGTGGTTCTTCCAGCGATAACGATTGTCCCATTGAGGCGGGCTCACGTGATTCCCGCCGGAGGTGTTTATGATTTTAAGCGAAGAAATTCCCAACCTCAAATCAGCAACTGATAGTGAGGCTGAGGCTTTATGTACCCGGCTGCGCAGCTCCTTGATTGAGAGTGTCTCCCGCACAGGCGGTCACCTGGCCTCTAATCTGGGCGCGGTGGAAATCACCGTGGCGCTCCATCGTGTGTTTAATCTGGAGCGGGACAGGCTGGTCTTTGACGTAGGCCATCAGTGCTATCCCCATAAAATACTCACGGGCAGAGCCCAAGCGATGGGCACCCTGCGCAGTTTTGGGGGTATCGCCGGATTTCCGAAGCCCGCAGAGAGCGATGCCGACGCGTTTATCGCTGGACACGCGTCGAATTCGGTCTCTGTGGCGGTGGGAATGGCTAGGGCCCGTACACTGACAGGAGGGGATTACCATGTAATTGCCCTCCTGGGTGATGGCGCCCTCACCGGCGGTCTTGCCTATGAGGGGCTTTCCGATGGGGGAAACAGCGGGGAAAAGTTGATTGTTATTCTCAACGATAACGGCATGTCTATTACCAAGAGTGTAGGCGGCGTCGCCGAGCATTTGGCTCGCCAACGTTTGCGTCCTCAATATCTGCGTTTTAAGAAGGGCTACCGCAAGTTTATGAGTGTGGTGCCTGGCGGTAAGGCTGTTTATCGAGTAACCCACAAGGTTAAAAAGGCAATTAAGGAGACCCTTTTGCCGTGCAGCCTCTTTGAGGATATGGGCTTTACCTACCTGGGGCCGGTAGACGGTCACGATGTCCGCGGATTGACCCGCCTGCTTCGTTACGCAAAGGATATACAGGGGCCGGTTCTTCTCCATGTAAGAACTGTAAAGGGGAAAGGGTATACACCTGCCGAGCAAAATCCTGACCACTTTCACGGTGTGGGACGCTTTTGTGTGCAGACAGGGGAGAGCGTGCAAAAAAGCGGAGCCAATTTTTCCTCCACCTTTGGTCAGGCGCTTTGTGCTCTGGCAGAGAAAAATGATAAGGTCTGCGCAATTACCGCTGCTATGCTCTCCGGCACGGGGTTAAAGCACTTTTCACAGCAGTTTCCCGCCCGTTTTTTTGACGTAGGTATTGCAGAGGGGCATGCTGTTTCTATGGCGGCCGGCATGGCCAAGCAGGGCATGACCCCGGTTTTTGCGGTGTACTCCACGTTCCTCCAGAGAGCTTACGATATGCTGGTACACGATGTGGCAATCCAAGACCTCCATGTAGTGCTGGCCGTTGACCGGGCCGGGCCGGTGGGAGATGACGGTGAGACCCACCACGGTCTTTTTGATGCCGCCTTCCTGGATACCATCCCAGGTATGACGGTCTTTTGCCCCTCTAATTATGCGGAGCTTACGGCCATGCTCGACCGGGCCGTAAACCAGATGAAGGGGCCGGTGGCTATTCGCTATCCCAGGGGGGGCGAGGGTGTTTATCGGGAGAATTCCGGTACAGCCGGCTCGGTACTGCTGCGGCAGGGGAGTGATATTACCCTGGTCGGGTACGGGATGTTAGTCAATCAGCTCTTGCTCTGCGCCGACCTGTTGGAGCAAAATGGTGTAAGCGCAGAGGTTGTAAAGTTGAATACCATTACACCGATTGACCTTCCGCCCCTGATCGAGTCAGTGCAAAGGACAGGGCGGCTGATGGTCTGTGAGGATGTGGTTTCTTCCGGGTGCGTAGGTCAGAGGGTATGCTCGGCGCTGCTTCAGGCGGGGACTAGTCTCAAGTGCGCTGCGCTGTGCAATTTCGGGGATCGATTTGTAACCCATGGTTCGGTAAACGAGCTTTACCGGCTTTATGGACTAGATGAAAAAAGTTTGAGTGAAAAGGCACTGGAGGTCTGCTCCCATGGCTAAAAAGAGATTAGATGTCCTCCTGTGTGAGCGTGGCCTGATAGAGAGCCGCCAGCGGGCTCAGGCTGTTATTATGGCGGGCGCGGTTTATGTGGCGGGGCAAAAGGTCGATAAGGCGGGCGCGCCTACCGAAGAAACTGCCGAAATTGAAGTGCGGGGCAAGACTCTGGCCTATGTAAGTCGAGGTGGGCTTAAGCTGGAAAAGGCCATGCGGACCTTTCCTATTGATTTAAAAGAAACAGTCTGTGCCGATATTGGTGCGTCCACCGGCGGTTTTACCGATTGTATGCTTCAAAACGGTGCAAGCAAGGTTTACGCTGTGGATGTAGGATACGGTCAGCTTGCATGGAGCCTGCGGAGTGATCCGCGGGTGGTTTGCATGGAGCGTACCAACGCCCGCTACCTGACTCACGAGCAAATTCCAGACGAGCTGGATTTTGCCAGTATCGATGTGTCCTTTATCTCTCTAAAGCTCATTTTGCCTGCCCTGCGAGGCCTTATGAAATCCTCCGGCCATGTGGCCGCACTGGTCAAGCCGCAGTTCGAGGCAGGACGGGAAAAGGTAGGGAAGAAGGGCGTTGTTCGCGACAGTGCCGTTCACCTAGAGGTATTGGAGCAGTTTTTGCGCAATGCGAACGATGCGGATTTTTCGGTTGAAGGGGTAACCTTCTCTCCCATCCGGGGCCCCGAGGGAAATATTGAGTACTTAGGCTACCTGTCCGCCGGCGCGGGTACTCCCTATGTGGGAGACCTGCGGGCACTGGTGGACGCTTCACACCAACAGTTGGAGGGGGCGGAGTCATGAGGGTGGTTTTAAGCCCAAATCCATACCGAGATAAGGGGCTGCGTGCGGCCCAGGCTGCCGACCGAATTTTAAAGGCGGCGGGAATCACCACTGCCATGTGTCTGCCCTTTGCCCTGGAGAAGAGCAGCCGTATGGAGTTGCCGCGGCATGTCAATTTTATGGATATGCAGCAGGAGCTTAAAACGGCAGATATGCTCATCTGTTTTGGCGGAGACGGCACGATTCTCCACGCAGCAAAGGACGCAAATGCCTGCGGCGTACCAATTCTGGGGGTCAACTTAGGCAGCGTAGGTTTTATGGCCGAGCTGGAGCAGGGCGAATTGCAACTTCTCGCCAAGCTAGGGGAAAAGAAGTATACCCTTGAGTCCCGCATGATGCTGGATGTAAAGCTTGTCCATGAGGGCAAAACTGTGTTTGAGGATTTGGCGCTCAATGATGCGGTCATTACCAAAGGCGCGGTAGCCCGTATTATCGACCTATCGGTCTACGGTGATAAAATGCTCCTTTCCGATTTTGCCGGAGACGGCATTATTGTCTGTACCCCCACCGGTTCCACCGCCTACTCCATGTCGGCGGGCGGCCCCATCGTGGAGCCTACGGCAGAAAATATTATTGTTACTCCCATCTGCGCACATGCGCTCCACGCGCGGCCCATCGTGCTGGGTCACGACCGGGTGGTTTCGGCCAAGATGGGCAAGCTCTCCCGCAAGACGGCTTATCTGTCGGTGGACGGCGGTAAGGCCATTAAGCTCTCCGGCGGCGACATGGTGGAGATTCGCCGCTCACAATCCCAAACAAGATTGGTACGGCTATCCAGCCGGAGCTTTTACGAAATTATGAATCAAAAGCTTGGAAAGGGGTAAGCACGATGAAAGGGAACCGTCAGGAAGAAATACTGCGCATCATCGCAGAGGTGGATGTGGAGACTCAGGATCAGCTCCTGGAGCAGTTGAAGGCTCGCGGTGTCACCTCGACTCAGGCAACTATTTCACGGGATATTAAGGAGCTCCATCTTATTAAAGAGCTGACCCAGTACGGCACTTACCGATATGTGGTATCAGATCGGAAAACCTCCCTAAATTTTGCTGGGCGGCTGCTGACCATTTTTAAGGAGGGGGTTACCTCCTTTGACGTAGCGCAGAATATTGTGGTTATTAAGACCATGCCCGGTCTGGCCGGGGCGGCAGGCGCGGCGTTGGACGGCATGGAAATCCCTGATATTGTCGGTAGTCTGGCGGGGGACGACACCGCTATTCTCATTATGCGCACCAACGAGGCGGCGGCCGCCTTTTGCTCGGAAATTCATAATATGCTCAAGTGATTTTTGGGGGTATCCCTATGCTATCGCTATTGCACATCGAGAATATCGCGGTGATCGAGTCGGCAGATATTCAGTTTTCAGCTGGTTTTAACGCACTCACCGGCGAGACAGGCGCGGGTAAATCCATTGTAGTGGATGCGATTGGCGCTGTTATTGGCGAGCGCACCAGCCGCGACCTTATTCGTACTGGGGCGAAGTCCGCACTGGTAGAAGCAGTTTTCTGTCACTTGCCAGCCCTGTCCTGGTTTGAAGAAAACGGCATAGGCCCAGACGAGGACGGTAACCTTATAATTCAGCGTGAAATTCAGCCGGACGGCAAAAATATCTGCCGTCTGTGCGGGCGGCTGATTACAGTCTCGCAGCTTAAGGCCCTGGGCGGGCTTTTGGTAAATATTCACGGACAGCACGACGGACAGCAGCTTTTAGACGAACGATGCCATCTCTCTTACCTGGATCGCTTTGGGGATGTCACACCCCTGCTGGAGGACTACCGAACCGCTTACGAGGCGCTCTCTGACATTCGCCATCAAATTACCGCACTGCGCATGGATGAGGCGGAAAAATCCCGAAGGATAGACAGCCTGAATTTTCAAATTAATGAGTTAGAACGGGCTGAGTTAAAGCCGGGGGAGGAGGAGTCCCTCACCGAGCGCCGCAACCTGCTGCGTAATGCCGGAAAGCTTATGGGGGCGGTAGAGGAGGCTCATGGCGCACTTTCTGGAGACGAGGATATGGAGGGGGCGGTTTCGCTGCTCTCCACGGCGGAGCATTCCCTGACCCCGGCTGCCCGTATGAGCAACCAGGTCTCTGAACTGCTGGAAAAACTGACTGAGGTACGCTGTGCCGCCGATGATGTGGCAGAGCTCCTCCGTGATTTGCGCAGCGGTTTTGACTTTGAGCCCGGAGAGCTGGACGAGCTGGAGAACCGCCTGGACGCACTCTATCGGCTGAAGAAGAAGTACGGCTCCTCCGTAGAAGAGATGCTGGAATATTTAGCACGCTGCAAGAGTGAGCTCAATAATATTGAGGATGCCGACGATACCATTTTACATCTGGAAAAGCAATATGGACAGGCGCTCAAGCTGGCAGGGGACAAGGCAAAACATCTGTCTAATGCCCGCCACAAGGCGGCCCAAGCACTGGAAACACGGATTCAGAGCGAGCTGGCACAACTGGATATGCCCAAGGTGCAGTTTAAGGCTGAATTTTCTTCCAAGGGGGGAGAACTGGGCATGGATCCCACCGGCATGGACGAGGTGCAGTTCCTGATGTCGGCCAACGTGGGAGAGGCCCTGAAGCCCATCCAGAAAATTGCCTCGGGCGGCGAATTGGCCCGCATCATGCTGGCACTTAAAAATGTGCTTGCGGAAAACGACGATGTGACCACTCTGGTCTTTGACGAGGTAGATACCGGGGTGTCCGGACGCGCGGCGCAAAAGGTGGCCGAGAAGATGGCTGATGTGGCAACCCATAAGCAGGTGCTCTGTGTTACCCATCTGCCTCAAATAGCCGCCATGGCCGATGTACATTTTTCAGTGGAAAAAGGGGAGAGCAAGGGAAGAACCTTTACACACGTTGAAAACCTTTCACACGATCGCCGTAAGGAGGAGCTTGCCCGTCTTACCGGCGGCACCAGCATTACCCCTGCCATGCTGGAGGGTGCAGGTGAGCTGCTGGAGGGTGCAAATCAATATAAGAACAAAAAATGACCTGTTGACAAAGAAATCATGGTATCATATAATGAGAAAAATAATAAAACTGCAATGACGAGGCAGAGTAGCAAGTCAGTATCCACGCACAGAGAGCCCCCGCTTTGGTGGAAGGGGGACGGGATGCCTTGTGAATACCCCTTGGAGCAGCCGCCTGAACCGCAATAGAAGATTTGCCGTGTCAGTTTGAAAACTGGCTGGCAATGGAGCAGTGCGTACTAGGGTCGTGTCGGGAACGCCCGTTACAGCGTGGGAGTGTGTTAGCACTTGCCGAGGCCTATTTTGTGAGGAATAGGTAAACCAGAGGTGGTACCGCGTAATTTTACGCCCTCTGTCCGTAAGGACAGGGGGTGTTTTTTGTTTGAAGCGCAGTTTTGGAACCAAGATAGATGGGAAGGATTATAAAAAGCGCGTGGGTGCGTATGCCCTGGCCTTTGACGGCCAAGGACGTGTGGCGCTGGTAGAGGCTCCGGCGGCCCGTACCAGTGAGCGCTGGCTCTTTCTCCCCGGCGGCGGGATAGAGCCGGGAGAGACGGCAGAGGACTGTATTCGTCGGGAGTGCCTAGAGGAGACAGGACTAGCCGCCAATGTGGAAGAGTCGGTTTGCACCGGTGAGGAGTATGTATTTTCGGGAAAATCCGGCGACTATATGCATTTGGTGGGTTACTGCTACCGAGCCACTTTGGGAGCGAAGGTACAAGAGCCAATTGAAAAAGACCATACCCTTCTATGGGTTCCCGTTGAGACCTGCTATGACAAAATGTTTTTAAGCTATCAGGCCTGGGCGGTAAAAACAGCTTGGGAAAAGGGCAGGAGCAGAACGTTATGAATATTAGATCATTTCAAGAGAGCGATTATGAGCGGGCACAAGGGCTGCTTGAGACAGTGCAAGCTTTCCATGTAGAGCAGCGGCCTGATATTTACAAGGAAATTCAAGATTTCGTGCCGCAGAAGTATTACGGCGCTTTTTTAAACAATCCGGAGGAGCTGTCTGCCGTTGCCGAGATAGACGGTGTACTGGCTGGCATTTGCCTTGTCAGCGCGGAGAAACGGGCGTGCAATCACCCTGTTTTGACACCCAGAAAATACGGAAGTGTGGAAGTCCTGTGCGTAGACCCTGCCTTTCGCCGACAGGGAGTTGCCGAGCATCTGATGAACTATGTCAAGTCCCGTGCGGAGGAGCTGGGGCTGGATGGACTGGATTTAGGTGTGACAGCCTTTAATTTTCCGGCGAAAGCACTTTATGAAAAAATGGGTTTTACCGTACGCCACTACAAAATGGAATGGAAAATAGAAAAGGAGATTGAAAACAATGACACTTTACGATGAACTGAAGGCCCGCGGCCTTATAGCACAGATTACCGACGAGGAAGAAATCAAGGAACTGATCAATAACGGCAAGGCCACCTTCTACATTGGCTTTGACCCTACCGCTGACTCTCTCCATGTGGGGCACTTTATGGCCCTAAACCTCATGCGCCGCATGCAGCGGGCGGGTAACCGCCCCATCGCTCTCATTGGCGGAGGTACCGGCATGGTGGGCGATCCCTCCGGTCGTACCGACATGCGCCAGGTTATGACGGTGGAAACCATTCAGCACAACTGCGACCGGTTTAAGCAGCAGATGAGCAAGTTTATTGATTTCGGCGAGGGTAAGGCCATGATGCTCAACAACGCAGACTGGCTTTTAAAGCTCAACTACATTGAGCTGCTGCGGGATGTGGGCTCCTGCTTCTCGGTAAACAACATGCTCAGGGCCGAGTGCTATAAGCAGCGCATGGAGAAGGGGCTCAGCTTCTTCGAGTTTAACTATATGATTATGCAGAGCTACGACTTCTACCACATGTTCCAGGCCGTGGGCTGCAATCTCCAGTGCGGCGGCGACGACCAGTGGAGCAATATTCTCGGCGGCACTGAGCTTATTCGCCGCAAGCTGGGCAAGGATGCATATGGCATGACCATCACCCTGCTTATGACCAGCGAGGGTAAGAAGATGGGTAAGACCCAGGCAGGCGCCGTATGGCTTGACCCTGAAAAGACCACCCCCTACGACTTCTTCCAGTACTGGCGCAATCTTGATGACGCCGACGTCATCAAGTGTCTGCGGATGCTCACCGACGTACCGCTGGAGGAGATTGATGAGATGGCTAAGTGGGAAGGCAGCCAGCTCAATAAGGCCAAGGAAATTCTGGCCTTTGAACTCACGAAGCTGGTGCACGACGAGGCTGAGGCACAAAAGGCTCTGGATGCCGCTCGGGCTCTGTTCTCTCAGGGGGGCGACCTTGCCAATATGCCCTCCACCGAAATTTCTGCCGCCGACCTGACTGACGGCACCATTGGCCTTCTGGATTTAATGGTGACCTGTGGTCTGGCTCCCTCCAAGGGAGAGGCTCGCCGTCTGGTACAGCAGGGGGGCGTTGAGGTAAACGGCACAAAGGTAACCGAGGTCACCCATGGACTGATTGCCGCCGACTTTGACGGTGAGGGCGCTATGATTAAAAAGGGTAAAAAGGTCTTTCACAAGGTTGTTTTAAAATAAAAAAACAGGGGGGAGCACCTTGCCGGAGCATGAGCGCGAAAAGAAAAAATGGTTCATTTTAGACGGCCGTTCTATCTCTAATCTTGTTGTGGTGATGGCCGGTATTCTGTTCTACCTGGGACTAAACCACTTTGGACTGGTACAGGAAAAAATTAATATGGTGCTGGGGGTGCTTTCTCCCTTCATTACCGGTTTTGCCATTGCCTATCTGCTCAATACCCCCATGAACTTCTTTGAGCGAAAGCTTTACCACAAGCTGCGGTACCGCAGGGTACTTTCTATTTTAACAGTCTATCTGCTGGCGCTGGTGGTCGTGGCGGTTCTTTTAAACCTCATCCTCCCCCAAGTAGTGGAGAGCATTATGGCGCTACTGCAAAACTTCAATTCCTATGTAGATAATTTTAATCGTATCTTACAAGATTTGGCGGAGCAGTTTAACCTGGAGGGGGATGGCCTAAAGGATTTGGTGGTCTCCTATCAGGATCTCCTCAAGCAGGCATCTGATTTCGTAACCAAGGCTCTACCCGGAATTTTAAATCTGGGTGTAGCGGTGGGTAGCGGACTTGTCTCTGCGGTTACCGCTCTGATTTCCTCTATCTATATGCTCTCGGGCAAGGGACGGCTGGTGCCCCAAATTAAAAAAGTAATCTACGCACTGGCTCCCGCCAAAAAAGCCGACCGCTTTATTGAGGTTTGCCGCCATGCCAACAATGTCTTTGCCGGTTTTATTAACGGTAAGCTGATTGACAGCGCTATCATTGGTGTGCTTTGCTTTGTCCTGTGTCTGATTTTCAGAATTCCATTTGCCATTCTCATTAGCGTAATCATTGGTGTGACGAATATCATTCCGTTTTTCGGCCCAATCATCGGCGCCATACCCTGCATGATGATTTTGCTTATTGTAGACCCATGGGCCGCCTTGCGCTTTGGCATTCTGGTGATTGCCCTTCAGCAGTTTGATGGCAATATTTTAGGCCCTAAGATTTTGGGGGACAGCACCGGCCTGTCGGCGATCTGGGTGCTGGTAGCCATTGTGGTGGGTGGCGGCCTGTTCGGGTTCCCCGGTATGCTATTGGGCGTGCCCACCTTTGCCGTGATTTATGCCCTGGTGCGGGATTTTGTCAATCACAAGCTGGCAGCCAAGGGCATCGATGGTAACGGTAAGCCCATTATATCCGAATGGGATGAACCGTGATTTCCAATAAAAAAGCACCGAACGCATTGCGTTCGGTGCTTTTTTACAAGT
>CAZDDZ010000009.1:0-48232 GCA_964504285.1 uncultured Pseudoflavonifractor sp.
TGGGAGTTCGTATAAGCTCACTTTTGAGCCACCAGAAAAAAGAAGGCAAAAAAGAGTTATCTTTTTTGCCTTCTTTTTTTGCCCGCTCCATTTAAATTTATCTGCTGGGAGCAAATGAATTGCCCCGGCATTCCCGCTAAGAGAATAAATGATCGGTTGCTACCCTCGACTTCTTCCATTTTTTATGATATTATTTTATATGGTAAAACAGATACAAATAAATAACGGAGGGACGTTTATGTATACGATATCCAATTTTACTGACAATGATGATGTCAAAATTTTATCCCAGCAAGGTGCCTTCCAAATTGTTGAGTATCAGAGAGATTTGAGTGTATCTCCGGGTTCTTCCATGATAGCCTATTACAGCGCGCAGATGAACGTAAGAAAACGACAGCTTGTCTGTGATCTGAGCAAGGCGCAGATCACCATCCAGGCAGGTACTATGCAGTGGATGCTTGGCAATGTCAATGCAACCACTGGTATTAAAGGGGTAGGCGATTTATTTAGTAAAGCTGTCCGAGGTAAAGTCAGCGGCGAGTCTGCCATCAAGCCGGAGTATGCCGGAGATGGCATTTTGGTTTTGGAGCCTACATACAAGCATTTAATCCTGCTTAACGTTGCTGACTGGGGCGGTAGAGTGGTGCTTGACGATGGCCTGTTTTTAGCCTGCGATAACAGTCTAACGCACAAAGTGGCCATGCGCTCCAATTTCTCCTCTGCGGTAGCTGGCGGTGAGGGACTGTTTAATTTAAGCCTTAATGGCAGCGGCATCTGCTGCATTGAGTCTGAATGTCCACTGGAGGAACTCATTGAAATAACACTTCAAAATGATGTTTTAAAAGTAGATGGCAACTACGTCATTGCCTGGAGCGGAAGCCTGGACTTTACGGTAGAACGCTCTGGTAAAAGCCTGATTGGCTCGGCTGCTTCTGGCGAGGGGCTTGTTAACGTCTATCGCGGCAGCGGAAAGGTGCTAATGATGCCTACTGCGAAAATGCCGAACATTTAAGTTTGTTTCTATTTGTTGCTTTTTAAGTGTAGATGAAAATAGTTTTTCTTGCATTTACTTTGTATTAAGGACCTAAAACGAGAAGGCAAAAAAGATACGATCTTTTTTGCCTTCTCGTTTTTGCTTGTGACGACTTCACCCAATTTACTCCATTGTCAGTCTAGGTTGACGGATACAACACAGTTTTTAGGACTCCAGCAGCTGAGGCGCATTGTACCTTCTCAGCCGAGGACATGCTGCAAAAATCATAGTTTTTTATAACGCATTATTATACTAACAAACACACAGATAGCGGCTTGCTCTTTTAACGAAAACGTGGGCAAGGCAATTACGGCACATACTCCGACAGCAGGCGGGTGAGCACCACAGCCAGCTGCCCGCGAGATACCGCCGACTTTGGTTCCAGTCGCTTATTATGGTTTCCCAGCAGCAGTCCGTGTCCGCAGGCCCATTCCATTGCCGGACGAGCCGATTGGCTAATGGTTTCTTCATCCCAAAAGTCAGTCAGTTGAGCCACTTGAAGCGCGGGGTAGGCCTCCCCCGCCAAGCGGTACAGCAGCACTGCCA
Organism: uncultured Pseudoflavonifractor sp.; assembly: GCA_964504285.1. GTDB lineage: Bacteria > Bacillota > Clostridia > Oscillospirales > Oscillospiraceae > Pseudoflavonifractor. The sequence continues at coordinate 1,580 of CAZDDZ010000009.1, forward strand.
GCTCCTCTCTGGTAAGGGGCTCGTCCGGCCCGAAGGACCCGTCTACGCGCTCTACCAGCCCCCGATTAGCCGCCCAGGCGGCCGACCGGGCGTATGGGTGACCTTCTGGTATATCGTCAAACGGGCTTTCCCCCGCAGCCGGTTTTTCACTCATTTCATAAAGGACAGACACCGCTTGCCCACGGGTCACAACCTCATCCGGTCCAAAATCAGAACCTGGAAAAGCGTTCATAATTCCCGCCGTATAGACATAGCCAGCCGACGAAGCAAACCAGCTGTCTACCGGGACATCCCCAAAAAGCTGCCCGTCTGCATCCATGCTGAGAACGGCTCCGGCAAAACTGTCCGCTATGTAGAGCCTGTTCTCATAGGACTGAATACCCGTAGGACTGGCGGGGAGAAGCCCGTCTTGTGAGCCGCTGTAACAGGCCAGCGTACTCACCCAGCCGTTCTGAACGGCACGAATGGCAGAGTTCCCCGTGTCCGCCACATAGACCGTATCGCCGCTTACCGTCACCCCCATAGGGTAGGAGAACCGTGCACGATCCGCCGGGCCATCCAGAAAACCGCCCAGCATGGCATCCCCATCGGGCTGCGGATTGCCGGCCAGCGTTGTGGTCTTTCCGCCCTCTACCCTTAGGACGCGGTGACCGAAGGTATCGGTCACGTAGAGCGCCCCTCTGTGCCAGAAAAGTCCCATGGGCTCTCCCAACCCGGTGGCATAGGTGGATACCTCTCCCTTGGTGTTTATGGCTCTAATACAGCCGTTTCCACTGTCGGCAATGTAGAGTATCCCTGCTTTCTCATCCACGGCAAGCCCGGACGGAGCGCTGAATCGGGCCGTGGTCGCCGAGCCGTCAATATGGCCTTCCTTACCGCTGCCTGCCAGGGTGTATACCCAGCCATCCCGCACCAGCCGCAGGCAGTGATTTCCCCTGTCACTCACCACAAGGCCATCCAGCCACCGCACCGCCGTGAAGGGTGCGTTGAAAAGCGCCAGCTCTGTCGGACCGTTTTGAAAACCTCCGGCGGCGCGGCCGCTGCCGTCATAGGGAAGCGTTTTCCCGGCAATCAGAGTTTCTATCCCCGCGCTCCGTGAAATGATATTGTTTAGTCCTGCATCCACAACCGTTATCGTTCCGTCGCCATCCAGCAATAGGCCCGTGGGGGCAAGGAGACTTGTGTCAAACTGCTCTCTCTTTACGCTTCCCAGTGCCATCGCCCGGTTGGGCAGAAGTAAAATCAGTGCTGAAAAAAGCAGCATGGCCGCCAGTAATCTTTTTTTCATTTTATTCCGGCGCACCGGGCCGCGCCGACCTCCTCTGCAGTTTCATGGACCGCGTCCAGGGTAAGTACCTCAAAGCCCTCTGCCTTTCCTTTCAGCCGAACGGAACCGCCTAAAGATGTTGTCTCACCATAAGCTCCCAATGCATCCGCCACCGCGCGGCTAATGTATATTTTTCCGGCAGGGGCGGCTGACTCCAGGCGGGAAGCGGTATTCACCGTGTCGCCAATAGCGGTGTAGTCCATGCGCTCGGTAGAGCCGATGTTTCCCACCACCGCGGGGCCATAGTGCACACCCACTCCAAAGCTGATTTCCACACCATACCGCTCCCGCAGCTTATTGGCCAGTACCACCGCGCCTTCGGCCATATCCATAGCGGCACGGCACGCCCGGTACACTGGGTCGGGACAGGAAAGGGGTGCACCCCAGAACGCCATGGTGCAGTCTCCCACAAATTTATCAAGTGTTCCGCCATGATTACGAATGCAGCGGCTGGTTAGGGAGAGATACTCATTGAGCAGCTCTACCACCCACTCGGGCGCAAGTGCCTCCGAAAGCGGTGTAAAGCCGCGAAGGTCTACGAACAGAACGGCAATATCAACTGTTTTCCCCTTTAGTTCCAGACTGCCCGCTCCCTCGCGCAGCAGCTCCTGCAAAATACTTGGGTCCACATAACGCTGAAAGGTACTGCGGATATAGATCTTTTCCCGCTGGGCACTATAATAGTGCCCAGCCACCGAAACCAGATAGCCCGCCAACAGCCCAGCGGGCAGCCAGAGTGGGTGAAGCAGCCAGCCCGCACTGTAAAATCCCATGCACAGCAGCACAGCGCCCACGGCAAGTACCACATAAAGCAGTGCCCCCCATACCGGGCGAAGCCGGAAAAACAGAAGGGTAAACAGGACACAGAGCAGAAACAGGGCTGCCACCTGTGGCAGGCGTGCCACCTCCACTTTGGCCGCCCCCCGCTCCATGGCGCTGAGCACATTGGCCAAATATTCCACTCCGTACATGCGCTGCGCATGATCCGCAGCGGTCACAAAATCGTCGGAGAGGCCCATATCATATGGGCCGATGAGCACCACTGCGCCCTCCAGTACCTGCGGGTCATAGTCTCCGTTTAGAATATCAGCCACCGAGTAGGCATAAAAGGCCCCCGGTCTGCCGGCAAAATCCATGTACCAGAAGCCCCGGTTACTGCGGGGCGGGTCAAAGTCCCCGTCAATACCCCAGTAGTCGTGATAGAGTCGATAGAGCTGATAGGGCAGGGAAAGAATCTCGCGCGCTCCGGCCCTGACCGACCAGAGGTGATGGCGCAGTACGCCGTCACTGTCGTACATGGCATTGGTGTGCCCCACCAGTGCATTTTGCCTCAGTTCCTCATAGGGGTAAAGTACATTTGAGACATAAAAATCCTCCATGTACCCCGCCCCATCCTCACTGCGAACCAAACGACTGCTGTATTCCGCGCTGCACGCCACAACCACATTTCCGGCAGCGGCAGCCTTAGCCAGGGCGCGGTCGGAATCAGGGTTCGTGGTTCCGGCACAGATAATATCCAGGCCAATAGCGGCAGGGCGGCTGGCCGGGTTTTCATTTAGCCGCTCAATCACCCGGGCATGGACAGCCCGATCCCAGGGCCACGCACCGACCTGGTCCAGCGAGGCCGAGTCGATTCCAATTACCAAAATGCTGCCGTCCAGCGCCCGGGGCTGCTGATAAAGCGCATCCTCCACAGCACCGTCGGCCGCCCGCATACCGCCCAGACCAAAGAGCGCACACACCAGCAAACTGACACATAAGGCCGAGAAGATGACATACCCGGTGCCTATTTTTTTCTTCATAGCGCCCTCCAGAATGTCAGAATCAGGCCGGTTTCCACATCAGCGTCAGATTGTCTGCCACCGGCTGCGTAAAGTCATACTCCTCATCCCCGCTTTGCCACATGCCGCTTGGTCCGGGCTGCAAGGTGGGCCTGACTGCCTGCCGACCGGCAATTACCTGCTGGGTTGCATAGATGACCTCCTCACCACCGTCATTGTAAAGAAAGGTTACAGTAACCATTCTGTCCTCCCCCTGGCCCGGGTCAGTAGGCGGATCCGGCTGGGTGGGGACTATCATTGGCGGCGTAAAGATTGGCTTGGTGGGCGGGGGTGGTGCCGCCTCCAATTGGTCTCTGTTCTCCTGGCGCGCCTTTTCCAGCTCCTCCTCCTGTTCCCTCGCGGTTTCGGTTGCCGCCGCCTGCTCTTTCTTCAGCTGCTGCTCCGCCTTTGGCACTAATTCCGCCGCTGTCTCGGCATCCAGGTCGTTTTTTTCGGACACAATGCGGTCGTACAGTGCTTCGTCCCTGGCGACCTCTACCATTGCAAACCCGGCGCTGCTCAAAGAGCCTTTTACCGAAACAGGATTCACCGATGCCTGGGTAACGGCGGGAATCCCGTCCTGCTTTTCCGTCACAGTTTGTACCACTCGGGCCTGCCAGCCTGCGGACACCAGAACGGTTTCCTCCTTGGATTCCCCCTCTTCTCCGGAGGAGGTTTCCGGTGCCTTGTATGCCACAGTGACCCTTCCGTCATAAATGACCAAGGTGGAAACCGATGTGTGGGCAGCCACACTTTGCCCCGAGCTGTCACGCTCCACGGTAACGGACTGCTCCACCTCCACCAGCCCCGAGGTACCCCGCACACCGGTGGACATGCTGGAGGTCCGAATGTCCAGACTGGCATCCTCCGCAATGGGCTTGGACACATTAAAGAAAAGCTTACCAGAGGAGAGCATGACCTCCAGCTTTTTGTGGTTGCGCTTTACCGTCGCCTTGGAGCTTGCGTCCAGCTTGACCACCACGTCATCGTCCAGACTGATCCAGGCATAGCTGGCGGCGGCGGTGGAGATGGTATAGCCGCTATACAGCTTGGTTCCGTCCTTTGCCGTCAGGCTCTTACCCCGGGCATTGGTAAGGGAAACCGTCCCCTCGGTGGCCTCCAGAGACATGGTGACCGCTTTTGTCTCCTGGGCGGCAAGGGCCCGTCCGGGCAGCAAACCTGCCGCCAGCACTGCAGCCATCGCCAAACAGCCCAGCTTACAAAGCATATTCTTTCTCATGGCTGTCCCCCCTTAAGAGTGCTTTGTAAAGCGGTAGGTCTGCCCACCGCTCAGGTAGACCGGGATGCCGCCCTGATAAACCGTACCGTCCTCACCACAGCTCCAAGTACCGCTCTTCTCCAACCGGTATACGCCGGAGTCGGCGGGCGTATACCCGGCCTCACCGGTCATTGTCCCCTCGCCCAGGTAAATGGCAAATTGAAACTCCAGCTTGCCGGAGCAGTTGTTTTGCCCTGTAATTACCACCTTAGCGGGACTCCCCTCCGCTGTGGGGGCTGTATTCCCTTCATAGGTTACCGTATAGTCCCGGTTATCCTCCAGGCTAAGCGCCGTGACACAGCGCACAGCCTTGGTCACCGCCGCGTTTTCATAGACTTCCTCCGTTGTTAGCAGGTCGGCCTGAAAGTCCGCTGCCGTCAGCGTTCTGGGGAGAATGCTAAATTCATCTGTCTGGCGAATTTCCTCCCTGCCCTCCGCCGTGAAAACAAGCTCCACGCGATAGCGTCCTGCCCCGGCGGGTGCGCCGCCCTCGGCCTGCGCCCCTTCCCCTTCGCCGGTGCTGACCCAGCCTTCCCCCTTGTCCGTTTCAAAGGACACAGCGGTGAGAGAATACCCCCCAAACGTCCAGCAACGGACAGCGGCATCCGCCGTCGCGCCACAAACCGCGGGCTGCCCAGTATAAGTGTAGTCTCTCACATCAGCGTACCCGCCGGTCCGGGGGATAACGGCAGTCTGGGCCGCCTCCACCTCCGCCATGCATATGAGCTGAGGATAAGCTCCGGGGGCAAACTGCCATATATCCGAGTTTTCCCCAAAGCTGGACTCTGTATCTGTCAGTGGCTCTCCCCGCAGGAACCGCCCGCCCCAAAGGGCTGTTATGCCAGGCCCGGCAAACTCCTCCCCACCCTGGTGCTTTTCATAGTAGCAGTCAGCATATTCACTCCCCGAAACCTCGGGAACCAGGGGATGCCCTTTGCTATTTTGGCTCAGTGCCGCCGAATAGCAGCCGATAACCGTTCCGCCCCAGCCGCTGATTCCGCCGGTGGCCGACCGCTCCAACGCACCAATGGTTACGCTCAATGCGCTCTCCCCCACGCTCCCGGTATGATAGCAATAGGAAATGCGCGCATTTTCCTTGGACACACAGCCCACAATGCCGCCGTTTCCCGCACGGTTGACGGCGGGTATCTCATTTTCACCCGTTGGGCCGGTTGAGATGGCGCCGCTGTTAAGGCAGTTGCTTATGTAAGCCGTATTGCTTGTATCAATAATGCCCACAATTCCTCCGGCGCAGGAGCTTCCGCTGATGGCACCCTGGTTATAGCATTGAAAAAACCCTTTTTCTTCCTCTCCCGAGCTTGCAATAAAGCTGCCTGCGATTCCCCCTGAGTAAAGCGCGTTGTCCACGGCTCCGGTATTGCCGCAGCCGCGAATTGTCGAGTTCTTACACTTTCCCACCACGCCGCCGTTGCTGGCATTTTTACTGCTGTTAGTAACAAAATTATGATTAACGCAGTTTTCAATGATCCCATTCTCTGCGTATCCAACCACACCGCCCAATGCCGTGGCTTTGGCGCTGATACTGCCGCCGCCCACACAGTTGCGCACGGTGCTGTCTATGGCATAGCCCACCACGCCGCCCACATAAGAGGATTTAAATGTATAGGACGCAATGGACACCCGTGAAATACAGTCTTCAATCAGGCTTCCGTCCTCTATGTAGGCGGCAATTGCTCCGACGTAATTTGTCTCCAGCGAGAAGGAGCTTACCTCCAGCGTAATCCCCCGCACCACTGCTCCTCTCAAGTATCCAAAAAAGCCCAGCACGCCATCTGCATCGTTGATATTAATGGCGGAGAGGGAAACCGTCTTTCCATCCCCATCAAATACACCGGAAAACCGATGCTCGGAAGTTCCGATTACCGGAATGGTTTTGTCAGAGCCGATGTTAAAGAAATTCATGTTTTCCGTGCTTCCGGCCAGTCGCCAGACCAACGGGCCGTCCTCCGTACGGGAGGGGCCCCCGCTGTTAATATATCGGGCAAACCAGCGCAGTTCCTCGCCGGTGCCGATATACATGACGTCCGACGGTGTGAGCACAAGCGGCTGGGTACAGGCTGCATCGGTATAGTACCGCTCGTCCTCGCTTTTAAAAAAATATGTTGCGGGTGCTATGCCATCCACCAGTTCAAGGGTGTTAGAATAGCTTATTCCTGCACTCTGCGGTGATTGCTCCCACTGTAATTCTTCGGCAAACGCTGCGCCTGACAGAATACAACACATTGCCAGCACACTGGCCAGCAGGCGCGGTAGCGGTACGCTCTTCCCCCTCATAGCAACTCCTCTTTCTCTTTAACGTCCAAACAGGCCGTGCTTCGCTTTCTTACCGGGAGCACCGCCGGCCTGCACAATACGCCAAATTTCTCGCAGATGGCGAAGTATGTTCTTCTGCTCAGTCTCCCGAACCTGTGAAAACCGTTCCGAACGGCGCAGACGCTCCTCCACCGCTTCAAAGGTTTCGGCGTCTAAAAGATCAAACAGACTGGGTTCCTCGACTACCGTTGGGGGTGGTACGGGTGTGTTCAGCCCATCCATATAGCCGTCCAGCAGGTGTTGCTCCCGAAACAAGCCGGCGGTGTCCATGGCAAGTTGCTCAACAAAGGCCAGGTCGGTCCTGTCAAAAAAAGCGTCATCAGTCTTGTTTAAAATTTGGATACAGCCGAACACATGCCTTTCCCACACCAGGGGAACACAGAGCATAGACAGCGTGCGGAACCCGGTCAGCGTGTCCACCCGGTTTGCCCAGCGGGAATCCTTTTGGCAGTCCTCCACGATGACTGACCTGCCGTCCCCAATCACCTGTCCCGCGATTCCCTCCCCCGAGCGCAGGGCCACAGCGCTCAAGTCCGGACCTCGAAAGACGGCCTTGGCACGAATCAGTCCGTCGCCAAACTTATCATAGAACCAGAATGTTCCCGTTACCGCGTGGGCTGCCAGCACAACACGCTCCAGCGCCAGGGAAAGTGCCTCCTCCAGTGTCTCTGCACCGCGGATGCTCTCCCGCAGCCTGCTGATGGTGCGCTCGTAGTGGGGACCCTTCATGGCGGCCCAGATAGACTCAACCTCAAACCCCATCGTTTTTCTCCTGTTCTATGACAAATTTTTGTCCCTGCCGGGCAAAGTAGGTCTCCGGAAATACCGCCCTTGCCAGCATCTCCTGCTCTCGCAGCACCACATCGGTGTGTGTGGTGGCGTGGTGGGTGATGAGCAGCCGCGCCGCACCGCAGGAGCGGGCCAGCTTGCAGCCCAGCTCCCAGGTGGAATGGCCCCAGTCTGCGTGGGACGGATACTCCTGGGGTGTATAGGTGCCGTCATAGATCAGCCAGTCGCTTCCACGGGCCCAGTCGTCCAGCTCAATACGGCCATGCTCAAAATCACAGACAAAGCTAAGTCGTCGCCCGCCTGCCTCCAGCCGAATCAGCATGGCGTCATCCGGGTGGTCGGAAAGACGAAAGTCTGCCGTTATTCCGCCGCACAGCTCCATTTGCTGGGGCGGAGTGACGCTGCACAGCGGCCCAAAGGAGGGCGTATAGGGCCAGAAAGGCGGCTGCATAAAGCGGCTGAGTGTCTCCTGTCCATACCAGCAGTCAAAGTTAGAGATAAAGCGAACCTGCGCCTCCTCCGGGAACACCGTGTAGTCCAGCAGCCCCAGCAGATGGTCGTAGTGCATGTGGGTGAGGAGCACATCAATTTTTCGGCAAGACTCCAATATCTTTTTTGCGCCGTATAGTCCGCTGCCGCAGTCTACAACGACCGCGCAGTCCTTTCGGCGCACGATATTGCATACCGTTGCGCCGCCGAATTCGGCAAAGTCCGGTTTGGATAAGGGCCGTGAGCCCCGAACCCCGCATATGAACAGCTCCAGGTCTCCCTCCACGTGGAAATCCTCCTCTCAACGCCGCCGTCGGCGTAAACGAAATGGGTTGCTGCGGGACGAGTCGGCTGTTATTCCTCCGACCCATCCAGCTTCCGCCGTTTGAGCAGGGACAGTCCCACCAGCAGCACCGCCGCGCTGACGCCCACCAGCAGAATCAGCCACTGCCCGCCCACAGCGGGGGCGCGCTCGCTGCCGCCATGACGCAGCGAGGTGGTAAATCCCTTTGCTTCCAGCTGCTCTGCCCGGGCCTCCTGGGTGACCAGCTCCTCGTCCGGCTTCTTCACCAGCTCCTCCAGGTCATACACCTGCCGGACGCCGCTTTCTGGGTTGTAGACGGTGACATATTGGGTTTTCAGGGTCTGGGGTACCGTCTGTGCTCCCGCAGACGGCGCTTGCCCGGCGCTGTCCGTCTCGCTGCTGTCAGCGTTGGGCACGGCCTCTGCCGGTTCCCCGGTCTGGGCTGGCTGCGCCGTTTCCTCAGGTTGGTCGGGCCGGATAGCCGCGCCCGTCTCTGTCTTGTCAGGCTGTTGGGCTGTCTCGCCCGGAGTACCGGGGCTCTCCGCTCCGTCCGCAGTAGGCTCCTCAGCCGGTCCATTGTTCATGTTCCCGCCGTCAACCGCCTGACCTCCGTCGGATACCGTTCCTCTCCCGGACTCGGTTCCGGCACCGTCGGCTTCAATCTCGCCGCCGCCCGTGCCGTCTCCGCCGGGGCCGTCAAACAGTCCCTCCGTCCCAGCTGGGGCAACAGGCTCTCCATCAGGTCCTTGAGCGGCAATATCCTCCGCCTTCAGCTCCTTTAGGGCTGTACTCAGGGATGGGTCGGCTTCCACTTCGGCTTGATAATCCACCGCCGCCAGCGCCTGTCCCCGCGCACCTGTCAAGGCCGCACTTCGGCCCAGCTTGCGCAGGCTTGCCAGCAAAAACTCCGTTAGAGACACCTGTTCCACTTTGCCGCTGACCACAGGTACACTCTCTCCGGTAAGATAGTCGAAGGCAACCAGCTGCCCGGTGCGGTAGCGCACCAAAACAATATGCCCGTTGTAGTCCAAGGTATTGGAAATCTCCCTAATACCGCTGTTGGAAAATTCCTCCGGGCAGCGAATAGGATCGCCCATGTCACAAAGTGTGCCGTCGCTGCCCAGGATGGTCGTGTACACACGCCCCCCGTAGCTATCTGCCACAAATCCGCCCACCGCCACACCGGATACCGGCATGGTGTAGGCCCGGTCACCCTTAACCACCAGCTGGGTTGCCCGGGTGCCGCCCTCGCTCAGCAGATAGGTGCCAAAGCTCGCTACCTGCGCTCCCGCCACGCTGCCGCTCCATACAGGCTGCGGCTCGGTTAGGGTAAAGGGAATCACCTCTCCCAGCTCCGCACCGTCAGACGCCCGCCACAGCGTTCCGCCGCTGTCCAGCAGCAGGCCGTCGCGCATGTGGACAAAGGGCCCGTCATTGGGCAAAGGGCCGCCGCTGCCGTAGCACACACCGTCGCAGAGATACCAGTAGCCATCGCCCCAGGTCATAACGGTTCCCGCCAGGGTGGATGCGCTCCACTCGCTCTCCCGCTCCTCCTCATCCAGCGTGAGGCGAAGGGTAAAGGAGGTCTGAAAATCCCAGGTCATGGTGAGGGTGCGGCTCTCTGTGGGCCAAAGGCCCGCCAGTACAGCAGTGCCGTCCACCTCCACCGCGTAGGCAAGCCCATCGGGTGTATCGCCACGCAGCTCTAAGTTTACCCTGTCGGCACCGGAGGCGTAGACCGTCAGCTCGGGAAGGGCGCTATGTTGCAGTGTGACCGCCTCCATGGTAACAATGGCGGAAACCCCCGTTCCATCCCTCTTGAGAGGCTGTGCCTCAGGCAGAATCATACCGCCGTAATAAAGCCTGTCGTTTATGTTGTGAAGGGTACCGTCCAGTCTCTCGCCCTCCTGCCCCCGAACGTTTTTGTAGGGCGCCGTGCCAAAGTATTCGTTAGCCAGGGATTCGGTTTTCAGTGCAGGTCCCAGGGTAAGCCCTTGCTTTTGCACCACATTGCTCACATTCCCCGCGCCGTCTGCCAGATAGTAGTAGCCCCGACTTCCCAGACCGCCGCCGGTGTAGGCTTCGGTCACCAGGGCTCCATTGTAGCCGCCGTCCTCGGAGCGCAGCAGCTTATAGCTTCCGGCCGGGGTCACCGTGCCGTCCTCAGCCAAGGTAAGGGTGTGCACCGTTTCCGCCGCGCCGTCAGGCTTTGCACCGCCGAAGTAATACCAGCTGTCATAGTCGGCGTGTCGCTTAACCTCCTCAGGCGTCAGGGTTTTCTTGTACACACGGATGGCGCTGACACGGAGGCTATTAGAGCCATATACCCCGTCACCCACCCGCCATACCGTGCTGTCGGTGTTCCACATATCGGTCTTTAAGGTCTTTGATGTGCTCACTCCGGCCTCCTGGCCGTTTTGGTAGACGGTCACTCTGCCGTAGCCCTGCGCGGGGTCGGTCTCCTCCACCGCATAGGTTGTGGTGCGCAGCAGCGGGCGGGCCGCCTGCTCTGTTGTACTGCCGATTGCTAAGTTGGCACCGTAGCTATTGAACAGAAAGTGTTTGTAATCAATGCTGCGCGGCGCGTGGAACCCGCCCACGGTCACACCGTCGCGCCAGGTTAAGAGGGTATTATGGCCGCCATAATATGGCGAGGCATAGGTGTAAACCACTTCCACCGTATAGTTGCTCTGGAGATAAGGTGAAATGGATTTCTCCAGCTGAGCATAGTAGGTGCTGTTGCTGCCCGAAAACTCCAGTGCGCCCTCGTTCCAGTACATAATGTTCGTGCGTTCACCAATGGTAAACGCGCCGTCGCCTACCTTCTTGTTGTTCCAATAGAGGGTGGCGTTATCCCCGGTTTTAGACAGGTCTTTCCATGTGACCGCGTCAGGGTCCATGTATCCTTCGCCCGTATTGTTCCGTGCATCCAGCCAGAGCACCAGAGTATCCTCATCCCTCACCCCTGCGCCATATGCCGCGAAGGTGGCGGGAGAAGTGCTCTGGGTGTATATATGCTGCATGACATCGCTGTCCCAATAGCTTTTGCTCCAGCCCATGCCGCCGTAGGTTGTATTGCGGGCCTGAAAGAACAAGTTTGTGTCGGACAGGTTTTCCGCGGTGGCCAGCAGTACCTTGCTCACGTCTCCGCGATCCGCAGCCGCGGGCTTTTCCATTACGCTGTCGTAGGACAGGAGGTTTAGTCCGCTTATATTTCTTGCCTCCACGCCGTTCAGGGCTGCGCCCTCGTATACCCGGCTGTAAGAAAGCTGTGTGCCGTCGTACAGCACGCCCGGTATCAGCAGGTCTATATTTTTGCTTGGGGTAGCACACTCTACGCTGCCGGTAAAGACCAGACCGTAAAAATTCTCAGGGATGGGCGCATCGGCCGTTTTATTGGTGGCTGCGCCGGAAATGGACTGGTCCTTTGTATACTGTCCCACCAGACCGCCCACATAGTCCTCTCCCCTGACTGCCCCGCCGCTGGCACAGGCGGCAAGACTGCGATTTGCGCTGGGGGTGGCATCGGTGCTCCAGCCGTAATACTGACCCACCAGACCGCCCACGCCAGTCTTGCCTTCCACCGTCACCCCGGAATTCACATAGAGATTACTGCAGTCCACACCCCGGAACCGGCCCGTAATGCCGCCCACGTTGCGCTCGCCCCCAATGTACATTCCCTGATAGCTGCCTGCGCGTCCACCCAGAAAATCCGGCAGCATATCGGCGGTAACCACAGTTTTCATTGTTGTGGCTCCTGCCTCATTTAGGGAGCCCGTCACGTAGCTGCGGGACAGGTAGTGATAGGGATAATCACCCGCCAGGCCGCCCACGTTTTCTCTGCCCAGCACCACGCAGTCCACCGCGCCGGCCTGCCGGTTGTGTGAGGTGGCTTTTCCGGTCAGGCCGCCCACATTGGAATTGCCGGACACCACGCAGTGCTGTGCCATGCTGCGCTCTGCATTCCCCACGCCCACAGCGCCGCCGATGCGGGTGGCCCGCTCCGACAGGGCGTAGACCACGCAGTCCTGCGCGGTGTTGTACCAACTGACACTGGTGCCGCTAAGACCGCCCACACAGCCGCCGTAGCTGACCACAGTACAGTTTTTGGCAAGGCTGCTTTGCATGCCCCCGCCGCCTTCACCCACAACACCGCCGACATAGTAATTGTAGGAACCGTCATCCAGCGTGTCGTTACCGGCCTTCTCGTATACGCCAACCTTTGTGTCATACACCGAGATGTTGCGCAGGGATTGTCCATTGGCATGGCCCACAGCGCCGCCGCCGTAGGACAGCGCATACGTCCCCGTCTGGGTAGCCCACGGCCGCAGCGTCACGGTAACGCTTGGCGTTGGGGATGCTCCGGGGACGGTATTGGCCTTGGTGGGATCACCTACCGTCACCTGTTCCAGCTTGCTCTTTTCCGGGCGGCCGCCATTACTGATGGCGTAGCCCACCACACCGCCGGCAAATGCGTTGCCTGCAATATCCGTTTGATCTATGGCAAGGTCCGAGGCAATTCCATCCAGCCGCCCAATGAGACCGCCTACCTGCTGGCCCACGCGTGAGCACACAGCGTTGCGCCCGCCCCCGGTGGTCGTTAAAAGAACCTTTTGAATGGCAGCCGTATGATTGGCATAGCCAACTAGTCCGCCCACATAGCTGCCATTGGTCTCCACCCAAATATTTTCCATGCGAATGTCCTCCAGCGTGCCGTAGGTACGCCCTACGCAGCCGACATAGCCGCTGCTTCCGCCGTCAATGACTATGTTTCGGAACGTCACATGTTTCATATTTCCCTGAAGCTGAGCAATAACGCCCTTCATATCCCCGCCGTAGCGAGTGGGGTCCTTGTCCGGCCCGTTATCCACCGAGCTGGAGAGCTTCAGATCCACAAAATTCAGGTTGGACACCTCGGTAACCGCCTGAGAAATCAGGCTCTGCCCGCTTGCCCGAAAGGTCACGTCCAGGCCGCTTAACGTGGGATATACCGCACTATCACCCGAGGTGCCGCCCTTGGCTCTGCCGCTGAGACGGTTAACCTTCACGTTCATTGTGTGGCTTAAGCCGATGGCAGGCGGAGCGGAGAAATCAATGATCCCGGCGTTGCCCCCCTCTGCCAGCCAGCCAATTTGTACGTTTTCATAGGCAGCGGAATACTTGGGATCTGAAAAAAAGGCGTCCCATTCATCCACACTGTAAATAATTTTATACACCGGCTCGGTCAGACTCAGGCGCATTTGAAGCTGCTCCACGCCGCCGTCTCCGTCATAGACCGGCAGGCTTAGGATATAGCTGTCCAGATAGTGCCCATCCGCACCTGCCGCCGCGCCGTAGGTCACCTTAAAGGAAAAAGCCCGGCCTCTGCGGGTGTCGCTGCTGGTGTTACTGTACGCACCCAAATCCTGAACCCCCGCAATGATCTCGCCCGAACCCGAAAATCCGGGATTTCCCATAACCTTCGCCCCGGTGACGGCCATGCTCTCCCAATCGGCCAGCTCCCCAAAGGGAGCGGTGGTAATGTCGGATCGGTCGCTGAATATGGCCAGAGTTACCTCAAAGGTCTCAATGGTCTCGTGATTGATGATGCCAACGCGGCTTAGCACCGAGGTGCTTACATAGCCGATTTCCATGTCCGGCTGGTCATAGAGGAGCTGACCGGTCTCGCCCAGCACCAGCTTAGGCAGGTATCCCTCCTCCACGGCTTTGACGGTGCTCCCGCCGCTCAAAAGTCCGGATATAGCGCTTCCGGTCAGGTCATAACCGTCGGAAATACCCATGACTCCCGACCACGCCTTACTCTGGCACAGCTCGCTGCTGCTGAGCAGGGAGGTTGCGCCATCCGCGTCATCCCAGACTCCGAACTGGTAAATGCTCTCCCCCTTCCCGGGTGCCTCTGGGTCCACATAGGTAATATACTGCCCGGAGAAGGCATAGTTGGCGTTGCGAATTGCCTCGTCATAGTTTGTGTTGGAGCAGATACGGTGGACTCCTCCGGCTGCGAGAGAACGGGTCACCACCGTGGAGGTAGTAAAGTTGTTGGTGAGCTTTCCGTCCCCGTGGTAGCCCACCACGCCGCCGGCAAAATCGGCCACCGTCATCACCGAGGCGGCAGACCAGCAGCCCGTCAAGCTTCCGCCTGCAAGCTGACCCACCACGCCGCCCACCCGGCTGGCACCCGCGTCCACAAGGCCGGTGGTATACGAGTTTAAAATCGTCGTGGCGCCGGCGTATCCCACCAGACCGCCCACGCCATTGGCTTCATACACATCGTCGGCACGAACTGTCGCATCGGCGGCAAAGCAGCCCTCCAGCACGCTGTTTGCCGCATAGCCCACCAGGCCGCCCACGCTGACAGTGTAGTTATCCATGGGGGTGGGACGATAGGTGGTAATTTCCACCCGCCGGGACGAACATCCCCTCAGGCTGGTGCTGTTGGCCTGGCCCACCAGTGCGCCCAGGTATGTGGTGCCGTAAAAACTGCTCTCCCGCACATGGCAGTTTTCCAGAACAGCGCCCGCACCGGCGCTGGCCACTACGCCGCTGTACCCGCTTTTCACGCTGGCAAGCAGGCGCCCGTCGGGGTCCGGCATTGTTTGAAACTGCTGAAACACCAGGTTTTTCATGGTGCCCAGCAGGCTTGCCATCAATGAGGCACGGCCATTGCCGTCACGTCCGGCCAGCACCTTACCGTCAGGCCCTAAATTACCCACGCCTGAAATCTTATGCATTCCGGAGAGCGGACCCCGAATCTCAATGGTACGGGGTGCACCTGCGGCGTCCTTTATGGTCTGGCCCGCCTCGGTTGTCAGCTCCCGCTGCTCAAGGGGATAAATGCCCCCGTCCAGCGAGCCATAAAAGCTTCTGGCACAATACCAGTCGCTGTGGGTCATGCTCTGGGAAAAGTCCAAGTCCGCCGTCAGAAGATAGTTGCCGTAAATGCTGGAGGTGGGACTCACCATTGCGCTCTTCCAGTCATCCGCCGAACCGATTTCCCTCCAGAAGGAGGCTTTAATTACCTGTGCGCCGCTTTGTCCGGCGAACCCCTGACTGCCGCCCGTCCAGCTGACTGAGGTAATGGTATAGCTGCTGTCCGGCAGGGCGGCTCCGCTTTCGGGCAGAGATAGCAGTAAATCCACCCGGTAGTTGTTCTCCACCGCCCGCTGGGCTAAAACTTCTACATCCAGCGCCACGTTATTGCGGTCCATCACGGTAAAATCCGTCACCTGCGCGCCGGAGGTCACATAGGGAAAGGTGAGGGTGACGGTAACCAGCGCCTCCCGCGTGCCCTGAAGGCGCACCTCGTTGTGCTGCACCTCCACGCTTCCTGCCACAGCGCGGGGCAATGCCACCTTTGGCTGCACATCGGCCCCAAAGCAGGATGGCAGAATCAGTTGGGGGTAAAAGCCCCCCTCCACATTATCCCGGATGGCAAAACGAGCTCCGTCCGCACCCAGAGCATTGGAATACCACTGATAGTCATGCAGACTCTCCACACTTCCCCGGACGTTAAAGCCGGCGATGGTGCCGTCTGTGCCGGTATACTGGCTGTATGGGTCGGCCGCCTTGGAGAAATAGGTCAGGTTTTCCGCTGAATAGCGGCCCGAAACACTGCCCACGGCAGGCCCACGGTCAATCATATAGCTCCACTGATCCCGCACCGGGTCGTGGTCCAGCCGGTCTCCGGTGGCAAAGGCGCCCCGCAGCACTCCCTGATTGCTGCCAACCAGCACTCCGGTGCTCCCTGTGCCGGTGGTAGAGGTTTCGTAATTGGGGTTTGCGTTTACACCGCTGCCTTTATAGTCCGCGTTAGAGCGGTCGGTGGACGCATCCGCCGACTGAACTGCCACATCGCCCACGGCAAACACATTGCTGATAGAACCCCGGGTACTGTTGATGCCCACACCAAGACTCACATAGGAGCTGTTTGTACTCAGCACAGTACCATCGGTGTTCTTCCACACATGTTCCAGCCGGGCTGCACGGGTAGCTCCGCCGGGTTCCGTTATGGCTTGGCAGGCAACGTAGCCGTTGGAGACCACGCCGTAGTTTTCCGTGCAAATTAAGCCTACATAGTAGCCCACTCTCACATCCTTCATAAGCCGAACCACAAAGCCGTCAATTACACCGTGGTTATACCGCGCCAACCCGCCTGCGTGAGTAATGTCCATTCCGTAAAGGTAGCTGGTAGGGTTATAGTTTAAGATAATGTTCTGCAAAGATCCGTAATTAAACTGCGTCACCGCCGCTGTGCTGCTCATGGGGGCAGTAGCGCTAAAGGAGGCTGCGTTATAGTTCATGACCAAATTTTTAACCACGCCACCTGCGCTGATGCGGTAAAACAGGGGTGCTCCGGTCTCGCTCTCCAGGGTGTGCCCCCGGAAGTCGATGGTTCCGGTAAAGGGTCGGTCGCTGCCCAGAATAGAGCCGGTCATACCTGCAATATCCGCCGTGACAATATAGCTGCCGGCAGGGTCGTTGCGCACGCTCTTCAGGTCTGCCAAAGTGGAGATGGTTCGCACCACCCGATTTGTTGTAAAGTAGAGGGTACTTAGCTTTACCGATCCGCCCTTCCATCCGGCAGGTGAGATGGTCAGCGTGGCCATAAAGCCCATGCCCGGCGTCAGGTCGTAGAAGGAGAGTACCTGTGTAATATCCAGCTTACCGTCCTTCATATCATTCGGCCCCACTGCAAAGGTCTGCGGCTCACCCAGCGGTACGAAGGATTGCTTGCTCAGGTCGTCCGCGTCTGACACTGCGGATGTGGTGGTGTAAAGGGCCACGGAATATTTTCCGTCCCGCAAAAGCTGGGCCGCGGACTGGTCGGTCAGCCGGGTACTTACCGTGGCCTGCAGCCGATCCTGTACCGCCTGGAGGTAGAGCTTCATAGACAGCATGGAGGTATCCAGTGTGGGCCCTGAGGGGTCCATTTGGCTCATCATCAGATTGAAGCGGCAATAGGCCGCGCTGAAGGGCGCCCGGATAACACTGGTTTGGTTGCTCACGTCATACCGACCGATAAACACGTAGTCCTTGTTATAAAAGAACACACTGCCTGCACTGCGGTTGCTGCCCAGCTGCGAGCCGTCCACCGGTCCATTTGGGTCGCGGCCAGTAAGCTCGTAATATGAGCCGCTGGTCACCGGGATATAGTCTGCGGTGTAGGCACTGACAGGAGCCTGATAGGGGCTGTTGCTGTTATTGAGGGCCATGCCCTCTGAAATACGCAGCTCATCTGTTACCAGCTGCTCCTTTTCCGTGGTGCGCCCCTCGTCGTACCGGTCCAGGTACAGTCCGTCCACAGCCTGTGCATTATAGGCAGAAATTCGCATATAGCAAATGCGATCTGCATTGGCGTTATTGGTGGTTTCCTGGCTGGGCACGGCAAACACGCTGCCGGAAAAATAGTAGTCATTTCCCCACGCAGTATACTGCTGCAACACGCCTGCCGTGTCCTTGTAGTAAAATGTCACCCTGCCATAGCCGCTGTAACCGGGACAATTCATAATGTACTTTTCCCCGGGCATCACGGCAATAAAGCGGGAGGTCCAACAGTCCGCCAGCAGTTTCTGAGTGTCCGTACTGTTGGGATAGCCGTTTTGAATATGACGTATTGTCAGCTTTCCGGTTTCTCCGGTGGCAAGTGTTTTAACCTCACTAAGCTCCTTCTCCTCCACCTGCGCCAGATACCGGTCGATGATGGCCTGGGACTGCGTGGGGTCAGGGGTTCCGTCCTCCAGAAGATCGCAGTAGTAGTACAGACTTGAGCCGCTCTGCCACACGCCGGTGTAGAAGTCTGTCGCCGTGAGAATACCCAGAGTGTTGGCAGTCTCTCCGTCCGGCCCACGGTAAAGCTGGTTAATGCCGCTCAGTGACAGATCTCCTACCACGCTCTCACCGGTGGTAAAGCTGTACACATAAGGCTCGCTAAGATTTTGCGGTGTCTCATAGAGCAGGCTGCGGTTCAGCTCCACACCGCCGGCACTGCCCACGGCGTATTTTAACGCGCAGAATACCAATCGGTATGTCTTATCTCTGGTTAGACCGGAGAGCCGCAGCGAATCCAGCGCTTCCGCCGAATTAATGTAGGTGCTTGCCACCAACACGCCTGCCTCGTCCAGCACCCTAACCTGCACATTTTTTCCGCCTCGGTCCGCGTCGTCGGGCAGAATACAGTCATCCAGATCCAGAAGGGACAGGTCATAAAGCTCAATAAAGTCGGTGGATACAAAGGCATTGCTAAAGCGCACCTGGGCCTCTGCACTCAAGGTCGTAAAGTTTACCTGCTTGCTGCTCCCGCTGGTGACGTCCTCCTGAGTGCCGCCCTGATTGGCCATGGTAGTAAAGCGACCGATATAGTCGGTTCTGGGCGCCAGCTCCAGCAGTGTTCCCGGGGTCTCCCCCTCCCTCCACTCCAAGCTTCCGCCCAGGGTAAGGGTAAGCCAGCAGTCATCTTTGGCCGTGGTAGCCGCAGTGGCCAGCAGATACTGCCAGACCGTGTTTTTCTCGGGTACAGGCGGCTTTTGGGCTGTAAATCCCAGCATGGCGCGCACCGTATCCGCTGTGTCATTTAGACGCAGCTCAATTTCGGCAACGCCCTCAAAGCGCCCCGTTTCACTGTTTTGCACCAAATTCAGCGGCACCTTCTCCAGCTCGTCCCTGGAAAGGCTCAGCTTTTGCACTTCCCCGCCGCCATTCTTCTGCCGTACGGTAAAAATCACTTCATCCAGCAGCGGTAGCAGCCGCTGGTCGGCGCTGTTCATACGGAACTTCAGCCGCCCGGTGGTCTGGGTCAGCTCATCTACCTCGGCCGTGTAGGAGATGGTGCCCAGGTTGGACAGGGAGGCCGTCAGGAAATCGGTGGTTTTTTTCAGTGTCTCGTCGTAGTGGGTACGGTTATCGTCCACATTATAGTCTCCGCAGAGCACTCCGGCGGTATAGCTGGTCAGGACGGGCAGATTGGTGAGTACCCACCCGGTGTTTACGTTAGTCACCGACCCGTCGCTATTCACCGTGATGGGCAGGAAGCGCCCCTTCACTTTGTTCGCCGCCGTGCCGGTGGAGGGATAGCCCTCCAGCTCGACGGCGTTGGCGGGAATGACTGCCTTGCCCTTCTCCACCAGATAGAGTCCTGCAATCTGTTTGTCGCCCATAACCCCGTCGTGGGGGTTGGGGCCTATGGGGGCGTTCTCCGGGTTTTTCCAGCTTACCTGGATTAAGGTGCTGCCTGCAATGTTGCTCTTGGCCGGAACTGTAATGGCAACGGTGGGTGCCTGGCTGCATGTATTTCCGCTGCCCGCCGTGTCGCCCGCCAGCCCGAATTGATTTCCGTAGCGGTCCAGCAGGGTGATGGTATAGTCATACGCAGTACCCGAGCGCAGCGCGTCCGGCGTCTCCCAGTGGGAGAGGGTAAACCCCTCCCGCAGAAGGCGCAGTGCAGCGCTGTCCATAACCATCGGCGTCTCGTTATGGGAGACGGTGGCCTTGGCCAGTACCTGGAAGGAGTTAATATAGGTCTCTGCCTTCAGGGGGTCTGCGTTGGGGTGGGTGGTCACGCCGCCTACCTCGGTAACGGTGCCGTTTTTAATGTTGTCCAGCACCAGATTCCGCATTTGCAGACTGTTGGAGTAGACCTCCACCGCAGTCCCTCCGGCAGGGGTACGGCCGTGGTCGTAGAAGGAGAGGGAGATGGGCTCCAGTTCCGAAAATTCTCCCGTTCGCGCCCTGCCCACCTCCAGCGTCTTGCTCTGCGGATAGCCCAGCTTGTCGGTGTATTTGTAGGATGCGGTAATGTGGTGCTCGGTGTTCGGTTTGAGCTGACCCAATGCCACGGTACCGGAGGTGGTGAT
Source organism: uncultured Pseudoflavonifractor sp. (assembly GCA_964504285.1). Lineage (GTDB taxonomy): Bacteria > Bacillota > Clostridia > Oscillospirales > Oscillospiraceae > Pseudoflavonifractor. Next base: position 21,771 of record CAZDDZ010000009.1, read on the forward strand.
AATCCGCCGCAGCACCTGAACCTCGCTTCCGTTTTCACCGACCTCATAGATGTAAATCTGTACGCCGCCCTTTAGCACATTGGCGGGATCGGACACGATGGCGGTCACCGAGACGGTATAGACCCAGGACTCCAATTTTTCGGAAAAGGAAACCTTCGGTTCCACATAGCCGGGATTGGGGTCTACCGGCGGCGACGGCGGGTCTGGTGGCGCCGGAGTTGACCCGCCGCCCGAGGCGGGCGGGGCAGGTTTCTCTACCACATCGCTGGCCGGGGGCGGGGTCTCTGTGGGGGGAGCCGGCTGGCTGGTGGGCTCCCGCTGGGGCGGAACGGTGGGTGTGTTCTCCGGTTTGCTGCCCTCAGGCGCCGGGCGGGAGGGCTTTCCTTCCGTTACATTGGTGCCGTTACCCGCCGCTTCACCGCCCGTCTCCCCTGCGGCATCCTCGCCGCCTTCCCCAATTCCCTGCTGGGACGAAGTGCCTGTTGCTCCGGCAAAAGAACCGGCGGCATCGGCGGTGGAGACGGGCTTCTCCGTGAGCTGCGCGGTTTCGGTTGGACGGGGAGTTGCGGTTGTGGTGGGCGGCACCGCCGTCTCCCGCCGGGCCCAAAGACCAAGCCGCTCTAAAAAATCCAGGTAGCCATAGGTGTTTTCACCCACGGTAATGGTACCCCCGGGCGCAACTGTGACCGAGGCGCCGCTGAGCACACCCCGGTCATAGGAATAGTATAGTATGCTCTCCTCCCCAAACGCGCAGACCGCGTTCATGGGAATATGCGCCGTTCGTCCGGCACCGGTGACCGTTGTCTCCCGTGCTACCTGATAACCGCCGTTTACCTGAACCAGCGCTACCTCGGCAATATCCGCCTGACTGCGGTCGGCGTTAAAGGTCACGCCGTCGGAAAGGCGAAGCCCCTCGTAAGACGGAAGTGTCTCCCACTGTGTGGTAACCATTTTCAGACTGTCATCGAGAAAATAGAGCACCTGACCCGACTGGGTAAACAGGGGATAGCCGGCACTGATTTCTCGCTTATCCTCCCCGATAAAGTAGGTCTCCCCGCTTACGGCACGGGTATAGACCGCCTCGCCCATGTCAGCCCGTTCCAGCACAATTATATCCTGTGTTTGGTTGCGCAGGGATTTACTCAATGTATCGGGCGCCACGGCATAACCGTCCTGCGCCAAATAGGCCAGGGCGGAAAACTGCGTCAGGCCCAGGCACAGCAGCGCAGCCACCACGCCCAGCGCGGAAACCGCCGCCATGGCAAGACCGCTGCCGCCGCTTACACGCCCGACTGCCCGCCGGTAACCCCTGCTTTTTTTCCTTGGTTTCATAAGGTTCCTCCCTGTGGAGCTGGGTACTTTATTGAAATGGGTCGGAAAGCAGCTTGGGATCAGATACCAGCAGGCGATAGCCCCCGTCGGCGGCCGTGTAAATGCCGGCGGTAAAATCCACCTGATAGCCCCGAACCGAGGTTCCGACGCATTTTTCTCCAATTGACGCCTGGCAGAGCAATTCCTTCGCGCCATAGCGGTAGACCCTTAACTGCCCATCCGCGCCCAGGGCGAAAAAGGAGAAGGGGTCGGTACGGTCTGTTTGTCCGTTCCATCGAAGGGTCATCTCATCCAGAAACACAAAAACACCGGAACCGTCGCTCAAAAATCCGCTGTCCAGCCGAATCTCCTTTTTCCCGTTAGCGCACCAAACGGTTCCGTTTTCGTCCAGCCGCAGACGGCTCAGGGCGGGCATCTTCCATTCCAGGCCCGTGGCGGTGTCCAGCCAGTACATGTCTGCCGGCAAAATCATGTTTGCACCCACGGTGGTGTAAATGGGGGTCTCGTCTCCATCGCTGCGCTGGCCGTTCTCGCTGTAAACCACGCCGTATTTGCCCGGCAGCAGCCGCGTTCCCGCCTGGTACTCTATTTTTTGATCCACAAAAAACTGATAAACCGGCTCCTCCAGCATCTGCTCTGTGGAGCGAATGGTGAATAGGCCCACCAGCAACATGGCCCCGGCCATTAGCAGCACCAGAACAGGAAAAATCCATATTTTGTTCCGCACGGCGCGGGAAGCACGCCTATTCGCTCTCACCTGTTTCATCAAAGTAGGTCCTTTCCCCCGAAATCGCCCCGGCCTCCCGCAGAAAAATTCCTGCGGCGCACAAAATCAGAAAAATTGCCAGCAGCCAATAGACCAGCCGTATGCGTCCGTCGTTTCGAATCTGCCGCAGGTACTCCAGCAGGCCGCCGCACAGGGCAATGCCTGCCGCCAGCAGACCGCCGCCCACTACCTCGGTAAGCAGGGACTCCAGCGCGGGCCGCAGGAGCAGAAAGCCCGCCCCCAGGCACAAAAGCAGCACATAATGGGCCAGCCCCGCGCTCCGGGCGGTTAGCAGGATGGCACAAAGCAGACAGAACTTTACCCACGCCAGAGCCAGCAGCAGTGCGCTGCGCCCTTGCAGACCCACGAACAGCCCCGCCAATCGAGCTCCCTTTCCACGGGCCTCCAGCCGCCTGACGCACAGAAAAAGAATCAGAAACGCGCACAGCGTCATGCCCGCCACTACCAGCGCGGCGGGGCGCAGCCGTAGCAGCTGCCGAAGCAGGTCGTCCCGCGTCATGGGTGCTCCTCCGTCCGCGGGGAAAGCTGCTCCTCAATGAGCAGCGCGAACTCGTTATCCCGGTGCAGATAAAAGCCACGCAGCTCCCCCAAATTCACCTGCTCGTGCTCGGTCAGCAGCTCTACCGCACCCCGCACACTGCCCAGAATGGGAAAGTAGTCCTCCATGATGAGCAGGGTATAGTCGCTGCTCTTAATCCGAACCAGCTTCACATCGTCGTAGACCCGCAGTCCATGGGCAAAGTCTGACACCCTGGCCTGAATCCTGCCCCGTCGACGGGCTTCCTCAGGATCACCCGCCTTGGTTTTTACTTTCTTTGCCACGATGTATCCCCTCCGCATGTTATAGACTGCCGCGGGCCTTTCCGATGTACAAAAAGCGTGCCTCATCCACCTGATCGTGGACGCCGGTGATGATGTCCTCCACGTCGTCCAGTATATCGGCAATGGGCACCGACTGGCCGGGAATGCCGGTAAACTGCTCGGCCACAAACATGGGCTGGCTGAAATAATTGCGCAGCTTGCGGGAGCGGTAAAAAATGTGGTTATCCTCTTCGCTAAGCTCGTCTATTCCGATCAGTGCGACGATTTCCTCCAGCTCTTCATACCGTGAGAGAAAGCGTACCGCCTCCGACGCCAGATAGAAGTGCCTCTGACCCACCTGATCCGGGTCTAAGAGCTTAGATCTGGTCTGGAACACGTTGATCGCCGGATAGAGGCCCTTTTCCGCAACCTTGCGATCCAGCACCACCTGTCCGTCCAGATGCTGCTGAACGGTATGTACCGCCGCGTCACTTAAGTCATCGGCCGGGATGTAGATGGCCTGGAATGAGGTAATGGCCCCTCCCGGTGTAGAGTTAATGCGCTCCTGAATTTCGGCCACTTCGGAAATCATGGTGGTGGAATAGCCGTTGTCAATTGGCAGATTGCCCAGCTCGGCGGAAATTTCAGAGGTAGCCTGAATATAGCGATAAATATTATCCACAAAGAGAAGTACATCCTGCCCCAGCTCGTCCCGCAGGTACTCCGCCATGGTCAGGCCCCCGAATACACACCGGGAGCGGGCCATGGAGTTTTCCCCCATCTGCCCGAACACCATGGAGATTTTGTCCATGAGGTTTCCCTCCACCATCTCATCGTACAGCTCGCGCCCCTCTCGGGAGCGCTCACCCACCCCGACGAACACGGAGTTAGAGCGCAGATTTCGATAGACGTTGTGAATAAGTTCCTTAATGAGCACCGTCTTGCCTACCCCGGCACCCCCCAGCAGGCCCATTTTAAAGCCCCGGCGCATGGGTGCAAAAAAGTCCAGCACTTTAATACCCGTCCAGAGAATGTCGCCGTCAATCTGAATTTCACTCATATTCAGGTTGCGGATATACACATTGTGGCGGCTCTGGTCGGTCAGCACACTGCCGTCAATGGGCGTGCCGTACGCGTCAAAAATTTTGCCCAGAATTTCGGGTGAATAGGGCACACACAGTCCACCCGGGGTATAAAACACCTCCACACCTCGGCGCAGACCGCGTACGTTATCAAAGGGCACTGCAATGGCCAGACCGCCCTCAAGCTCGGCCACCTCAAAATGATAGCTCCGCTGTCCGCAGGTGCAGTAAAGCAAATCCTTATGGCGCACCCGGCCGGAAAGCAAAATTTCCACCTTTAGATCGGAAACAGAGATAATCCTCCCCACAGCGCCGCTCTCCGGCTTGTCCTCCGGCTTCTCCCGCACAAAAAGCCGCTTCCGGTCAATGGGGGGAATCTCCTCGTGAGATCCGGTCTCTTCCTCCGCTCCCAGCCTTGTCGGCGCGGATACCGCAGGGACAATAGGCTTCACAGGAGAGTTTAGCCCGTCCAGCTGCGTGCCGCTGATAAAATCCAGGGCCGGATTATGTTGTTTAAAGCCTTTTTTATTTGACATGGTATAGCCCCTCTATCTGGCCCTTTCCGAAGCATTTATTCGGCGTTTATCAGGCATAAAAGTTCTTCCACAAAAGCCTTGTAATCTGCGGCCTGCTTTGATTGATACGAATAGCTGAAAATACTCTTTCTGCTGGCCTGGGCCTCCCGCAGCCCCACAGCCTCCCGAATTGTGGCACGAAATACCCCGGTACCCAATTTCCCGGCAGTTTCCTGCAGCAGCTCCCGCATCTCCCTGCTGACAATCATGCGCTCTGAGTGACGGGTGAGAAGAATTCCCCATAAAATTAACTTAGGATTGCAGTTGGCCTGAACCGCCCGAATGGTGGCATAGAGCTGCCCCACCCCCTGAAGGCTGAGAATGTCAGCCAGGGCGGGAACAACCACGCCGTCTGCGGCGGTCAGGATATTAATGGTTAAAACCCCCAGGGTTGGGGGTGAGTCTATAACGATATAATCGTAGCGCTCCCCCACGGGCGCCAGCGCATCCCGCAGGCAGTACTCCCGCCCCGTACCGCTCAACGCGGCATCCATGCCGCTTAGGCCGGGCCCCGCCGCAATTAGGTCGCCCTCCGGCGTGGGGCGTATGGCTTGTGCGGCAGCGGCACTTCCCAGCAGCAGCTCCTGGGAGGTAACACCGTGGCTGTCGCTCCCCATGATATAGGTGAGATTACACTGTGGGTCCATGTCCACGGTGAGAACGCGCAACCCCCTGTCTGCAAGTCCCGCCGCCAGATTAAGCGCCGTGGTTGTTTTCCCCACGCCCCCCTTTTGATTGGTTACCGCGATTATTTTGGCCACAGTCCCGCACCGTCCTCTCTGTTCATGAGGTTTTCTTTATCCCTGTCTGCCGTGCTTGGTTTTGATGTAGGAGTCAATGACCTTACGGGCGGCCTTTTGATTGAGCACCTTCCGCTCCTGCCAGCGTGTCTCGGTCTCCATCTCGTCAATTTTCTTCAGTGAATCGTTGGTGGCGCTCTGGCGAAGAATGTTTTCCGCTGCGAATGCGTTTACCGCCGCTATCTTCACTTCATAGTTAAGGTAGGTCACCAGCAGTTCCTCCAATATTGCGTTGGAGTCCCCGCCCTCCACAGTAAAATCCTCGGTATAGGTCTCCAGGTCATCTCGCTCCAAGCAGATGGGAAAGATGGTTTTTTCCACCGGCTCGATGCGGCTGGTGTTGTAGTAGTGGCTGTAACACAGGTCAATCCCTGAATAAAGTCTGCGGTGAATCCCCTCAGCCAGCAGCTTTTCAATCTCACCGTATCGCGCGTCCAGCTCATCCCGGCGGATAAAGAGATTTGCCCTCTCCTGTCCGCGCACCTTGCGCCCCACAACCACTACGGTGTTTCCTCCGTCCTCCCGCTCCAGCGCGCTGCCTGCCGCGGCGTTAACAGCTCCGCAAAAGCCCAAATCAGAGCCCAAATAAATTCTCAGCCGCGCAGCTCCCTCCTTGGGAGTAAAAATCCACTTGTCCAGAATAAAGTTCCGGTTGTTCTGAATAAGGTCAATCATTCTGGCGACCTCTCGCTCCAGGCGGGTATACCGGTCGGCATCCTTGCGGGCCCGATCCACCCGAAGAAGGGCGTGGAAGTTCATCACCTTTACGATGGTTTTAATATTCACCGTTCGCCCTCCTTACGCATTGATGTCCCCGGCTCGCTAGCCCTTTTCCATCAGGGGCCCGAAGTCGTCTAGAATTTCCGTCTCGCTTCTGGGGCTGAACTTGGCCTGACGGAGATTCTCCAATATCTGCCGCCCACGGCGCAGCCGCTCCCGCAGCTCAGGGCTCATTTCGCTCTCGTTTGTAAGCTCATAGACCTCTCGTGTTTCCAAATAGGCCAGAAGCTCCCGGCGCATGGCACTGCTGGTTCGCTTCATGGCCCCGGTCTGCACCGCGCCGCCCAGTCGGGATACCGACAGGCCGTAATTGATGGCCGGCTTCTGACCCCGCTCGAACGATTTGGCTGAGAGCACGATCTGCCCGTCTGTAATAGAGATTATATTGGTGGAAATATAGTCGGTAATGTCCCCGCCCTTTGTCTCGCAGATGGGCAGCACAGTAATGGAGCCGCCATTCTTGTGCTGACAGCCCTGCTCCAGCAGACTGGCATGGGCGTGGAAAATATCGGGAGGATAGGCGTCCCGTCCGGGCACCTTGCCGGAGAGCAGGGCAATTTCACGGCAGACATCGGCATGGCGCTTAAGGTCGTCAATGACAACCAGCACATCCCGTCCCTCCTGCAGCATATAGCGCTGAGCCACGGTCATGGCCGCATATGGGGTGTTGCGCAGCATCGGGGGACACTCGTCGTTAAAGGCGGCCATAATTATGGTATAGTCCATGGCCCCCCGGCGCAGCAGCTCCGCGTAGATTTCCTTAACTTCCTTTTTGGTCTTGCCAATGGCCACGTAAATGCACAAGACCTCCTCCTGCCGTTGGTTCACGATGGCATCCAGGGCAATCTGGGTTTTACCTGTCTTTTTATCACCAATGATCAGCTGGCGCTGCCCGCGGCCCACCGGGTACATTAGGTCAATACCCGTAATTCCGGTGTGGAAGGGCCTGACCACCGGCCCACGGTCCATAATGGGAATATTAGCAGACTCCACCGGCAGCTCTTGCAGATCGGAAAAGCGCTCCCCCGCCAGCAAATCCATGCCGAACATATCCACCACATGACCCACTGCCTGGGGGGAAAACTGCATGAAAAACTCCTGGCCTGTGCCAACTGCCTCGTCCCCCACCAGCATGCGTCCGTACCTGCGGGTCAGCGCCACGGTGATAGAGTCTCGCCCCACCCGCTCCACATAGCCCTCGCCAACCTGGCCCAAGCCCGGGCTGTCAATGGTCACCCGGTCAAAATAGGAAGCATTTTCCAGTCCTCCTACCTCCACAATATAGCTGCGGACTCTACGCAGCCGCCCCATTTCATAAACATTGCCGCCCTGCTCAATATCCCGGAGCTTTTGGCGCACCAGCTCATCCACATAATTGTTCATCAGCCGATCTCTCTTTCCTTGAGACTGAAATCATACAGCAGGTTACCGCTGACCACTTGGATTCCCTCGCAGATGTCATCCCGATATTCCGCGCCTTCCTCCAGACTGACTGTCCGGTCCCCGCAGCGCACTGCCAGTCCGTCAGCCTCCAGAATACACAGCTCTTTTAGCCATTCATAAAAGCGGGTAACATCAAAATCTCGGCCAAGCTGTTCGTCATAAAAATCCCGCAGCAGTACCCAGCCCTGATCGTCCAGCGTGGTATCCAAAATCTCCAGCTGCTCCGCCGAGGGGAGCTGGGCAATGCGGAACACCGTGTCAAAGGACAGGTCTGCCCGAAGGCGGGCGGCGGCCGTCCCTCTCCCCCGTGGTGTCCCCTTGGTCAGCCTGTCCACCCGGCATACAATTTGAGTCCGCTCCTCCGGCCCCAGCCGAAAGTGGTCCCGAATTACACCGTAGCCCCCGGGAAGCGCCTTGGTGCGATAGCTGGCGCTGCCGGGAATACCCGAAGGCCCGCTTGGCGCTCCGTTTTCTGTCAGGGACATATCGGGCGGACAGGGTCCGCTTTCTTTCTCCCGCTGCCTTTTGGCAATTTCCTCCTGCAGGCTGTGAAGTTCCCCGCTCTTGGCGTCAATCAGCCGGTCGTAGGAGGTCAGCAGGCGGGCCATGTCGGCCCGTATGCGTATTCCGGCCGTGGCGGCCAGACTGTTTAACAGAATCAGCACAAGGCCGACCAGAAGAATTAAAATGATAACCACTGCTACAAAAACCGTGTCCATGCCGCCCTCCCTTCCTTAACCCGCTTTTTCCTCAGCTTAGCCCGACCCGTGTAATGCGCATTTTATCGGTCAGGCCAGGTACGGGTTAAAGAACATGAGCAAAAATACAAAGGCAAAGAGCAGCAGAAGCAAAATCACCAGAACAATGGCCACTACCAGGACAGAATGAACCACATCGCTCTTTGTCTCCGGGTTACGGCCTACCGCCTCGGCCACCTTGGCTCCCATTACGCCCATGCCGATACCGATACCGAGAAAGGCCAGTCCGATCATCCAGCCGATGGCAGACATGGTGGTAGATAATACAGCTTCCATAATATTTTTCTCTCCTCTTTCTGTGTGCCTTCTTTGCTCACGGTGCAGCTTGCAGCTCCAAGAACGCCAGTATTTTGGTCAGGCGTTCTCCCAGGTCGGGAGCCCAGGCACGGGCTGCCCCCGGAAGGGCGGTATATGCCTCCAGCCCGCCCTTTACCACAGCTTTATCGGTAGCGTTGGTACCCATAACGGCGCCGGTGGCATCCACCGTGTAGGTATAGTTGAGGACCGGCGCGTGGAGCGCCAAGAAGTTCTGCCAATCTGTCTTGCCGTAATAGGGGTTTGCAATGGTAACACTGGTAGACACCTCACGGTTTTGCCCGCCGTACTTCATGTTGGCAAGGCTTAGCGTAAGGCTCTCCCCGGCAGTACCCAGATCCACGGCAATTTGTCCGCTGTATCCCCCCGAGGCCGCCGCCGCTACATTAATATTGTCCACCGCGTCAACCGCCGCCTGGTCGGTCAGCCTAACCTGCCCGTCGGTAAATACGAGACCTGAGTCAAATCGCACGGTGTAGCTCACAGCTGTCTCACTCAGGCCCGTAATAATCAGGTCAGCGGTCAGGGCAGAGGTGGTAATGTACAGGGTATCCTGTGCCTGATCGGTCAGGCCGTTGCAGAACTCCACCTTGTAGCGGGTGGATGGCTTTAGGTTGTAAATGGTAGCCTGGGTAGCGTCAATGTCCACATTTACCCGCTGGGGTGTACCCAGGGGGTCCAGGGTGTCGGTGACACGGAAGTACACATCTCCCAGCTGACCATAGGGATCGTTGACACTGTAAATAATGTTCACACTGGTGTAGGAAGGGAGGGCGCTGTACATATGCATGGCTCTGCGGCCCTCGGTTACATCAGGCGCAACACCCGTTCCGCCGGTGCCGCCCGCACCGCCGCTGCCGCCTGTGCCGCCGGTACCGCCGCTGCCGCCGCTGCCGCCTGTGCCGCCCGTACCGCCGGTACCGCCGGTGCCGCCATATCCGCCGGTACCGCCATATCCGCCGATTCCGCCCAGACCGCCCTCGCCGCCGCTGCCGCCGGTACCGCCTTCACCGCCCAGGCCGCCCAAACCGCCCGTACCGCCGGTGCCACCTTCGCCGCCGCTGCCGCCCGCACCGCCGGAAATGTCCAGGACAATTTCCTCCGGGTTTGCCGTCTGCCCCTTTGCCGCCCGCTCGGCCGCCTTCTGGCGCAGCAGAGTCACATCGGTCTCGGGTTTATATTCGTTGGTAGATCCGATAATCTGCTTGCAGTCAATATCGCTGAGCCCCATGGTCAGTTGCTCATTCGCAATGTCAAAGGTAAAATCCTCACCGGTCAGAACGGTGGCGTTGATGGTCTTTACACTTACCTGGTCGTTGAGCAGCAATGCGTTGCCGCCCTTGTCCATGACGATAAAAAGATAGCCCACGGTGTCCAGAAGGGAGCCGGTATCGCTCAGCTGTGGCCCTACCGCCAGATAGCGGCGGTCAGCCAGCTTATAAAAGGCACCCTGGTTAAGGTCTGACAGTTCGTAATAAGAGGGAAGCCGTACCACGCTGCTGTCGGCCAAAATTTGATAGCCGCCGCCCAGCAGCTCCAGCTTTCCATCATCGTAAAGCACAGTGTTGGCGCCCAGCTCGTGGACTATGCCGTCATTCAGTTTTAGCGTCCACGTTCCATTCCAGGACCTGGTTGCCACACCGGGAGCCGTCATTGCGATCAGCCCTGCCCCCGTATCGTAAGCCACGCAGCGCTCCGAGACTTGGTACCCGACAGGCTGCTTGCTCAGTACATAGCGCACGCCCAGGCCGAAGGCAAAAAAGGTCGCAAGAATGAGCAGGCTAAATACCGTAACCGCCCGCCGGGCTTTCCGATTTAATTTTCGCTTTCCCTTTTTCATTCCTGGCTGCTCTCTTTCCCGCCTGTTTTATTGCGCGGTATGCGCTGGCGACGCAGTGCCTTCTGCCGGGTCACCATTTCCGCCCGCAGGCGGCGCCTCCGTGTCCTCCTGCGGCTGCCCGCCGGGTGTGGGTACGGGAATGGGTGATGGCGTTAATTCTGCTGTGGGTTCCGGCATTAATGTCGGTGTCGGTTCTGGCACCGGCGTCTCAATCGGTTCCGGAGCTTTAGTCGGTTCCGGCAGTTCGGTCGGTTCCGGTAGTTCAGTCGGTTCCGATGTCTCTGTCGGTACGGGTGTCTCCGTTGGGGCGGTTGTCTCGGTTGGCGTCGATGTCTCCGTTGGCTTCGGCGTTTCCTGCGGTATCTCCTCTGCCGGTATAGACATAAACAGTGTCGCGGCTGTCTCTTCGTTAAGTTCAATGACAGAGGTCAGCCGGTACCCGCCATCGGGCTGCTGGGTCACGCTGCAGTCTGCCCCGGCCTCCACGAGAATGTCGCTGCTGATATAGGACAGTCCGTCATCGGACATGCGGTAGAACTGAACGGTAACCGTATAGCTCTGCACTCTTGCATCAACAGGGAGTGCTGTAAAGGCAGGCGCAACCGCAATTTGGTAGGTATTGGTACCTGTTTGGAGCATATTGGTCGGCACCTGGGGAGTACCCGCCACGCCGCTGGAGACGCTCAAGCTCTGTATTGCCAGATTGTTCTCTGTGGTATAAAGGGCCGTCACCGACCATGCCATATGAGTAATGGTGGATTGGTGCACCGGATTTGTAAGTGTCACGATAAAATCGCCGCCCTGTTTGGCCACGGTTACCACACCGGCAGAGGTCTCTGTGGTAGTGTACTGCACACTTCTGGTGGCCAAAAGCACACTGGTACCCTGGCTAACCTTAATGGCCGACTGGCTTAGCGGATTTTCCTCGCTGCCCAGGGCGCGGCCTGCCAGAATATCACTGCGGGTAGGCCTTCCGTGGCGATAGCCGCCGCTATCCACCGAGTCGTAGTCATCCCGAATGGCATAGAGGTAGCAGGTAAAAGTATCGCCCTTGTGGAACATGTCCGGGTTACCTTCGTTTGTCAGCCGCAGCTTGAGTGTGTTGTTCAGGGACAAGGGCTCCCCCGGCGTCCAGTCTTGGGCAGTGGAGAGCAGTGCGTCGGTCACATCGGTATACACCAGCATTCCGGATTGGGAATCCAGTCTTGCTCTAACCACCGCCACAGTGTATCGGTCATAGCGCAGGGCTGCCCCGCGCCGGATGTACGCAGGGGTAAAGGCAATGGTTGGAACTGCCGCGCCATTCTCGCCGGTGAGAATTTGATACGCACCGCTCAGGTTTACCACGTCGTCGGTCTTGGTCACGGTGACGCTTTGCACCGCATTTTCCTTACCCGCCTCGGTGTGAATTAAATCGTCCTTCTCCGCGTCTCCGCCCACAGCTTTGGGCCCCTTGCCATTGTTATATACGCGTACCCGCACGCGGTACTCCTGCCCGTAGCTGAGATAAATACGCTCCTCTGTTTTATCCAGCGTGCCGTCATCCCTAAATTTATCCGCACGGTAGAGAAGCCCATTGCAAACCCATTCTGTCTGGCTTCCCAGGACAGTTTCCTGAATACCCACGTCAAAAATATCAGTCTTGCCGTCCACGGCCTTGGCAGCATCGCCTGCGTCCAGATAAGTTAGGAAATTCCAGGCTGTGGTGCCGTCTTCATTTTGGGTCGGCGACTGGAGCTCCAGCGTGTAGTAAAAATCAACCACCTGACTGATATTTATATCCACATGCAGGCGCTTGTTCATATAGTTTCCTGCCCAGTAGGCCGCCCTCAGCGCAACACGAGGTTCTGCGCTGGTCTTGAGCCACAGGTAGTTCTGAATTTCATTGCCGCTGGAATTAAACATATTAAGTGGCTTATATACGCCTCCATCCAGGTAGTAGGCAACCACCTGATACTCCATGTCGGAGTCCAATCCGCTGAACACGAGCTGACCTTGTTGGGTACTGCCCGGGAACTGGGTCAGGGTGGCCTCCTCATCCGGAGCTGCATCCACCCACTGTCCTTCCTTCAGCACCTGGCCGACCCAGACGTTTTCCACACGCTTACTCAGCCGGAAGGACACTTCCCCTGCCTTCAGGGCGGTCAGGCTGTAATCGGCCTGAATATTATTTGCTCCCGCGCCCATTTTGCTATAAGTCACGATGGGGGTTACCTTAGGTACCTCAAAGCTGCTCGCATCCAGTCGGCGGCCCTCCGCGTCGTATACCTCGGTATGGAATGTGCCGCTCTTTTCCAGCGTCCGGGGCGCGAGAGAAAGCGTGCCCGCCAGCAGTCCTACCGCATTGTCGCACGTGTACTGCACGGTCTCCTTGCGTGGAGTAATGTCGCTGTTGCGTGTGCTTGTGACCTGAAGACCGGTCAGCCCTGTGAGCGAGAGATCAAAAAAGCTTCCCCAGTAAGGCAGGTCGTTCCCCTCTGTGATTTTGTTCTCCAATACACCCACCGGGCTGGAGCTAAAACGATAGCGACCATTGGGCTGCAGCTTCATTCCGGTAACGTTGGCATCGGTTCGTACCGCGTAGCTGCGCAGCGCCATTGTGCCCGTGGGGGCCGCTCGGAAGCCCTCCTCCCCCGTCTCGTAGAGCAGGCAAGCACTCACCGACACACCGCTCTGGCCCGCCAGAGCCCCCAGCTCACTGCTCAGGGCAATTCGGAACGTTATGCTGTAATTTTTTCCGCCCACATCCTTGGATACGGTGCAGCCGTCCACTCCTTCCAGGTACTTATCCAGACTTACCACCGTTTTTTTATCCCCGCCGGTAAAGGTCAGTCGCAGACCATTTACCTTGTCCAGCACCTCAATGGGACCGGTAAGCTCAGCGGTGTAGCGGTTGACCGAGGTTTTATTTCCGTCGGTATATCCCTCTTTTAGACTCAGACGCACATTACCTGTACCCACAGTATCCATAAATTCACCGGGATCATGGTAGAAGGTAAAAATATTTTTGTAGTAGGGAATAACCGTGCCGCCGCCCGCCGGGGTCATCCGATATTGGCTGTACTGGATGGCCTCCGGCGTATAGCCTCGGGGCGTGCCGTCCTCGGCAAACAGACCTGCCCCACCCTTTGTATATTTGTTGGTGTACCACTGTATCCGTACCGATGCCGCCACCGAAGCGGCAGCTCCGGTGTGATAGACCGTGACGGGATTGCTCCAAAGATTCCCCACGGCACCCGGCTTTTCCGTCTCCACGCGGGCGTAGACTGCTTCTCCTACCGCGCTGCCCTCCAGGGCGGTGCCGCTGGTAAGCCCGTTCCGGTTGTAGAGCTGGGCCGTCTGATTGTCTGCGGCTCTAAGCACCGCACCCTCGGTGTCCTGAATATACACGCCCCAGGTCACGCTCTCCCTGGTGGAGGTCCATGGAAGGGCATAGGCCACCGGCGCCTTATGCGGCGCATCCTGGGGGGCGGAGTGGGGAATGTTTTTATAACTGGTATACTGTGTGCCCAGGGAGAACGGGTAGTACAGCGTCCCCGGGCTGTTTTCAAGCTGATAGGTCAGTGTCCAGGCAAATACAAACTGGTGGCCGGTGGCTGGCTCGTCCTTATGCTCGTCATTATAGAAAAAGAGGAAATAGCCGTTGGCGTCGGCAGTGGTGCCCGGCCGATAGGCGGCAATGGCATCCATCTGCGCCTGGGAATTGTCGGGGTAAATTCCCTTATAATAGTTTTCTACCGTCTGCGGCACAAAGCGCACCATGGGCATAGCACCGACAACGGGCACCTGTACCGTAATGCTGGCCAGGGCAGACCCCTTCCCGGTGGCGGAATCCACCGCGGAGACCGGGGAGAGCGGACACCCGGGATAATTCGTGCTGTCGAGCACCCAGCTGCCCCCCGACGTCGTGTAGTCCTTGTGAAAATCAGGATAGTCAAAGGCGTAGAACGTAATGGTTTTTGCCAGCTTGCCCGTGTTGGGATAGGTAGGAATCAGGGTATAGCTGTCATCCTTAATGCCGTCCTTATTGTCGTCGTTTGCAACCACAGTCACACCCTTTTCAGGGTCGGGCAGTGGGTCGGGGGTTGCGCTCAACTGTATGTTGTGGCTCTCATCAGTTTCTCCGGTTATTTTGAACTGATTGATGTACACCGCACCGTCCCCGGTGGATGTGGGCGGTGCTCCGGTGTCGCCCGGTTCGTTAATCAGGTAGGCCTTTTGGTTAACACGGTTTTTCCCATCCACTGTGTAGTCGCAAGCCTCGGTTGCCTTAATGTGCACCATAGACATGCCTGACAAATTGGCCGCCTTCAGGCCAAAGGATTCCTCGGTTAAGGTCAGTCCCGCTTTCATCAGTTCACCTAGCGACGCCGCGTTTTTCGCCTCCTCGGTACCCAGAACTGTCTCATAGGTGCTCTCGGTCAGGGTCAGCGTGCCCAAATCCTTTCCGGGATTATCATGGCTGCCTACAACCAGCGTCAGCTTCAGGGCCGAGAGGGTATTCATCTGGCGGCTGAAAGAGGCCTTTTCCGCCTCATCGGCAGTTGTCCGCGCAGCAAAGCTCAGTTGGGTGGAAAAAGCATTGGTGGTACCGGTGGCGGTGCTGTCCACCCAATTTCCCCGCACGGCCACGGTATCCGGCGTCTGTACCACGCAGGTACCCACAAGCACATTGGTTTCATAGGCATTGGTGCCGTCCTCAGTCAGGTCGCCGGTTACCATAACGCGGTACTGTAAATTGGGCCGCAGGCCGTTGACCGCACCCACTCCGCTTACATCGGCGGCAGTCAGAGCCTGATTGGGAATATCGATCTGCACATATCCGCTTTCCACCCGTCCCACCAGATAGGCCGAGCCATCCGTGGGTACATCCTCCTGCAAATAAACAGGGTACTGCACATAGTAATAGCCGGACGCCCGTATGGTCACCTTGGGATGGTGAGTCTTGTCCAGCAGCAGCCGGGCCCCGTCTGTTCCGGGCACAACCATAACAGTACCGCAGAGCTGGTCGTACCACCCCGAAAGTTCCGCCGCTGTATCAGGGTCCCCGGCGGAGCCGGAACCGCTGTTTACAAAGTAGACTGCGGGCAGTCTGCTGCCGTTCAGGCGGGCCAGGTTGGAAAAGGCACTTACCAGCTGGGCGGTTTTCTCATTGTCGTTAAAAAGGGCGACCGTACGAACATAGTAGCCGATACCCGACTTGAGCAGCGTTCCATCCAGCGGCACGGTAAGTCCCGCCGAGGAAACGGTGGAGATGGTCTTAACCGGCTTTACATTGCCGTTTATCAGCACACCGCTCCGCACGTCATTTTCGTTATAAAACTCGTAAGTATAGCCGGTGACGCCCTTGTCGGGATCATACACCGCGCCGGGGGTCAGGTCAAAGCCCCAGCTCTCACGGTTAGGGGTCATGGTGGGCGCGCCGACGGTAGCCCTGAGCTTTAGCGTCGTAAGGGCCAAAATTTGCTCGGGCATCAGTCCGGTACCATTAAGTTCTACCACCATACGGGCGTAATAGGTCTTGTTGCTGGCCAAGGCCTCGGTCAGTGTATTGGGGCCAAAGGTATACGAAGCACTGCCGGAAGTCAGATCCAGCTCCCCATAGCCCAGGGTGGTGGGCAGGATAGGGGTACCCGGGGTGGCGCGGAACGCATCGTCCAGACTGCCGTAGAGGTAGACCTTTGCCGTGCTGCTCAGGCCAGCGGAGGCGTAGCTCTGCTTTTTGACGGTCAGACTAAGGGATGCTGCCGTCCGCCCCGACACTTCCATAAAGACGCCGGTGGAATCGGTCCAGAAGGTCTTGCTGATAAAGTCACGCAGGTAGTCCACAGAATTTTCTGTATTCGTATTGATGGGGGCGGCCACCACCAGGCGGTAAGGGTGATCCGGCTCCAGGTTTGCAAAGGAAATAGGGTATCCACCGGGGTCCAGCTTATCAAACTCGGGCGGAGTGGCAAGCGTTTCCTTAATGGAGTTGGTGGCCATATCCACTAGGTAGACCACCGAGGACAGCTCCGGCGTATTGGCCAGAAGCATACCGCCTTCATCCAATACCTGAATGTTGGCAAAGCAGCCGGTTGCCGAAATGCTCCAATTTCCCAAGGAAAACACCGGAAAATTTAAAACCTCGCCGTCCACTACGGCGCTGGAGCCATCCTGCCCGTTAGAGCCGGATGCGCCGGGTGCGCCCGCTGAGCCGCCGGAACCAGAGGAACCCGCCGAGCCGTTTTTGCCTGCCGCCCCTGCCGAGCCTGCCGAGCCTGCCTGCCCGTCCCGACCATCGGTACCGGCAGTACCGGAGACACCGTCTACACCGCCCTCACCGCCGGAACCATCGGTACCGTTGGTGCCGTTATTGCCCGCCGTACCCGCCGCGCCCGCCTCTCCGTCCTCGCCGGGCTCCGCGGTAATGTCAAAGTGGGGAATGACACTTTCCTTTACGTTTTTTAGCTCCTCGGTCAGGGGTGGAACTTCAATATTATCGTCGGCCCCCAGCACCATTTTGCTGAAATCCATCAAAACCTCACCGGCTTCATCCGCCACATTGCGCAGGGCAAGGTCCACGGTAATTCCATTATCCAGAGTGGCGCTGCACTGGGGCGAGACAGTCTGCCATACGTTGTCGGCCGTCTGGAGCTGAATGACGCTCTGGTCTATGTAGGAAATTTCTACAAACTGCTCAATCTCGCGGGTGTCCCCCTCCCCGAAATCCAGGGAGATACGAGGCGAGACCAGCATGTACTTATTCTGCCCCACCTTCCAAAGGAAGTCCGAGAATTTTAGGTCTGCCGTTGTGTTGGTCAGCGCATAGCCGTTTCCTTCGGGGGCAAATGTGATGGTAGGCGCTATGGCGTAATGGCCGGTCATCTGAGCCGTGTCCAATTCGTCCAGATTGACCACCACGCCCTTGGTCAGCGCGGAAACTGCATGGTTATCATAGTGTACAAAGCTTTCGGCACTCACACTGAGCCTACTTCCCTGCACATCCTGAAAGGTAACACTGTTTGAGAGGCCGGTATTCCAGACGGTATCCGCGCCAAAAAGCATTTGCTTTTTCTCGGCTACGGCGTCTGCCGATAAAATATATCCCGAATACGGAAAAACACGAGCAGAAGCGCGCTCCTGCCGCCAGGAGTAAGCCAGCACTCCCGACGTCAGCAGCAGCACCGCCAGGCCGATGCCCATAACCCTTTTTTTCGCACTCATTTTAGATGCTCCTCTCGGAAAAGCGCCCTTTTTAGAGCGTAATTGCCATCGCTCCGCCGGGTCCATTTTTTGCGCAATTTCATATGTTAATATCGAAACAAACAACTACATAATATAAATTATGTAGTTGCACCGGTTCTATTTCCAATTCAACTAATTATTTAATTTGAAAATCACCATTTTTCTTGCGTAAATAGCATGTTTAGCTAAAAGATAATTTAGTTAAATGAACAGTCCGCCCTTGCTTCATCGTAAAATTTTCAATCAATTTTTTCTTTGTGCTTGAAAATATATGCTTTTTATGTAATAATAACACTTATAAATTAATAATTGCTCAAATAACGTCCCATTTAATCGTTTTTTGGTTTAAAAATTACATAATTTATATTATGTAGTAGCACCGGCTTTACGTTGATTTAATAACCAAACGCATTTTTGAAAGCATTTCCCTATGCTCATGACTGCTGATGGTTGTATAGATGCGTGTGGTCTCCACATTGCTATGTCCAAGAATATCCGCAAGGTGAACCAAATCTTTTTTCATCTGATAAAATGTCAACGCAAACAAATGCCGCAAATTGTGGGGAAATACCTTTTGGGGTGCCACGTTGGCCGCCTCGCACAGCCGCTTCATGTCTGCCCAAATATTACTTCTGTTTAGGGGCACCCCGCTTTTTGTTATAAAAATGCATCCAGAATTAATTTGGTTTCTTTTACAGTACTGTAAAAGAAGCTTTTTTAATTCTTTTGGAATCATAACAAAGCGCTCCTTTCCTTTGCTGGCTACCCGGATATTTCCGCCCTGCACGCCCTCTATCGTAATAAATTGCAGCTCCCCCACTCGGATCCCGGTAGAGCAAATTGTCTGCATCACAAGAAGAATCCGTTCTTCGCCCTTTTGTTTTGCCGCCTCTAAAAGCCGATAGTATTCCTCCCGGGTAAGCTCCTTTTCACCCGCGCAAAAACTGCGTTGGCTCTTAAGCTGCTTTACGCAGCAGTCGCTCCGGCCAATAAATTTCAGAAATCCATTGACCGCCACCAACATGGAGTTAACGCTGGTCACCGCGAAACGAGAGCTCAGCTCCAGCTTAAAATCAATCACCGCCTCCTTGCTGATTTTCTTGTTCTCCGGCAGGGCGCAGTAAAATCTTTTAATATCTCTAACATACTTTTCAATGGTAGCGGGACTTCGCTCCTCTTCCAGAAGGTGCTGACGATAATGGATAATGTCCTCCTGTGCAAGCCTTTGTTTGTTCATGCTGCTCTCCTTTAACTAGCGGTAATTTCCGTTTCCTCCGTGGATGGGAAGCGGATTGCTTCTAGAATATAGGAGTGCTCACAAACAACACAAGCAGTAAAATTAGGTAAATCCTGCGACTGATAGCTGCTTGCTCTGTAACCTGATTTTGGGGGCGTGGGCACATTTTATCCCGTACGCGGACTTTCATTTTACACCTATAAAATGTGCAAACGAAACCATCTCACCGCTTCATTGGTTTCATTAAAAATCCGTTGGTGTGTTAATTTCACTTTATCACTTTTTTTGTCGTTTGTGGGTGGTTTCGCACGAGACGACAGTTATCCTGCACAAGATAACACCACATTATAAAAAAACAGTGCCTAGTCATAAGACCAGGCACTGTTTTTTATTTTACCGATAATTTAGGGCACCATGGGGGTTTCCATCTTTTTAAAAATAATGGAAAAATATGCATCCCGCACCCGCCCAAAGCTACGTTTTGCAAGTGGTATCCGCTCTCCGCTGCTGAGTGTAATATCTCCCCTGGCTATGGTAACCACCGCTTGCAGGTTCACCAGATAGCCCTTGTAGGGACTGATAAACTGTCCGGGTGAGATTTCCTCCAGGTCCTCTGTAATCCGTGCAAGAGAACGGTTATCCTTCGTACACAGGCCTGTTTTCAGGTGAATGGTCTGGATATGGGCGGCACTTTCAATGTAAAGAATATCGTTTAGCTCTACTTGCCGAATGGCGCCGTCCTCTGTTTTAAAGGCCAGCTTTTTTATCTCCGTGGGAGCCAGGTGTGAAATGGCCCGCTCCATGGCGCTGTCAAACTGCTCTTGTGTAAACGGTTTGACCAGATAGTGGGCCGCGCCCAGGGCAAAGGCATCCACTGCATAATCAATACTGCTGGTGAGAAAAATGACCTCTGTCTTATAGTGTCTGGCTCGAATCTCGCGTGCGGTATCTATGCCTGAGAGACCGGGTATGTACACGTCAAGAAGGGCAATGTCACAGCCGCCGTTCTGATCCAGTGCTTCTAAAAACTCCATTGGATTATCGTAGCTGTTAATTATAGCAGTATAGTCGGCATGGGTCGCAAAATAGCTGCCGCAGGCGGTACGAATACGGGCAATTTGAGTTAACTCGTCATCACAGATGGCAATGCGCAGCATGTGCATACCTCCTCAGGCAAACTATTTATAGTCCCAGCTAGGGCTGAGATTTTAGCACTTAGGCACAAAGTGCCGGAATGCCCGTATAGTCACTGCGTTACAATTATTATAGCATTTTTTGTATAAAAAGAACAAGCCCCCTGAGGGGGCTTGTTCTTTTTATACATCAGCTTGAGGGTTTATCGACAGCCTGTTGCATTCAAATTTCGGTAAATTTATAAACGGTGGTCTGCCGATAAATTTGCCCCGGACGGAGGATGGGGGAGGGAAAATCGGGGTGGTTGACGGCGTCGGGCCAGTTCTGTGTCTCCAGGCAAAAGGCCGAGCGGCGCGGGTAAGTCAGACCGCCCTTGCCCACAGCCCCGTCAAGATAGTTGGCGGTGTAAAACTGTATCCCAGGCTGGGTGGTGCTGCACTCCATACGCAATCCGTCGCACTGGGCCACAGCAGCCGGCTGGAGTGCCAAGTCAATGCAGTTTTTCAAAATAAAGTTGTGGTCATATCCCGCGCCATTGACCATTTGCGGGTGGTCGGACGGGAACCCCAGCGACAGGAGCTTGGGTTCCCGCAGATCAAAGGGGGTGCCGCCCACATGGATGAGGGTGCCGGTGGGCACACCGAAGGCGCTGTTTTCATTCATGTAGTCGGCAAAAATCTGCACGGAGTGCTCCTCCACCGTGCCGACCCCTGCCCCCTTAAGGTTAAAGTAACTGTGGTTGGTGAGGTTTACCAGCGTGGGTGCATCGCTCTCGGCAGTGTACTCAATGATTAGGGCATTATCCTCGGTCAGCTGATAGGTCACCTGGGTCTGAAGGGTGCCGGGGAAGCCCTCCTCCCCGTCGGGACTGACATAGGTGAGCACCAACCGCTCCCCCGCCAGCTCAGCAGCCCAAAGCTTTTCGTTAAAGCCGTGAACACCCCCGTGGAGACAGCTGCGGTTGGCGTTTTCCGGGAGTGCGTACTCCTTGCCGTCCAGTGTAAAACGGGCCGAGCCGATGCGGTTTGCCACCCGTCCCACCAGCGCACCGATGTAGGTGTCCTGGCTCTCGTAGCCCGCCATATCGTCAAAGCCCAGCACCACGTCCCGAAAGCCGTCCCCCACGGGCACGGTGAGGGCGCGGAGAATTCCGCCGTAGGTTAAAATTTCAGCCGACATGCCGTTATCGTTGGTCAGCGTCCAGCAGGAGACCGACTTGCCGCCCTTGGTGGTGCCAAAGGCACTGTTTTTAATGGTTATCACACTATTTCACCTGCTCCGTAAATTTAAGGAAGGCTTGCTTACCAGCTTCGCTCCGGGCGTAAACACCGGCATGCTCCAGCACCTTGGCAAAGACCAGTCCGGTCTCCGCCAGGACGACCTCCAGAGCATTTTCCGGGGTGAGCGTATACTTGCCCCGGAAGCCCTCTGCCCAGTCAGCGTGCTTGGCGGTACGCGCGTCGGCACGGAGGTCGTCGCCGTCGGCAAGGCAGCCCGCCACTGCCGAAAGCTCCTCCTTGAGCCGGGCAGGCAGAACAGCCAGACCCATGACCTCAATCAGGCCAATGTTCTCCTTTTTAATGTGGTGGAGCTCGGCGTGAGGATGGTAGACCCCCAGCGGGTGCTCCGGGGTGGTAATGTTGTTGCGCAAGACCAAATCCAGCTCGAAGTTTCCGTCCCGCATCCTGGCGATGGGGGTAATGGTATTGTGGGGCTCGCCGTCGGTCTCGGCAAACACAAAGGCGGCCGGGTCGGTATAGCCCCGCCACGAGGCCAAAATCCGGTCCGCCAGCTCCACCAGCCGCTCCTGCCGGGGGGAGGAAATGCGGAGCACCGACATGGGCCACTTGACAATCCCGGCGGTTACGTCCTCAAAGCCCTGGAAGGTGACCAAAGTCTCCACCGGAGCCTTCTCCATGGCAAAGGTATACCGTCCCCCCTGGAAGTGGTCGTGGGCCAGAATAGAGCCGCCTACAATGGGTAAATCGGCGTTAGAGCCCACAAAGTAGTGTGGGAACTGCCCCACAAAGTCCAAGAGCTTAGAAAAGCAGGCACGGTCAATTTTCATGGGCGTGTGGTCGGCGTTGAGGCAGATGCAGTGCTCGTTATAGTAGACATAGGGGGAGTACTGCATGAACCAGGGAGAGCCGTTGATGGTAATGGGCACGATGCGGTGGTTCTGGCGGGCGGGGTGATCGAGCCGTCCGGCGTACCCCTCGTTCTCGGCGCAGAGCTGACAGCGGGGGTAGGCCGAGGCGGGCAGGTTTCGGGCGGCGGCAATGGCCTTGGGATCCTTTTCGGGCTTAGAGAGGTTAATGGTGATGTCCAAATCGCCGTACTCTGTGGCGGTGACCCACTTCATATCCTTGGCAATGCGGTCGCGGCGAATGTAGTTGGTGTCCTGTGAGAGCTTGTAGTACCAATCGGTAGCGGCCTGTGGGCTCTGGGCGTACCGGGTTTCAAACTCTGCGATGACCTGCGCCGGGCGGGGAGTCAGACGGCCCATGAGCATAGTGTCAAACAGGTCGCGGTAGGCAATGGAGTTTTCGGTGAGAATCCCACGGGCATACGCATCGTCCATCAGTTCGCCCAGAACGGCGTTCAGGTCAATTTCCCCCACCTCCGCCTGTGGTTGCGTATAGGAGGAAAGGCCCAGTGCCTCCAGAATTGTATTGACTGCCCAAGATTCCTCGCAGGGCGTGATCAGCCCGGTGCGCAGGGCGTAGGTAATCAGTTTATAAACGGCGGTATCTATCATTTACAGCACCTCATATCCGTTGGGATGGCTTTTGTGCCAGTTCCAGGCGGAGGAGATAATGGTCTCCAAGTCATCATACTTCGGCTTCCAGCCCAGCACCTGCTTTGCCTTTTCGGAGGACGCGACCAGCTGCGCCGGGTCGCCCGCTCGGCGGGGGGATATTTGGGCGGGAATGGGGTGTCCGGTGGCCTTACGGGCGGTATCAATGACCTCCCGCACGGTAAAGCCCACGCCGTTACCCAGGTTAAAGACGTCGCTCTCGCCGCCCTTAAGAAGGTACTCCAGCGCCAGCACGTGGGCGGCGGCCAGGTCGGTAACGTGGATGTAGTCCCGCACGCAGGTGCCGTCCTTAGTGGGATAGTCCTCACCAAAGATAGAAACCTTCTCCCGCTTGCCGTTCGGCACCTGAAGAATGACGGGCACCAAGTGGGTCTCGGGGTCGTGGGCCTCGCCGATGCGGCCGGAGGCGTGGGCGCCGCAGGCGTTAAAGTACCGCAGGGCCACATAATTCAGGCCGTGCGCCTTGCTGACCCAGCCCATCATGTGCTCCATTGCCAGCTTGGTCTCTCCGTAGCAGTTGGTGGGACTCGTGGGGTCGCTTTCCAGAATGGGCACCCGCTGTGGCTCGCCATAGGTTGCGGCGGTGGAGGAAAAGACAATCTTATTAATGCTGTGTGCCACCATGGATTGCAGCAGTACGGTGGTGCCCGCCAGATTATTCTCATAGTATTTAAGGGGATCGGTCATGCTCTCTCCCACCTGGCTGCTGGCGGCAAAGTGAATGACCCCCTCAATGTGCTCCTGCTCAAAAATCCGATCCATGTCGGCACGGTTTCGGATGTCGGCCTTATAGAACCGGGCATCGGGATGGACGGCCTGCCGAAAGCCGGTCTGTAAATTGTCGGCCACTACTACCTGATAGCCTGCGTCAATCAGCTCGTACACAGTATGGGAGCCAATATACCCGGCTCCGCCCAATACAAGAATAGACATAAAAAAACCTCCCTCAAAGTTGCCGCCCAACGGGACGGCTTTCAGCATTACCCAATCAGCACACAGCCGCCCTCCGGGCGGATGGACAGGACGTGGCACATATTTTCGCCCAGCAAATCCTCCATGGCCTCTTTAAACCGTGGCAGAAGCTCATGGGGAACAAATGCCTGGAGCGTACCGGCAAAGCCGCCGCCGTGAACCCGGGTCGCGCCCTGCCCGTTCAGCACCTCCTCGGCCACCGCCAGCGCCAGAGGAATGGCCTGCTGGCGGGTATTCGAGGCCGCCCAAGTGTTTTGCAGATGAAGCGCGGAGGAAATGCCCGAAGCCCGAATCAGGGACAGGAAGCGGTCAAAGTCACCCTTTTCCAGTGCCTGTGCTTCCTCCTCCGCCTTGCGGTTATCGGCAAAGAAGTGCATGGCGCGGAGCATGGCGCGGTCACCCAGCGCCTTGCGTAGCTCCGGAATGCGCCCGCGGAATTCATTTTCGTCCACATCGCGCAGAACCGTTTTCCCAAAGGCGGCGGCCACAGCCCCCATCTCTCGGGTGATGGCGGCGTACTCATCGGTCAGGTCGGCATGGTCTGCGCCCGAGTCAATGATGCACAGGGCGTACCCGGTGGCGGGAAAATCAAAGTCTACCTTATGTACCACGGGCTTTTCGGGGTTTTCAAAGTCAATGGCCACCGTACCGCCCACAGCCGACGCCATCTGGTCCATCAGACCGCAGGGCTTACCAAAATATTTGTTTTCAGAAATTTGGCCAATTTGGGCGATACGCACCGGGTCAAAAGAATCGCCGCAGAACAGCCGGTTAAAAATAACTCCCATCAGTACCTCGTAGGCCGCCGAGGAGGATAGCCCGGAGCCGGGCGGTACGCTGGATACCACATAGGCGTGAAAGCCGCCTAGAGAATGACCCTCTGCCGCCATTTGGGCAGCCACACCGCGAATAAGGGCCGCCGAGGTTCCCTCCTCCCCGGGCTGGGGCGTCAGGTCGGTCAGGTCTACCTTCACGGCGGGGTAGCCCTCGCTCTGTGCTACAACCACATTGGTGCCGTTAGGGGCTGCCACAGCCAGCATATCCATATTGACGCTTGCCGCCAGAACCCTGCCATGCTGGTGGTCGGTGTGGTTGCCCCCCAGCTCAGTGCGGCCGGGGCCGCTGAACACGGTAACCGGAGTCTGGTCGTTTGCCGAGAACAGGCTCTGATACCGGGTTACCGCGTTGGCTACCCGTGCGCGGTGTGACGCCAGCGCCGCCTCGCCGTCACAGCAGTAGACACGGGAGAGCCGTTCGTCATATCGATGGGCCGCCAGGCCCTCCAAAATAGCTTTACAGGTTGTCATCGTCATTTCTTCCTTTCACGTGGCGGGGTGGTACTCTCCCGCAAAACTAAAGTGGGCGGCACAATGACCTTTTGGGGTAAATGGCGCAGGGGCGGCCGGTCCCCCTGTCCGGTTCGTTCACTCAGCAGTCGCACGGCGGTACGAGCCATTTCCCGCACATGGGTGGAGATAGAGGTAAGGGGCGGCTCCACTAGCTCGGACAGCGGCGTGTCGTTAAAGGAAATAAGGGAAATATCGCCGGGGATATGAAGCCCGGCCTCATGAATGGCGCGGGAGGCGCCGATGGCGTTTTCCTCGTTAGCGCAGAGGAAGGCGGTGGGGCGAGCGGCAACGCTCCTTAGAAAATCAGCCACCGCGTCGGCGGTCTTGCGCACATCCATGGGCGCCTCAATCAATGTGGGATTTTTCTCCCCCTGCCGCGCCATCAGCTCCAAAAAGAGCCGCCGCCGCTCTTCGGGAGCCGGCATTCCCCAGTCATCCAGCTTTTGGGCGGGGCCTACAAAGCCAATCTCCCGGTGACCCAGCTCCAGCAGGTAATCCACCGCCTGAGAAATGCCCAGCCGATAGTTGAGCACCACCGAATCGCTTTCCAGCTCATCGGGGGAGGAGTCCAAAAAAACCAGCTTAGAACAAATACTTCGCAGCTTTTCTATCTGTCCGGAGGTAAAAATACCAATGGCAATAATGCCGTCGGGCCCCTCCCCCTCGGGGAGGAGGAAATCCTCTCCTTGACGCTCCAGGGGTAGAAAGGAAAAGCGGCTCTCCCGGCAGGCCTCCTCTACATAGCCGCGCAGGTAAAGATAGTAGGGGTCATCCAGCCGCTGTTCGGCGGTAAGCATTTCAGCCACGCCCACTCGCAGCAGGCTCTTGGGCAGGCGGCCCCGTCGACTTTTAGTGGCAGCGTAATTGAGCCTGCCCGCCTCCTCCAGCACCCGCGCCCGGGCCTCCGGCGTGACGGCCAGCGCCGGATCGCCGGTGAGAATACGGGAAATGGTGGCGGGTGAATAGCCCGTGCGGTCAGAGAGCTCCTTCAGGGTTGCCATAAATATACACCTCCTCTCAGTTTTGCAGGTCTGCAATTAATTTTTAGTAAAAATAATATATAACGTTTCCCCGTGATTTGCAAGCAGAATTTTTTCTGCCGCTGCTAGAGCGTATCTGAAAAGCATTAAAACGCCCATAAACTTGTCTTTTTCCGTCATGGCAGCGCCGATTTTCCTTGCCATACGTCAGTATGACTGCAAAAAATCGGCT
>CAZDDZ010000010.1:0-47738 GCA_964504285.1 uncultured Pseudoflavonifractor sp.
GCCAGCCGAGACATCGCCCGAGCCAGTGCCGTCACAGACACCGGAAGCTACGCTCTCCCCCTCTGACACGCCTACACCGGCTCCGACTGTGGGAATTGAGTCCCGCCCCGGCGGCACCGAGGGCGGATTAACCGCCCAAGAAAAAATTGATTTGGCCGCAAAATTAGCCGGTGGCTCTTCTCCCGGTGTCGAAAAGGGAGACGGGGACTATTCGGCTAAAAAGGGCATGGTTATCGACAAATCCACCGGCAAGGACAAATATCTCACAGATCCGGTGCCCGAGGGCAAGCCCATTCCTGTGGAGCCGCAGAACGTAACTGTCAGCGACACAGCTTACACCTGCACTCTCTCCGTCCGCTGCGACACTATTCTGGACAACATGGACTGGCTGGACCCGCAAAAGGTGGAATTGGTGCCCGAGGACGGCGTGATCTTCCCCACCACCACCGTCACCTTTTATGAGGGAGAGAGTGTCTTTAACGTCCTAATGCGGGAGATGAAAAAGGCGAAAATCCACATGGAGTTTTCCAATACACCCATCTATAACTCCGCTTATATTGAGGGCATTCACAACCTCTACGAGTTTGACTGCGGCGAGCTGTCCGGTTGGATGTACAAGGTCAATGACTGGTTCCCCAACTACGGCTGCTCACGGTATCAGCTTCAGCAGGACGATGTGATCGAGTGGGTCTATACCTGCGACTTGGGTGTGGATGTAGGCGGGTTTGCTGCCATCGGAGGCTAACGGGACACGAGAAACACCTTCTCCACTTACTGACCCATGGTAAATTTCTTTATTTAACCTCAGTCCGACTGTCCATCTATCTCACCGCTCTGTGCCCTCCTTTGGCCTATCTAGGCAGGCCAAAGGAGGGCACTCTTATTCTCCCACACATCAGACAGTGCCTGTTATCTCTATCCTCCGTCATTGCGGTATTGCTTTCGATATTCACCCGGAGAAAGGTTTGAAAACTTTCTGAAAATTGTATAAAACTGATTGACATTGCTGTATCCAACCTCATTTACAATCTCGCCCACACTCTTGTCCGTTGCCAGCAGCAGCTTGCGGGCCTGCGAGAGACGCAGATGGGTAATGTAGGACTTAAAGGACATTTGGGTCTGTTCTTTAAAGAGATGGCGAAAGTAAGAGGGATTCATTTCCAGTTGCTCTGCCATGCTGGCAATTGTAATATGGTCACTGTAATGTATGTTCAGGTATTTTATGGCTTTTTGCACCTGAACATGTACCGACTCGTCCCCTTCGCTGGAGTGACCCGGCTCCTCGGCATAGTGCCGGCTCAGCTCCAGAAGGATCTGCCGCACCCGGATATCCAGCTCCAGCTTGCGAAATGGTCCTTCCCCGCAATAAATGGCAAGCAGGTCGCTCATCAGCTGATAGAGTCGCTGGGCAACAGCGCACTCGCCGTCAATTTTATTGGTAAAGGAGAGGGGATTATATTTAAGGAAGGAGAGATATTTCAAATCAAACCCACGGCCGTGAGGGTCAGCGATAAACTCCGGCATTAGAATAAGGAATATATATTCTGCCTCATTCCCATTCTCTGTAATCGCCACGTGATTTTCAAAGTTGTTGGAGATGAACAGATCCCCCGCTTGAGCGCTGTATACCTTGTTCATATAAATAAATTTTCCCTGCCCCTTGGTACATAGGCCCACTTCAAAGTATTGATGCCAGTGCATACTGTCCCGATTTCCCACTACGGTAAAGGGGAAAATGTGCATAGGAAAATCTCGGTCAAAGGTAAATTCCCAATTAAATCCGTCCATATTCCTTCCTCCCGCTGTAAAAAAGATGTCCCATTTCCTACTTACCATCGTAGCACAACCAGCCACTTTTGACAATAAATATACCATAAATGGGATTGTCAATGCCACTTCTGCGATATACAATGTGAATAAGAAATGCACCCGAGCAAACTTCTTTTTGTATGTTTTGTTCAGATGCAGAGGGTACATAAATTTGAAAAGGAGAAATGACAATGAAAAAGACACTAAAAACCCTGCTGACTGCGACTCTTGCACTGGTCATGGTACTGGGCCTTGCCGCCTGCTCCCCCAAGACCGAACCCTCTCCCACGCCCTCCCAGCCCGTGGCTGACGCCACCCCCGCCCCCGGTGGCAATGAGCCCGCCGAAAAGACCTATAAGGTTGGCTTTTCCAACGTTTGGGTAGGCAACTCCTGGGGTGTCCAGTGCGTCAACGAGCTGGAATCCTATCTGAAGAACAATCCCAAGGTTTCTGAGTATTACATCACTGATGCCAACAACGACACCAATAAGCAGATTTCCGACATCCAGGATCTGCTGAGCAAGGACATCGACCTGCTCCTCCTTCAGCCCATTTCTCCCGACGCTGTGGTTCCTGTCATTGAGGAAGCCTATGCCAAAGGCGTAATCGTGGTCACCTGCGCTTCTCCTGTGGGCACCGATCAGTACCACGCCTCCGTTCTGGCCAAGGATGAAGACTTTGGCCGTGTGGGCATGGAGTGGCTGGCTGAGGCTATGGGCGGCAAGGGCAATATCGTTGTGCTCAACGGCATGTCCGGTCTGACTGTTTCCGTTAATCGCCGCGCCGGTGTTCAGGCGGTTCTAGACAAGTATCCCGACATCAAGGTTCTGGGCGAGGAGTTTGCCGACTGGGATTACGCTAAGGGTAAGGTTGCCACCGAGAACCTGCTGGCCGCATTCCCCCAGATTGACGGCATTTGGTCCTGCGGCGGCGACATGACCCGCGGTGCCATCGAGGCCTTCCAGGCCGCCGGCCGCGATCTCTGCCCCATGACCGGTGAGGACAACAACGGCTTCCTAAAGCTCTGGAAGGAAAATGCCCCCGGCGGCTATCAGTCCATTGCCACCTCTATGCCCACCTGGCTGTTTGCCGAGGGTGCACGCATCGGTCTGGACATTCTGGAAGGCAATGCCCCTGCCGAGAAGGACATCGTGGTTGATATTCCCGTCATCACCACCGAGACCCTGGATCAGTATGTCCGCGAGGACCTGTCCGACAGCTTCTGGGCCAATACCCGTATGCCTGAGGAGGACATTGTTGCCCTCTACGGTGCCGGCAACGATGGTACCAAGGGCTTCGGCAAGTAATTTCGACAAGTCAAAAAATGGCACTAGAGGCTTGTCCTCTAGTGCCATTTTAAAGGTACCCGAACACGGGGGTC
This sequence comes from uncultured Pseudoflavonifractor sp., assembly GCA_964504285.1. Lineage (GTDB taxonomy): Bacteria > Bacillota > Clostridia > Oscillospirales > Oscillospiraceae > Pseudoflavonifractor. The sequence continues at coordinate 3,191 of CAZDDZ010000010.1, forward strand.
ATATTCCCCCACAGAAGCAGCAAGAAAGGGCGTGACCCCCATGGCACAGCACCCATATCTAGAAATGCGCGCAATTACCAAAAACTTTCCCGGTGTAGTCGCTCTGGATAACGTGAATTTTTCCTGTAATCTGGGAGAAGTTCATGCTCTGGTAGGCGAAAACGGCGCAGGAAAGAGCACACTGATGAATCTTTTGGGCGGCTTGCTCACACCCACCCAAGGTGAAATCCTTATCGACGGGCACCCAGTTGTGATCGGAGGCCCCGGCGTATCCCATCAGTTGGGAATCGGCTTTGTCCATCAGGAATCCAACTTACTGCCCAACCTTACGGTAGCGGAAAACATTTTTCTCGCTCACGAGGTAACTCACCGCGGGCGGCTGCAGCGGACCGCTATGGCTCAGCAGGTGGAGGATATTAACAAGCGGCTGGGCTACCGCCTGCCACCGGACGCCCCGGTGGGCTCCCTCAAGCTTGCTGACCAGCAGCTCACCGAAATCACCCGTGCCCTTATAAGCAATCCCAAGCTGCTGATTATGGACGAACCCACCGCCGCCCTCAGCGAGGAAGAGGTAAGCCGCCTCTTCACCATTATCCAAACACTGCGCAGTAACGGCGTAGGCATCATCTATATTTCCCACCGTCTGGAGGAGGTCGTCGCTTTGGCTGACCGGGTGACGGTCCTTAAGGACGGCAAAAATGCCGGTGGTCTTGTAAAGGGCGAGGTTACCAAGGACAAGATGATCTCCATGATGGTGGGCCGCACTCTGACAGATATTTATCCAGACCGCAGCAAGGTCATTCCGGGTGATGTGCTTTTAGAGGTCAGCCACCTCACTGTCCCCGGTCTTGCCCGGGATGTCAGTCTCACTGTAAGAGCAGGTGAAATTTTGGGCTTGGGCGGTCTGGAGGGACAGGGGCAGCGGGAGGTCGTGCGTGCGGTTTTCGGTGATCTTCCCTTTACGGAAGGTACTGTAACCGTATGCGGCAAATCTTTGCCCTCCCGCGGAATCGGCGCACGCATTGCCGGCGGCTTGGGTTATGTGACTCACGACCGACGGGGCGAGGGGCTGGTGCTCCATGATTCTATTCGCAAGAATACCGCCTTGGCCTCCCTGCGTCAGCTCCGCACCAAGTGGCTGACCATCTCTGCCAAGGAGGAGCAGCGCCAGGTCCAGGAAAACGCCAAACGCCTTCAAATCAAGGCTGCCTCGCTGGAGGAAGCCACAGAAAATCTCTCCGGCGGCAACCAGCAGAAGGTCATGCTTGCCCGCTGGCTTATGGTAAACCCCCGTGTACTTATTGTGGACGAACCCACCAAGGGTATTGACGTAGGCGCTCGTATGTCGGTTTACGAAATCCTTCATGCCTTGACGCAGGAGGGGATTGCCGTACTTATGCTCACCAGTGATATGTTGGAGCTGATTGGGCTCAGCGACCGGATTTTAATGTTTTGCGAAGGTCAGGTGACCGAGGAAATTCCCAAGGCCGAGGCCACGGAGGAACGGCTCATGCGGGCCGCCAGTGACGCCCGCAAAAAGGAAGGATGTGAGACAGGTGCCTAAACTAAAAATCAGCCGTCAGCTCAAAAGCGTATTTGTTATTTACGGCCTCTTGGCTGCGGTATTTTTAATCATGGTAGCCATTTCCCCCTCCTACCGTTCCGTAGAAAACATCGGTAATATTTTAATCCAATCGGTCCCATTGGCTGTGGTCAGCTTGGGACAGACCGTCGTGATGGTCGGCGGCGGCATTGATATGTCCGTGGGCTCCCTCATCAGCCTCATCACCTGCATTGCCGCCGTAGTCATGGGGGCGGGTACCGCAGTCAGTGTAGCACTGGCATTGGTGCTCATTTTCCTTGTGGCCGCAGGCGTGGGTGCGCTCAACGGCTTGGGGGTTAACTACTGCAAGGTACCCCCTATGATTACTACCCTGAGCATGATGATTGTTTTAAGCGGCGTGGCACAGGCTGTGCTCCCCGTAGCAGGCGGCAAGGTGCATCCCGGCTTTGCCAGGGCCGTTATGGCACGCTGGGGTATTCTATCCGTACCTCTGGCCGTACTCGTTGTGGTCTACCTGATTCTTCGTTATCTTATGTATCAAACCAAGCACGGCACCGCGATTTATGCCGTTGGCAATAACGCCAAGGTGGCCGCCTCTATGGGTATTCACTCCAAAAAAGTAAGCGTCATGACCTATGTGATTGCAGCACTCTGTGCGGCGGTGACCGGCGTTCTGCTGGCCAGCCGTATGCGTATCGGTGACCCCCTTACGGGTACCACCTTTGGACTGGATTCCATCACGGCCGCCGCCATCGGTGGCACAGCCCTTACCGGCGGTGCAGGGCTCATCTCCGGCAGTATTGCGGGTGCATTTCTCATTGGTATGCTTTCCAACATGATGAATATTCTGGGTGTTAACCACTTTTACCAGTACGTGCTCAAGGGTCTTCTGCTTGTGGTGGCTATGATTATCTATTCCCTGTCCGGTCGGCTGGAGGTGAAGCGTCGTGGCAACTGATTCTAAAACACTCATTGGGCGCAGAGCCCCCGGCCAAAGCGCCAAGCAGGCGCTCATTCTGATCTGCGCCATTGTGCTCATGTTTGTCATTCAGGGCATACTACGCCCCGGTTCGGTCACCGTGGGGCAGGCCATGAATATCTCCCGCCAAGCCTCCGCACTGGGCATTGTGGTGCTGGGGCAGGCGCTGGTGATTTTGGGCGGCGGCATTGACCTGTCGGTCGGCTCCGTAGTGACCCTCACAAACGTGTTTGCCGTCTCTCTTATGCGGGGACAGGACGAAAACTTCCTGCCTGCCATCGGCATTTGCTTGCTTATGGGTGCGGCTATCGGCGCAATTAACGGCATCGGCGTGCTGGGTCTGCGCATTGCTCCCTTCATTATGACTCTGTGTACCATGTCGGTGGTACAGGGTATCTATCTGGTCTATACCGGCGGCTCTCCCAGCGGCAATGTGTCACCGCTACTAAAAAAACTGGGCAATGGATTTTTAGTAAAGCCCGTGCCCTACGCCACGGTACTGTGGCTTGCATTGGCGCTGCTGGTTTGGTGGGTACTGCGTTTTACCCCATACGGCCGCAAACTGTACGCCGTAGGTGGCAATTCCAAGGCTGCCCGACTGTGCGGTATCCGGGTAAACTGGGTGAAATTTTCCACCTATGTGATTTCCGGCGTATTGGCTACCATCGCCGGACTTATGGCCTCCGGTTACATCGGCACCACCTCTCTCTCCTTGGGCAATGACTATATTAACAACTCCCTGGCGGCGGTACTCATTGGCGGCAACGCCATTGAGGGCGGCAAGGGGGGCGTCTGGGGCGGCGTTTTGGGGGCTTTTTTCATGATGCTCCTCTTTGCACTGCTCACCATGCTCAGCATCGGTCAGGTGGGCAAGCTGATTGTACAGGGACTTATTATCTTCGGCATTGTAGCCAGCCAGAGCGCATTTAAAAAGCAGACGAGGTGAACTTATGAAAATTGGAATTAATCAATTCTCCTTTCCTACCTCTTATGATGTAAAGGATGCCCTCACCGCTGCAGCACGCCTTGGCTATAAAAGCTTTGAGGCCTGTTTTACCGCGTCAGATGCGGCAACCGGTGGTGGCGGTGTTGCCGATGCCCTGGACATCAGCGCCTATCACAATCGCCTCTTTCACCTGCACTCCACCCACCGGGAGCTTTTGGAGCTGAAGGCCATGGCGGACGACGCAGGCATTTCTATCGACAGTGTGGGGGGAATTGTCAGCTTTTCCATCTATCCTCTTACCGCCACCGATGCCTCCACCGCGGACAAAAGCATGGATGCTATGAAGAAGATGCTGGACGGTGCGCAAACTCTGGGTGCCTCTACCGCCCTCATTATTCCCGGCATGCTTACCGAGGACATGGACTATGCCGCCGCCTATACCCGTGTTCAGAAGCGTGTGGCGGCCCTGGCGGCCTTTGCCCCGGAGGTCACTTTGGCCATTGAAAATGTGTGGAATAACTTTCTTTACAGTCCCTTAGAGCTAAACCGCTTTGTGGATGAAATACAGAGGGACAACGTGGGCATTTATTTCGACGTGGCCAATGCCCGCCGCTTTGGCTATCCCCAGCAGTGGATTCGCACCATGGGTAAGCGCGTGAAGGCGCTCCATTTAAAGGACTATCGTATGTCCATTGACAACATTAACGCATTTACTAACCTGCTGGACGGAGATGTCAATTACCCCGAGGTGGCAAAGGCTCTGACGGAAATCGGCTTTACAGGCACCGCCAATGTGGAGCTTATTCCCCCCGCCCGCTACCATGTGGAGACCACTCTGGCCTATGCCCGAAATACTGCAGAACAAATTTTTAGAGAAATATAGGAGGCAATATTATGAAAGAATATGGCGTTTTGATTGTGGGTACTGGTTGGGTGTCTGGCGAGCACATCCGCGCATTCACCATGAATCCACACTCGAAGGTGGTGGCAATGGTCTCCCGCGACGAGGAGAAGGGCAAAGCCAAGGCCGCAGAGTGCGGAGTACCCGATGTGGCGATTTACACAGATTATGATACGGCCCTGAACGATCCCAATGTGGACATTGTCTGCATCTGCACCCCCAACCACATGCACGCCGAGCAGACCATTAAGGCCGCAGAGGCAGGCAAGCACATTTTAATTGAAAAACCCATTGCCCTCAATTGGGAGGATGCCAAAGCCATGAAGGCCGCAGTGGATAAAGCGGGGGTCAAGACTCTGGTGGGTTATGTGCTCCACTGGAATCCCCTCTTCCTCAACGCCAAGCAGATGCAGGAGGAGTACCTCGGCAAGCTCTATTACGCCGAAACCGACTATTTCCATCGGGTCACCGAAAGCTATCCCTGCTATCAGTGGACCTGCCAGAAGGGCGTGGGCGGCAGTTCCCTGCTGGCCGGCGGCTGTCATGCGGTGGACGCCATGCGCTTTTTCATGCAGGACGAGGTAACCGAGGTAGTCGCCTATTCCAGCGGCTGCCGCACCGATCTGGAGTATGACGGCACTCTGGTGGCCCTCCTTAAGTTTAAAAACGGCGCCATGGGCAAAATTGGTAGCAGCTATGACACCATTTCTCCCTATATTTTTAACCTCCATCTGTTTGGTGACAGAGGCTCTCTGCTCAACAATAAGCTCTATTCCCCAGAGCGAATTCCCGGTCAGCGTGATTACATGGTGCTCCCCGTGGAAACTCCCGACAGCGGCGACGTGACCCACCACCCCTTCCCTGAGGAAATTAATCACTTTATGGACTGCATCGTCAATGATAAAGAAACCTCTCTCAGCCTAAACGATGCCATGAAAACCCAGGAAATTGTCTTTGCCGCCGACCTCTCGGCCGCCACCGGCAAGCCGGTGCAGCTGCCCCTAAAATAACCACTGACGGACTGTTGGCAACACAGTGGTCTACGTCACTCCCTCAACACCGAGCCGGCGGGACAAATGTCTTGGCAGCCACCACGGCAAAATCAGCGGTCGAAGCGATGGTCTTTTCACTTACCTTGGGTAACCGCATTCGACTTACCCCATAGCTTTTTATAACCGTGGCGCTCTATGCAGTGCTTGGATTTGTTACTTAAGTAAGTGATAGTCAAGAGGACAGGCAGATTGCCTGTCCTCTCAGACTGTCGACAAAGTCGCCAGTCTGAGGGCGGTTTCGGCTAAATGCCGAAATCGGTCGCCTGCGGGCGGGTTCCTGCACGCGAAAGCGGGGGCTCCGCCCCCCTTTCACACTATCCCCCCGCTCAAAAACTGCAACCTTTTGACATACATTTTAAAAATAGCAGTTTTTCGACAGGCTGAGAGGACAGGCAGATTGCCTGTCCTCTCAGCATACTCAGGACTCCATATAATGACTCATATTGCTTGTCCTTCTTTGTGGCCTGACCAGTGTAATCCTTCTTTCTCGCTCTCCTCCAGCAAAGCACGAAGATCGCCGGAAAACAGATAGGTAATTTCAATGGTTCCGTCTTCAAAAATACGAATTTCTTTTAGTGTCTCCGCAAGGGTAAGGCGATCCAGGGCGGTCAACCGACCAAGCCGTACCAACTCCTGCACCCAGGGCCGGTGCAGCAGTCCGCTATCATTCCCACGTTCCGCCAATTGTGTCAACTGGCCTTGAAGCGTTTTCTCCTGCCCCTCATAATCCTTGCGGTAACGCAGGAATTCCTCTTTGGTTAAAACAGCGTCCTTATAATCTTCATAAACACCCTGCTTCATGCGCTGTATCCGGGAAAGCGCAGCGGTTAACCGCTCGCGCTCACCATAGGTGCAGTCAGTCTTACAGCACATCTGCGCTCCCCGTTCTGCCAGATCCCGAAGGTTTTTTACACTGGCAATGATGTGGTTCAAATCGGAGAGGACAACTGCTGTCAGCACATCCTGGGTGATGTAGTGCTTGGTGCAGACATCTGCGCCATATCGCTTATATGAGCCGCAGGTGTAAAATATCTTTCCCTTCCAAGCGGTTTTAGACATTGCTCGACCACAGTCGCCGCACTTGAGATAACCGGCAAAGGGGCTAACGTTGGATTGAAAGTCCGGCGTGCGGCCTCGCTTTTTCAGCAAGACTTGCACCCGCTCCCACTGTTCTCGGGAGATGATGGGGTCGTGGGTACCAGTTACCACTACCCAGTCCGCCTTATTCTTCTGCTTGGCGGCACCATGGAGCTGGATGCGTTCATTGCGCCCCTGCTCCATGTTGCCGATGTACATTTCGCTATTTAAAATGCGATGGACGGTAGCATAGGTCCAGTAAGTGGTATGCTCCAATTGATTGCAGTTCCGGTACCGCTCGCCCATGAGCCGCTTGTACTCGCTGGGACAAGGAATGCCCTCCTCGTTAAGTAGCTTGGCAATACGAATTTTGCCGGTGCCATGTTCAAAGAGGGCAAATATTCGCTGTACGACCTGTGCTGCCACCGGGTCAATGACTAGGTGGTTATGGTTCTGCTCGTCCTTTAAGTAGCCATAGCTGGCAAAGGCGCCAATAAATTCCCCCCTGCGCTGTTTTGCCTGAAAGGCGCTTTTTACCTTCTGTGAAATATCCTTGGCATACTGAGCATTGAACAGATTTTTCAGTGGCATCATCATATCATAGGCGCCAAGATTACTGTCAATGTTATCTGTGATAGCAATAAAGCGTACACCATGTTCCGGAAGCCACCGCTCCAGATACCGTCCGGCTTCAATGTAGTCACGTCCAAAACGGGATAGATCCTTGACCAGGACACAATTGATGCTCCCCGTCTCAATATCCCGCAGCATCCTCTGAAAGTCGGGACGGTCAAAGTTGGTGCCGGTATACCCATCATCAGCATAGTAGCCTTGAACTGTCAGCTTCGGATGAGTTCTTACGTATTCCTCTAACAGTTTTCGCTGGTTTCCGATGCTGTCGCTCTCCGGTCGGTCGCCGTCCTCGCGAGACAATCGGCAATATAAGGCAACCTGCCAGATTTGGTTCGGCGGGTGTGTCATGAGTCATCCCTCCTTTCAGCAAAATGGGGGGGCATGGGTGTCTAACCGGCGTGTGCCCGAATGAGATTCAGTACCAGCGCTTCCGCAGAGATCTTCCCTTCAAATTTACGGGTAACGCGATAGTTTAGAGATTTTTCTGCCATTGGCGGAATGGATTGATTCATAGGACGTCCTCCTTATCAATACGCTTCCTTTTATCAATATGAATTTGCGCCCTTCGTCATGCCCGAAAACCTGCGAGAAGCAACTTATGTTTTCTATCGTTCTATTGCATACTTACCCTCGGTTGACAAAGTATCTTTTAATACCTTTATACGGCTACATACTATACGAACTGCACCCCAATTGTTATACAGTAGGGTATACTGATAACAATCGGGGTGCAGGTTATAGAACGCCGTCAGTCTTTTGTCTTTAAACTTCGTCCTTTTGCTTAGTTCCATTGCAAGACTTTAATAATTATTATAAAATATGCATAAATAATTTTTAAGTTTGGAGAGGAGGGTCTTTCTTTGCGTGTAACTTCCTTCCTTGCCCACACCTCCGAGACCGGCCTCATGCAGACGGTTGAGGATCATTTAACCGGAACCGCCGCCCTTTCTGCCGAATTTGCCGCCTCCTTCGGCGCCAAAGCCCAGGGACAGCTGCTCGGTCTGGCCCACGACATTGGCAAGTACTCGGCTGAGTTTCAACGGCGACTGTTGGAGCAGGGACCAAGGGTGGATCACTCCACCGCCGGAGCTTTCGAGTGTGCCCGCCGCGGGATGGAGTGGGCCGCTTTCGGGGTGGCAGGCCACCACGGCGGTTTGCCCGACGGCGGCTCACATCTGGATGCTGCCGGTCAGCCCACCCTGTGGGGGCGGCTAAAGAGCACCGCCGACGGGAAAAACCCATCCTACACCGCCTGGCCGGGAGCCCTGCCCACAGTCCCCCCGCTCCCCGCCATGGGGAAAGACGGCCTGACCGACTCCTTTTTCATCCGTATGCTCTACTCCTGTTTGGTGGACGGCGACTTTCTGGATACCGAGTCCTTTATGAAGGGTGCTCCGCCCCCACTGGGTGGCCGCGACACGCTGCCCACGCTGCTGGCCCGACTGGAAGATTATATTTCCGGCTGGTGGAGCCCAAAAACCGAGCTGAACCGCCGACGTTGCGACATTCTGTGCGCCTGCTTGGACGGCGGCAGCCAAAAGCGCGGTCTTTATACCCTGACTGTCCCCACCGGCGGCGGCAAAACGGTGGCCTCCCTGGCCTTCGCCCTGCGGCACGCCATCGCCAACGGCATGGAGCGCATTATCTACGTCATCCCCTACACCTCCATCATTGAGCAGAACGCGGCCGTCTTTCGCTCCATTCTGGGGGAGGACAACGTGGTGGAGCACCACTCCGGGGTTTCCTACGATCCGGCGGAGGGCGCGACGCCTGCCCAGTACCGTCAGGCCCTGGCCGCAGAGAACTTTGACGCCCCCGTGGTGGTCACCACCGCCGTGCAGTTTTTTGAGTCCCTCTACTCCAACCGCCCCTCCCAGTGCCGCAAGCTCCACAATCTGGCCAACAGCGTGCTGATTTTCGACGAGGCGCAGATGCTCCCGCTGGCACACCTGCGGCCCTGTGTGGCCGCTATCGCCCATCTGGTAGCCCATTGCCGCGCCTCTGCGGTACTCTGTACCGCCACCCAGCCCGTGCTGGGCGACCTGTTCCGGGAATTCACCCCCACCCTCTCCCCCCGGGAGCTCTGCCCCGGCACCGTAGATTTGTACGGACACTTTCGCCGCGTCACCTTCGCCCATGGGGGAACACTCTCCCGTGAGATGCTGGCGGAGCGGCTGGCCGGGCAAAATCAGGTACTCTGCATCGTGAACAGCCGCAAGAGTGCCGAGGCGCTCTACCGGCTGCTCCCCCCGGAGCACCGCTACCATCTGTCCACCCTGATGTACCCCGCCCATCGGCGGGCTATGCTCTCGGAAATACGCCGCCGTCTGCGGGAGGGGCTTCCCTGCCGCGTGGTCTCCACCAGCCTCATCGAGGCCGGCGTGGATGTGGATTTCCCCGCCGTCTGGCGAGAGGAGGCCGGACTGGACTCCATTCTGCAGGCCGCGGGCCGGTGCAACCGGGAGGGAAGCCGCATCGCGCGGGACAGCCTTGTCACCGTATTTCGTGGCGAGGATGCCCTGCCTCCTCTCTTCCGCCGCAACATCGGCGCCACGGCCGAGGCCCTGAGCGGCAACGCGGACCCGGCCCACCCCCACACTGTGCAGCGCTATTTTCTTGCACTGCTGGATCTGGTGGGCGGCTCCCTGGACAAGTCCGGCACGCTGGACGCCTTTCGCCGGGGACTGGAGGGAACGCAGATGCCCTTCCGCACCGTAGCCGAGGGATTTCACCTCATCGACAGCGCCACAAAGACCATCTACATCCCCGTGGACGACGGGCGCGAGCTGGTGGAGCAGCTCCGCTCCGGCGCCCGCTCCCGGCAGCTTTTCCGTGCGCTGGGGCAGTACGGCGTCAGCGTCTATGAAAAGCACTATCAGTCCCTGTGGGCCGCCGGTGATTTGGACGAGTTGGAGGACGGCTCCGCCGTCTTAAATAACCTGTCCCTTTACAGTCCGGAGACCGGGCTGTCCCTGGAGGCGGACTTCGGAAAAGGGCTCTTTGTGTAAAAGTCCGGATTATGGAACAACCTTTGTTCTATCCTGAACCAAAAGAAAGGAGAGAGGCACTTGTCTATTCGTATTGAGGTCTGGGGTGATTACGCCTGCTTCAGCCGGCCCGAGATGAAGGTGGAGCGGGTTAGCTACGATGTCATGACCCCCTCGGCCGCCCGCGGGCTTATCGAGGCCATCTACTGGCACCCGGGTCTGCGGTGGGTCATCGACCGCATCCACGTCTGCAAGCCCATTCGGTTCACCAACATTCGCCGCAACGAGGTCAAGGACGTCATCAGCGCCCAGAAAGTGCGCTCGGTGATGGAAAAGCGCCGGGGCGAGCTGTATCTGGCTACCCCGGAGAGCATTCAGCAGCGGGCCGCCATGGTGCTCAAGGATGTGCGCTACGTCATCGAGGCCCATTTCGAGCTGACCGCGCAGGCCGCCCCCGGAGACAATCCGGGAAAATTCCAGGACATCATTAAGCGCCGCCTCAGCCGGGGTCAGCACTACCACCAGCCCTGCTTCGGTGTGCGGGAATTTCCCGCCTATTTTTCCCCCTGCGAGGAGCTCCCCCCCTGTCCCGAGGCCCTGGCCGGGGAGCGGGATTTGGGCTGGATGCTGCTGGACATGGACTATTCCGACCCGCAGCATATCCGCCCCACCTTTTTCCGCGCCGCTCTGCGAGACGGCGTTCTGGAGGTTCCACCCCCGGACGGCGAGGGGGTGGTCCGATGATTCTGCAGGCACTGGTCAAGCTCTATGAGGACCTGGCCGACCAGGGAAAAATTGCCCGTCCCGGCTGGAGCGCCACGAAGGTCAGCTACGCCCTCTGTCTGGACAGCGCGGGCAGCCTGACGCAGATCGTCCCTCTGCTGGAGGAGCGGGCCAAGGGCGCCAAAACCGTGCTGATCCCCCGCTCTATGGAGCTCCCCGCCCCGGTCAAGCGCTCCTCCGGCGTTGCCGCCAACTTCCTGTGGGACAACTCGGGATACCTCCTGGGCATTGACGACAAGGGCAAGCCGGAGCGTACCAGACAGTGCTTTGACGCCTGCCACCGGCTCCATCAGGCGGTGCTGAGCGGCGTGGATACACCCACCGCCCGCGCGCTCCTCGCGTACTTCGACACATGGAAACCGGAAGCCGCCGCCGGCTATCCCGCTCTCTCCCCCTGTCTGGACGAGCTGATGAAAGGCGCCAACCTGGTCTTTCGGGTGGACGGCTGTTTCGCCCACGAGGACTCCGCCATCCGCGCCGCCTGGCAGCGGCACTACGACGCGGACGGGGACGGTCCCACCCTCCCCTGCCTGGTCACCGGGGAGGTGAGCCCCGTGGCCCTCACCCATCCCTCTATTAAAGGCGTCGCGGGCGCACAAAGCTCTGGGGCAGCGCTAGTCTCCTTTAATGCCCCCGCCTTTTGCTCCTTTGGCCGGGAGCAAAACGCCAACAGCCCGGTGAGCGAGTACGCCGCGTTTGCCTATACAGCTGCGCTCAATTACCTGCTGGCTGACCGGGAGCACGTCCAGCAAATCGGCGACACCACCGTTGTCTGCTGGGCCGAGGGTGGGGATCCCATCTATCAGGGCTTCTCCACCGCCGCACTTTTTGGCACAGCGCCGCCCGCCGGCCTCACCGATCAGACTCTGCGGGCCGCGCTGAAAAAGCTGGCCAACATGGAGCGCTGTGACGAGGTGCCGCTGGACCCCCACCGCCCCTTCTATATCCTGGGTCTTGCCCCCAATGCCGCGCGGCTCTCGGTACGCTTTTTCCTCCGGGATTCCTTCGGCGTATTTATGGCCCGCGTCAATGCCCATCATGATCGGATGGAAATTGTCCGACCACTTAACGATCCCTACGAGACCATTCCTTTCTGGGCCCTTCTGCGGGAGACCGTCAATTTAAACGCCCGGGACAAGTCCCCCTCCCCCGTTATGTCAGGTGCTGTCTCCCGGGCAATCCTGTCGGGCACTGACTACCCCGCCGCGCTGCTGAGCGGCGTGATGCTCCGCATTCGAGCCGACCGTCAAATCACCCGTGGCCGGGCCGCCATCTTAAAGGCCTACTACCTAAAAAATCCCCATCCGGAATCTGAATGCCCGAAGGAGGTATTGACTGTGCATCTGCAAGAAAACGTCGTCCACGACCCCTATAATCTGGGCCGTCTCTTCTCGGTTCTGGAGGCGCTCCAGCAGGCGGCAAACCCCGGCATCAACACCACAATCAAGGACAAATACTTTAGCTCCGCCATGTCCACCCCCGCCACCATCTTCCCCATCCTGAACAAGCTGGCACAGAGCCATCTGCGGAAGTTGGAACGGGGAGCAAAAATCCATTACGACCGCCAGATAGGCCAAATTAAGGATCTTCTGGGTATGGATTTGCCCACCCGCCTGACCCTGCCCCAGCAGGCGGCCTTTGACCTGGGCTACTACCATCAAACCCAAAAGCGGTACACAAAAAAGGAGGAGAATTGATATGAGCGCCATTCAAAACCGCTATGATTTTGTCATCCTGTTTGACGTGGAAAACGGCAACCCCAACGGGGACCCTGATGCGGGCAACATGCCCCGCATCGACCCCGAAACCGGTTACGGCCTTGTCACCGACGTCTGCCTGAAGCGGAAAATCCGCAACTATGTGGAAATGGTGAAGGAGGACAGCGAGGGCTTCCGCATCTATATCAAAGACAACGTCCCCCTCAACCGCAGCGACAGCGAGGCCTATGCCGCCCTTGCGGTCTCCGAAAAGGACATCAAGGAAAAGAAGAAGGCCGACCCCGACCTGGATCGCAAGCTTCGGGACTGGATGTGCGCCAACTTCTACGACATCCGCGCCTTCGGCGCTGTGATGACCACCTTTGTCAAGGCCGCCCTCAACTGCGGCCAGGTGCGCGGCCCCGTTCAGCTGGGCTTCGCCCGCAGTGTGGATCCTATTGTGCCTCAGGAGGTCACCATCACCCGCGTGGCCATCACCACCGAGGCCGACGCAGAGAAAAAGGGCACCGAGATGGGCCGCAAGTACATCGTCCCCTACGGCCTCTATCGGGCCGAGGGCTATATCTCGGCCAATCTGGCCCGCAAGACCACCGGCTTTTCCGACGCGGATTTGGAGCTACTGTGGCAGGCCATTTTAAATATGTTTGAGCATGACCGTTCCGCCGCCCGGGGAAAAATGGCCGTCCGTGAGCTCATTATCTTTAAGCACGACTCCGAGCTGGGCTGCGCTCCTGCCCACAAGCTCTTCGAGGCGGTGAAAATTCAGCGCACAAATGCCGCAGACGAGGGCCCCGCCCGCGCCTTTACCGACTACAAAATCGACGTGGATACCGCTGCCCTCCCCGCCGGCATCACCTGTACGCGGATGGGGTGACCTTTCACGAGGAGGATTTCCTCCAATTGTCCGGGCTGCAGCATTTTATCTTCTGCCGCCGCCAGTGGGGTCTGATCCACGTTGAGCACCAGTGGGCGGAAAATCTGCGGACGGTAGAGGGCGAGCTGTTGCACCAACGCTGTCACGACTCCGGTGCCAGCGAGCGCCGGGGCGACCTGCTCACTTTGCGTAATTTGCACATTTTTTCCCCCCGGATGGGCATCTCTGGTGCCTGTGACGTGGTGGAGTTTCACGCCGACCCTCATGGCGTCCCTCTGCAAGGGCACGCCGGAACCTGGCGTCCTTATCCCGTGGAGTATAAGCGTGGAAAACCCAAGGATCACCAGGCAGACGAGCTTCAGCTCTGCGCCCAGGCCATGTGCCTGGAGGAAATGCTCTGCTGCGCCATCTCCGAGGGGGCGCTCTTCTATGGGGAGTCCCGCCGCAGGCAAGTCGTCCCCCTTACAGACGAGCTGCGCAGCACGGTTACGCAGTCCCTCGCCGAGATGCATGACCTCTACCGCCGTGGCCATACCCCGAAGGTAAAACCCGGCTCTGCCTGCCGGGCCTGCTCCCTCTCGGAACTATGCCTGCCCGCGCTCATGTCCGCCCGCCCGGTGGCGGACTATCTGCGGGGCAATCTGGAGGTGACACCGTGAGGCATCTGCTCAACACACTCTTTGTGACCACCGAGGACGCCTACCTCTCTCTGGACGGCGAAAACGTGGTGGTCAATCGGGAGAAGGAAATTGTGGGTCGTTTCCCCCTCCATACCCTCAGCGGAATCCTCTCCTTTACTTATGCGGGCGCATCACCCGCCCTGATGGGGGCCTGCGCCCAGCGGGAAATTGGCCTCTCCTTCTGCACGCCCCGGGGCAGATTCCTGGCCCGCGTCACCGGGGAGAGTCGGGGCAACGTCCTGCTGCGCCGCACCCAGTACCGCGTGGCGGACGATCCCGGCCCCTGCTGCCGCCTTGCACGGAATTTTTTGTTCGGAAAGGTCTACAATTCCCGCTGGAGCATTGAGCGCACCTGCCGCGACCATGCGCTCCGGGTGGATGTCCTCCGGCTGAAAGCGGCCTCCGCACAGCTCAACAGCGCTTTGAGCGCCATCGCGGAGGAGCAGTCTTTAGACACCCTGCGCGGGCTGGAGGGGAGCGCGGCTTCGGTCTACTTCGGCGTGCTGGATGAGATGATTTTAAATGACAAGGAGCATTTCTTCTACCGCGGCAGGAGCCGCCGCCCGCCGCTGGACAATTTGAACGCCATGCTCTCCTTTGCTTACAGTCTGCTGGCCGGCGACTGCGCCGCCGCCTTGGAGGCTGTGGGGCTGGATTCCTATGTGGGGTTTCTCCACCGGGACAAGCCGGGCCGTACCTCTCTGGCGCTGGATCTGATGGAGGAGCTTCGCCCCTGCATGGCAGACCGCTTTGTGCTGACCCTGATTAACAATCGCATGGTCTCCCCCTCTGACTTTGAGCAGACCGGAAGCGGCGCGGTCTTTTTAACCGACACTGCGCGCAAGACCTTCCTGCGGGCCTGGCAGACCAAAAAGCAGGAGGAGATTACCCATCCCTATCTCAAGGAGAAGCTCCCCTGGGGGCTGGTGCCCTATCTCCAGGCACTTCTCCTGGCCCGCTACCTGCGGGAGGATTTGGACGGATACCCGCCATTTCTGTGGAAGTAGGTGATAGGAGTGCTTGTGGTCATCACATACGATGTCAACTCCGAGGACGCCGCCGGGCGAAAGCGCCTGCGTCAGATTGCCAAACAGTGCGTCAATTATGGGCAGCGGGTCCAGAACTCGGTCTTTGAGTGCCTTTTGGATGCGGCCCAGTGCAAGCTGCTCCAGGCCAAGCTTTGTTCCATTATGGATGATAAGCGCGACAGTCTCCGCTTTTACTATCTGGGCAATCATTATCAAACAAAAATTGACCATTTTGGCAGCAAGAAGGCTTATGAGCCAGAGGGTGTTCTTATGGTTTAGTGCGAAGTATCAGCAAACAGCGTTTTGCAAGAGGTTCGCACCCCGAAAACGCAATATATTAGTATGCAGGGCTCGCATTTGTATAATTGGGGGAATGCTGTTTTTTATATTTTTCTTTGTTTTTGTGCAATGCAAACAATTGATTCGTCAATTTTTGTGTTTTTTTGCTGTCGCCCCCCACCCGGGGGCGTGGATTGAAATATGACGCACCAGACATTTGTATACCCGCTACCGTCGTCGCCCCCCACCCGGGGGCGTGGATTAAATTTAGCAAGGAAAGCGGCACAATGTCAGCAGTGGTGTGTTTAGCCAGGTGGAGGACACGGACTATCTCAATGTAAGCCTTTCCGCCAAGGAAAACGCGCAGGAGCAAGTGATTAATAGCGGTATGCTCCCGTATGCTCAGCAATTAGCGTGATTAAAGTTTATTGGTCCGCGGGAGCCGATAACATCAAGTTCCGGGTACCAAAGGGTGTTACTTATGATGACTGAAATTTACTCATACCAACTGCCACAAAATAACATCACCGTGGGGAAACGAGGACACCCAAACCCTCATCGACATTCTGGCCAAATATAATGTCAAGGCCACCTTTTTTGTTGTAGGCGCATGGGTAGATAAATATCCTGAATCGGTAAAGGCGCTCCATGACGCCGGCCACGAGGTAATGAACCATTCCAATGACCACGCACATATGTCCAAACTCAGCCGGGACGAAATTATTGCCGATGTAAATGCCTGCAATGATAAAATTGAAGCTGTCACCGGTGTGCGCCCTACCCTCATCCGCCCACCCTACGGCGAATACGATGACAACGTCATCTCCTCCATCCGCTCCATCAATATGGAGCCTATCCAGTGGGACGTAGACAGCCTGGACTGGAAAGACCTCTCTGCAAGCCAGATTACAGAGAGGGTAGTGACCAAGGTCCAGACAGGCTCTATTGTACTCTTCCACAATGCCGCCCTCCACACACCCGAGGCCCTGCCCGGTATCATCGAAAAGCTCCTCCAGGACGGGTACACCTTCGTCCCCATTTCCCAAATCATTTTGCCCCAGCCCTATACCATCGACCATACCGGGCGGCAGCTGCCATCCACATAAGGCTTAATTCAAATAAACAGCAGCAGGGGCAGCTACAACACTGTGTAGCTGCCCCTGCTGCTGTTTATTCCTACGCCGATTTTTCTTTGCCTGATTTTCTATGTAATTACTCGGTCCGCATTCCAACAACTACGGTAAAGTGTACCTCCACTTGCTCGGTCTGGCAGGTGGAAACAGTAAGTATGATTTCCCCCGTCTCACCGGTGGTTTTCACATAAGTGCCGCACATGCCGCCCTCGGCGGTGATGACCCTTGGCCCGACAAGCTCGCCCGGTCCGGTAAGGGTCAGCTCTATGGGAAGCTGGCAGTAAGTCGAGACAGACCCATTGCAGTCGGCCACGCTGATACGCACGGCGGCCACATCGTAAGTGTCCCCCTCCACCAGCGTGGTGGCGCTGGACTGTACCTCCAGGTAGAGCTCCGCATTGCTCTGACGGGTGACGCTTCGCACTACCTTGCCGTCCTTCACCGCGTCGTAGCGGTAGAGGGGCGCGGTCACGCCCCAGTTGCTGCAATACTTATGGAAGAGGGTGTTGAGCCGGCCGGGACCCATACCGTAGCGCACAATGCGCCAGCCGGCTTTGAGAATATGCTGCAACGGGAGGGCCGCGCCATAGCGCTGCATGGCGAGAAGGGTGTCCTTTACGGCCTCGGCCTTTCGGTGACTCCAGCCCTCCCCCTGCTCGATGGCGCTGCCCACCACATCGGTAATCTCAATGGGGGGATGGGGCAGGTGCTTCCATCGCTTGCTTTTTGCCGGGAACTCTGCCCGCAGCTCGCCGTTTTTATAAAATCGGAGGCTGTCGGCATTGGTAAAGGCATAGTTTTCCCCCACGGCGCAGATGGGGTAGTCGCCGATGGCCATGGTGGAGCCTACCGCCAGAACGGGTACCTTGTCCTGCTGGGCAGCGTAGACCCGGGCGGCCAGCTTGGGATTGCGGAACATATCCAGCACGCCGTGGTAGCAGATGCGGTCACCCGAGCCAAAGTCGCCGTGGGTGTAATAGTCGGCCATGACCCAGCCGAAGCCGCCTGACACCGTATCCTTTGCGTAGACAGCGTCCAGCACGGTGGCATGGCGCAGGGCGTGCTCCAAGCGGTGGGTGGGGGAATCGAAGGTCTTGGTGGGGAACATATGACCGTTGAACTCGCTAATAAGGTAACCTTTTTTCTTGTCCGGTGATATGAGCCACTTAGGGAGAAGCCCGGCGTTGGTTCCCGCGTGGGAAAAGTCGTTGAAAGAGTAAACATCCTCCAGAAGATTGCTCTTCCAGAGGAAGCGCACACCGCTGGTCTGGCGAGTGGGGTCTAAATCGTGTGCAATGGCATTGGTGCGCTTATAGAGCTCGTCATCGTCGGGGGACTCGTCTACCCGCACGCCCCATAAGATGATGGAGGGGTGGTTGCGGTTCTGAAGAACCATCTCACGGGTGTGCTCACAGGCTAAGTCCTTCCATGCCGCGTCCCCCAGGTGCTGCCAGCCTGGAATTTCGGTGAATACCAGCAGGCCCAGCTCGTCGCAGGCGTTCAGAAAGGCCTGCGACTGTGGGTAATGGCTGGTACGCACCGCGTTACAGTGGAGCTCGTGCTTAAGTATCTCCACGTCGTGCCGCTGGATGGAGGCTGGCATGGCGTAACCCACATAGGGATAGCTCTGGTGGCGGTTGAGGCCTCGTATTTTATAAAGCGCGCCGTTGAGAAAGAAACCATCGGCCCTGAACTCCGCGCTGCGAAAGCCAAAGCAAACCGTTTTGCTGTCCAGCTCGTGCCCGTCGGCGGCCTTCACCACGGCCTCCAGCGTATAGAGGTTGGGTGTCTCGGGCGACCATAGGGCAGGAGTGGAGACCGTGCAGGGGAAGCTCTCAATTTTAGCGGCAAGCAGGCTGTTGGGTACCGCGCTTTCTGCCACGACCTCGCCCCCGCCATCTCGGACGGTCAGGGCCACCTCATGGGCCTGCTCGGGCTGCTCCAGCGTGAGGTCCAGCGAAATATTCCCCGAGACATCGGCCTTCACAAATAGGTCGGACAGGTGGCAAGGCTCCCCCACCTCCAGCCAGACCTCGCGGTAGAGCCCGCCGAAAGTCATATAGTCGATACAGTAGCCAAAGGGAGGCTGGTTCAGCTTCTCGCTGCTGCTCAGCTCTACGGCTATTTGGCAGGGCTTTCCGTACTGCACCCGCCCGGTCAAGTCTACGCTAAAGGCTGTGTAGCCGCCCGCGTGGATCGCGGCCTTCTCGCCGTTTACATACACGGTGGCATGGTGGGCCGCGCCGTCGAAGCGGAGAGCCAGGTATTTGCCCGCCCACTCCGTTGGTATCTCCACTGTGCGGCGGTAGCCGCAGACCATCTGGTAGTCCCGCTCGTCGGCGCAGTGGAGGGGCAGCTCCCTGCTGGTATGGGGCAGGCGAACAGAGAGGTACTCCCCCTCAAAATCTAAAAAGCCGGAAGTACACGTCTTCGTGAACTGCCAGTCATTACACAGACTCAGCCGCCTCATAATGATTCCTCCCGAAAAAACGATTTCCCATATAATCAGTCCAAAAAATCTTTGCGGTAATCCACGCAAAAATACTCCGCCAGCTCACGTAGCTGGCTGTCCTGAATGGTATTCTTCCGCGGCAGATGGGCGGTGAGCATGTAAATCTGGGCTGCTTTCTCTACCGTCTCAATAAGACCAAAGGTCTCGTCCAGGGTCTTTCCCGCGCCGTAGATGCCGTGCATTCCCCAGACCACCAGCCGGAACTCCTCCATCTTCTTGGCCGTGGCCTCGCCGATGGAGTTTGTACCGCAGAGCATCCAGGGCAGCACTCCCACGCCGTCAGGGAATACCACGATACACTCGGTACACATCTCCCAGAGGGTATGGGTCATCTTTTTCTCGTCCAGCTCGTGGACAAAGTTCATGGCCAGAGTATTGGTGGGGTGGCTGTGCATCACCACGCAGTTTTGTGGGTCTGCCTTTAAGCGCGCCATATGGCTCATCAGGTGGGCGGGCAGCTCAGAGGTAAACTTTCCGCCGTCCTTGTAGCCCCACAGCAGCTCGGCTGTGGTGCCGTCCGCTCCGATGCGCAAAACGCCCAAATTGGTCTCGGGGTCAGTCTCCACGTTTTTAAAATACTTCCCTGTGCCGGTGACGATAAAAATTTTACCGATAAGGGGCTTGGCGTCAAAGCCCGTGGGGATGGTGCGGATAACCTTATTTAAGTCCAAATACTCCGCGACCTCCGCCTCGGGCAGCAGATAGCTGATGTTGCCGCCGTTACGCTCGTCCCAGCCCAGGCGGTACATATTGGCGGTTGTGGCCTTCATTTCCGCCACGAATGGAGCGGTTAATATGTCTTTCATTGTGTGTTCGCTCCTCTTCTCACATCAGCTGGCGGAACATGTTCTTGAAGTCGTCGATGCCAGCCTCCCTGGGGTTGCCAGGGGCGCAGGCGTCGGCCGCGGCGGACTGGGCCAGGAACTCCAGGTCCTCCTCCTTCATGGCGGGCAGCTTGGTGGGAATGCCCACATCCCGGGAGAGCCGGCGCACCGCGTCGATGGCGGCCTTGCGGCAGGCGGCCTCGCCCATGCCGACAGTGTCCACACCCATAGCCTCCGCCACTTGCTTAAACTTATCGCCGGTGTACTCCCGGTTAAACTCCATGACAATGGGCAGCATCATGGCGCAGGCCACGCCGTGGGGGGTGTCGTACACCGCGCCCAGGGTATGGGCCATGGAGTGAGCGATGCCCAGGCCCACGTTGGAGAAGGCCATGCCGGTGACGAACTGGCCCAGGGCCATACCCTCGCGGGCCACATCCTCGTTGGCTACGGCCCCCCGCAGGCTCTTAGATATCAGGCGGATGGCCTCCAGATTCAGGCAGTCGGCCAGCTCCCAGGCGGCCTTGGTCGTGTAGCCTTCAATGGCGTGGGTCAGGGCGTCCATGCCGGTGGCGGCGGTGAGGCCCTTAGGCATACTAGCCATCATATCCGGGTCTACCACGGCGATATCGGGGATATCGTTGGTGTCCACGCAGACAAACTTGCGCTTGCGCTCCACGTCGGTGATGACGTAGTTAATAGTAGCCTCGGCGGCAGTACCGGCAGTGGTGGGGACGGCGATGGTAAACACGGTGCGGTTCTTGGTGGGGGCCACCCCCTCCAGGCTGCACACATCGGCAAACTCCGGGTTGTTGATGATAATGCCGATGGCCTTGCCCGTATCCATGGAGGAGCCGCCGCCAATGGCAATCATGTAGTCCGCGCCCGACTTTTTGTAGGCCGCCACGCCGGACTGCACGTTCTCAATGGTAGGGTTGGGCTTGATATCGGAGTAGATTTCGTAGGCCATACCCGCCTCATCCAGCAGGTCGGTGACCTTCTTTGTGACGTTGAACTTGACCAAATCGGGGTCGGTGGCAATAAAGGCCTTTTTGCAGCCCTTTGCGGCCACCAGTCCGGGAATTTCTTTAATTGCGCCCTTTCCATGGTAGGAGACGGCGTTGAGTACAAAACGATTGACCATAATGATATTCCTCCTGCTCCTTGTAAATCCGCTCAGCGGCTCTGCAGTGCTTCCTTCTCATACTGCCGCGCCATATCCAGCCATTCCCGGTCCAGGGGTGCGCCGCACTGGCGGCAGTACTCATTCCAAATTTCCCCGAAGGGCATGGTTTTCAGCTCTTCCTGCCGCACCAGCAATGCGGTTAGGTCCCCCGCGTCCTGAGCCTTTTTTAAATCCTCGTTGGGGGTCACCAGCGCATAGAGCAGGGCCTTTTGCCAATTTCGAAAGCCCATGGCCCAGGCCACCACGCGGTTTATGGACGCGTCAAAGTAGTCCAGGGCCATCTTTACGCCGCCCTCCATGCCGCCGCAGCGGACGATCTCCTTTGCCATCTCCCGCGTCTCGTCGTCAAAGAGCACCACATGGTCGCTGTCCCAGCGGACGGGGCGGGTGATGTGGAGTGCAATCTCCGGGAAAAAGGCCAGCAGGGCGGGAATCTTGTCCGAGACCATCTCCGTGGGGTGGTAGTGGCCGTTATCCATCAGGGGGATGCACTTGTTGGGATGGGTGGCGGCGTAGCTGAGGGCAAACTCGGAGCTGCCCACCGTGTAGGCCTCCACGCCGATGCCGAAGACCTTGGACTCCACGCAGGGTTTGACCTTTTCAAAATCAAAGGGCTCGGCCAGAATAGCGTCGATGGCTTCACGGTAACGCACACGGGGGCCCATGCGGTCGGCGGGCACATCCTTAAAGCCGTCACCCGTCCAAATGTTCATGACGCAGGGCTGGCCCAGCTCCTCGGCCAGATACTGGGAGATGCGGATGCAGGCCCTTCCGTGGTCAATCCAGAAGCGGCGGGTTTCCTCGTTGGGAGAGGACAGCGTCAACGGGTCGCACTTGGGGTGGGAGAAGAAGGTGGGGTTAAAGTCGCAGCCCAGCCCCCGCTCCTTACAGAAGTCCACCCACCTTTTAAAGTGCTTGGGCTCCAGCTTGTCCCGGTCCACCCAGCCGCCGTTCGTGTCGTCAAAAATGGCGTAGCTGGCATGGAGGTTCATCTTCTTCATGCCGGGGCAGAGCTTCAGCACCATGTCAATGTCGGCCATCAGCTGTTCCGGGGTGGCCGCCCGCCCCGGGTAGTTGCCGGTGGTCTGAATGCCGCCGGTGAGCGGCTTGGAGGGGTCGGTATCGAAGCCCCGCACATCGTCCCCCTGCCAGCAGTGGAGAGAGACGGGAACGGTTTTCAGCTTCTCCATGGCCCTCTCGGTGTCCACGCCCAGCGCGGCGTATTGGGCCTTTGCGTCCTTATACATAAGCAGCCTCCTGCAGCAAAATATTTCCTAAGGCCGTGGCCTCCGCTTCTCCGGCCACCACCGGGCGGCCAATGGCCCGTTCCGTGAGGGCATTAAGGTAGGCGTTATTGGCCCCGCCGCCCACGATGCACAGCGTCTCAAACCGCTGCCCCGTGATGGTCTCCAGCTCCCCCAGCGCCTCGCCGTAGGCGTGGGCCAGGCTCTGGTAGATGGCGTGGGCGTACTGGCCGGGGGTGCTTGGAATGGGCCAGCCGTGCTCGCCGCACTCCCTGTCGATTTCCGCTGTCACCGACTGGGGCGACAGGTAGCGCGGGTTGTTCACGTCCAGGCGGTAGTCAAACCCCGCCTCTTTTTCGGCTAACTCCGCCAACTCAGCGAAGCTGTACTTGTCGGGCAGCTCCCGCTTCAGGCACTGCACCAGCCACAGGCCCATGATGTTCTTTAAAAAGCGGATGGTGCCCACGCCGCCCTCGTTGGTAAAGTTGGCTTTCATGGCTCCCCTCGTGGTCACCGGCTCACTTAGCTCAGCCCCCAGCAGAGACCATGTCCCGCTGGAGATGTAGGCACCTTTTCGGGGCAGGGCCGCAATGGCGGAGGCGGTGTCGTGGGTGGCAGGGAGCACCACGTCGCAGGTAAAACCCACCTGCTCCGCAATCGACCCCTTGAGCCGCCCCAGCTTCACGGGTGGGGTGCGGGGCGGTGCGGCGAAGAGCCGCTCGGGAAAGCCCAGCTTTTGAATAATACCTCTGTCCCAGGTCTTGGCCCTTGCGTTCAAAAGCCCGGTGGAGCTGGCGTTGGTGTATTCGTGGGCCTTCTCCCCCGATAGGTAAAAGCTCAGGTACTCCGGCAGCATGAGGAAGTCCGCTGCCTTGTCCAGCCGCCCCGCCTGCTTATCCCAATAGAGCTGATAAATGGTGTTAAAGGGCTGGAACTGGATGCCAGTTTTGGCATAGAGCTCAGAAAAGGGGACGACTTTGTGCACCTGCTCCGCGCCCTCCGCGCCACGGCTGTCCCGGTAGCAGTAAAGGGGCAGGATGGGCGCGTCCTTTTCGTCCAGCAGCACGTAGTCGACCGCCCAGGTGTCTATCCCCACGCTGTCGGGGATGAACCCCTGTTCCTTACAGGCGGCAAGGCCGTTTCGCACCTCGCGGCACAGCCGCTCCAGGTTCCAAGCCAGATGTCCGTCCTGCTCCTCCGGCAGGTTTGAGAAGCGGTACACCTCTCTCATTTGCAGCGCGCCGTTCTCCCGCCAGGCGGCAATGTGCCGCCCGGAGGACGCGCCGATATCAATGGCTAAATGCAGCACCTTGCAACCACTTCCTTTTCCTTATTGTTTATTTCGTGCGGCGATAGCGGCCTGCTCCTCGGGGAGCTTTTTCTCCACGGTGAAGAAGAAGATAAGCGCCGCGCACACCGCGTAGGCTACCGTCTCCACCCAGATATAGCTGATGTTGATGGCCCCCTTGACCGCCGCCGACTGGGCTGCCACGCCCAGGGCCACGCTGGCGTTTTGGTTGTAGCCACTGAGGTTTAGAATCGCGCTAAAGATAGAATTGCAGATGGGGGTAGCCGCCACCATGACGCAGCTGTAAATGGACATGGTAAGCCCGTCAGTGCGGATGCCGCTCTTAAACTCCACATGGTCGATGACGTCGGCCAGCATGGCGAGAATCACATAGGCGGCGGGGGCGGAGCCCAGGCACTTGAGGGCCACACCGATGGCGACGGGGACGATGCTGCCGTTACCCAGACCCGCAATAATGCCGCCCACGGCTCCCACCACCATGCCCCAAAAGACCACGATGCGCTTGCTGTGCCGGTTAGCGAGGGGTACCACGAAAACGGCGGCCACCGCCATGGGGATTGCCCCCAAAATACCCAGCATGGACTGGGAGGCCCCCCACGCATCGGCGGAGCCGAAGAAGGTGTTGTCCAGCACCCACTTGCAGAAGAAGGACATGGAGCCATTCTTCATAGCTCCGCTCCACTGGAAGCCCAGGTAGAAGAGCATAACCAGCCACCACCACTTCTCCTGCGTCACTGCCTTCAGCTGCGCGCCCATAGAAGCGGACTTGGCTTTGCCGTCCACACCGCCGCGCTTGCCCATGCTCTCCTCGGTAACCCGCTCGCGGGTAAAGCGGAACTGGAGGTAAATGGCCAGGGCGGAAAAAATCGCCACAGCCAGCATGGTGAGAAACCACAGATTCTGGTTCTCCTTGAGGGCGAAGGACACCAGCATGGGGAACACCATGCTGCCCGCGCCCATAACGCCCAGGCCCGCCACGTTGGTGAAGGAGGCCAGCGCCCCCCGCTGCTGGCTGTTGCGGGTGGACACGGGAATCAGGGTGGAATTGGCCGTGTTGTAGATAGGATAGGCCACGGCGTAATAGAGGTTGTAGGCGATGGCGACCCACACCATCTTGGCCGGGCCCTCAAAGGGGACGATGAACATGAGGACGCTCGCTACCGACAGGGTAAGGGCCGAGAGGAGAATCCAGGGCCGCGCCTTGCCCGCCAGAGCGCGGGTGCGCTCAATGAGCTGGCCCACCACCAGATTGGCCGCCACGATGAGAATGGTGGACAAGAGCTGGAGGGTTGTGAGGAAGGTCAAATCCAGCTTTAAAACATCGGTAAAGTAGTTTTGCAGAATGCTGGTAAAGATGCCCGAGGAGAGCAGCGCGCCGAATGGCCCAATGAAGTAGCCCAGCAGCATCTCAGGGGGCCGCACCTCCGCTCCCTTGATGGCGGAGCGGGTCAGGGGCAAGCTCCAAAAATCCTTTTTGCCGTTGCTCATACGCGAACGTCCTTTCCTGCGCAGATGTGCCTGCCGCTGTCAAAAACCTGATGCGTGCCGTCGGGCAGGGTCACCTCGCACTGCGTGCCCATGGGCACTGTGACCTCAACGGTCAGCGTGCCGCTTTCCCGCATCCAGCCGACCGCCGCGCGCCCATAGGGTGTACCCACCCACGCGTTGGCGGAGGTAAGGCCGCCGCCAACAAGGGGCTTGACGGCGAAGCGCCTGTACCCTGCCTCCAGCGGCTCGATGCCCGCCAAGCGGCGGTAGAGGAAGTCACCCACCGCACCGGCGGCATAGTGGTTGTAGGAAATCATCTTGTCCGTGCCGTCGTCACCGATGGGGCACTCGCCGTTCTCGTCCAGGCCGTCCCACCGCTCCCAGAGGGTGGTGGCCCCCATCCTGACCTCGTAGAGCCAGGAGGGGCACTTGGTGTTTAAGAGCATCCTGTACGCCGTGTCAGCGCGGCCATTGTCGGCCAGGGCGAAGAGGATATAGGGTGTGCCGGGAAAGCCGGTGCCGATGCAGCAGTCATCCTTTTCCACCAGCCGGGCCAGATTTCCCGCCGCCCTTTCTCTGTCGGACTTAGGGAACATACCAAACTGGAGTGGCAGGACATAGGCGGTCTGGAACTCCTCCAGCAGCTTGCCCTGCCCGTCGGTAAACATCTCACAGTAGGCGTCGGCCACCTTTTCGCTCAGGGTTTTATAGTAGGCCGCGTCCTCGTTCTCTCCCAGCAGCTCAGCCACTTGACTGAGTACCGCGCTGGTGTTGCAGAGGCTAGCCGTGGCCGTCCACTTGCTGCGCTTCTGCCACTGGGACATCAGAGGTACGTCGGGGGCCACCCAATCGCCGAAGTGGAGGACGGAGGGGGTGTCCCAGATGTACTTTTTCTTGCCGAAGCTGCCAAGCCCCGCCCAGAATCGGCAGGCCTTGACGTATTTCTTCATAACGGGGTAATACGCTTTAAGGAGGGACAGGTCCCCGCGGGCCATATACTCGGCCCAGGGCACCAGCACGCAGG
Source organism: uncultured Pseudoflavonifractor sp. (assembly GCA_964504285.1). GTDB lineage: Bacteria > Bacillota > Clostridia > Oscillospirales > Oscillospiraceae > Pseudoflavonifractor. The sequence continues at coordinate 29,412 of CAZDDZ010000010.1, forward strand.
CGTCGCCCCACCAGTCCACCGCCATGGCGGGCATAGTGGCGGGAAAGCCGTAGCCCTGGGCGGGCACGGTGTTGGGGATGCCGCCGCCCTTAAGCTGCTCGGCTTTTACGTCCAGCAGCCATTTTTCCAAAAAGCGGCTCATATCAAAGTTGAAGCAGGCCGCCGGAGAGAATACCGCGATGTCCCCCGTCCAGCCCATGCGCTCGTCCCGCTGGGGGCAGTCGGTGGGGATGTCCACAAAGTTGGACTTGGCCCCCCAGCGGATGTTGGACTGCAGCTTATTCAGCAGCTCGTCGGAGCAGGAGAAGCCGCCATTGTCGGGTATGTCGGAGTAGAGCGCCACGGCGGACAGCTCCACATCCCCCTCGGTGATGCCCTCAATGCTCACATAGCGAAAGCCCATGTAGGTGAACTCAGGCGCGTAGGTCTGTGCACCGTCGGTGCAGGTGTACTCAATCCGCGCCTTAGCGGTGCGCAAAAATGCGGTGTTCAGCGTGCCGTCGGGATTGAGAATCTCCGCATGGCGCACCAAAATCTTCTGTCCCCTTTTGCCGTTTATGTTCAGACGGACAAGGCCCGCGAAGTTCTGCCCAAAGTCGTACACCAGGCACTCCCCCACGTGGGTACAGGAGCGGGGGATAAATTCCTCATGGGCGGTAACGGGCACGCCGTAGGCGGCGCGGAGTGTCGGGTTGACCCGCAGCTTCTCCGGTGTTGCGCTGCGCCAGGAGAAGGCGCGCTCCTCCACGGTGGCGTCGTAGACCTCCCCGTCGTAGAAATCAGCCTCCCGGAGAGGGCCGTCCTCAGTCACCTGCCAGGTATTGTCGGTGCCGATAACGGTCTCGGTTCCGTCCTCATAGGTCACCCGCAGCTCTAAAAGCAGAGCCTGACGATTGGCGGTAATGCGGTTTTTCCGGGTGTATACAAAGGGGCCAACCGCCCAGCCGCCCGCCACCACCGCCGTCAGGGTATTGTCGGCGCGTAGCTGCTCAGTAACGTCATAGGTCTGGTACTGCAAATTGGTCTTATAGGAGGTAAAGCCGGGGGCAAAGTACTCCCCCCCCACCCGCTCACCGTTGAGCGTCAGGCGGTAAATGCCCATGGCAGTGGCGTAGATTCTGGCGCTGCGGATTTTTTTGTCCAGGTGGAAGCCCTTGCGGAAGGTCATGGGGACGGGGGAGACCTTCTTCTCGGTGAAGGAGTAGGCCCCGTCGCTAATCCACCGGGCCGACCAGGGCGTACCCAAGCGCCCGGTCTCCAGCTCCAGCGTGGCCTGCGCCATTCCCCCGCCCTCGTCCTCGGCCGTCAGCTCGGCGGTATAGCGGGTAAAGGGCTTTAAGGGCGCCCCCCCGTAAGGGATGCCGATTTGCTCGGCGGTATCCACACTCCAGCCGTTCAGACGCAGAACCGCCCGCTTTAATGTGGCCCCGGGGCGGTCACTGTGGAGAGAAAAGCCAAATTTGGGCGCGGACACATCGGTGATGCAGAGCGTCTCGCTGTTCTCGCAGGTAAATTTTCTGACCGTAAGCATACGCCATCGACCTTTCTCATGGAGTGCGGAAAAGAGACATTGCCGTGCCCGGGACTTGACCCAAGCACGGCAACGAAAACCCTTTTAGGCTTTGAAAGCCGGCCTGTGTCTCTTCTAGACCTCTTTTTTCTTGAGGTTAAAGAACGCGGCGACCATGCCGGAGACGGTAGCGACGGCCAGGCAGACCATAGAGGCAATCGTGCCGGTGGCGGAGGACAGGTTGGCGGGGGTCTGCACCTCCAGAATCACGTCGGGGTTAGAGAAGTAGATGAAGCCCAGGCCCTCGGCTCTCGCGGCAATGAGGTTTGCGAGACACAGGGTGAGGAGCACAGGGACGGCAATCTGCATCGCCCCGGCGAGCAGCTCCACCACAGTGGCGGCGGCTCCGGTCAGCTTCAACTGGCCCAGCACGATGGCGGCCAGCAGTAGCACGATGGCCAGAATGGAGTAGGTTGTCAGGTTGGACACAGAGGCATTCTGGAAATAGCCGACGCTTTTAATGTTTACAGCATAAACGATAACCGACGCCAGCGCAAGGACCGCGGCCACAAGTGCGACCCATACCCCTGCGGATTGCTTTTTCACGATGCTCATGGTTATACCTCCTCCTTCTTCTTTCCGGGAATAACGGTCAGCGCAACCCAAGCCACCGCAGTTACGGCGGCAATGGCGCCGGTGGTGTAGGTAATGGTCTTGAGCGCAGTATCCCACCACACGGCCACCTTCTCGGTGGAGACGTTCATAATGGCGCTGTTGGCGTAGGTGAAGAGCTGGTACTTCAGGTTCTCTCTCGCCTGCTCCACCAGGGTGGAATCGTTCTTCACGGTGTCGAGGGAGATATATTCCCAGGTCTTATCCACGCCGCCCTCGCCTAGATTGATGTGGTTATCCTCGGTGGCGAAATCGGCCACCTGAGTGATGCCCGCCATGACCATGGACTCGGCGTTGAAGTAGTACTTATTGTTCATCATGTCGGTGGAGATAAGGCCGGTGAAGCCCCACTCATCCCGCAGAATGGTCTGGAGCATGCCCACATGGTGGGAGGCATTGGTAGCGCCGATGCGGTTGAAGGCAATCATCACCGCCATGCCGTCGGCATCCTCCAGCCCGCCCTGGAAGCAGCGCAGGTCGGTCTCGCGGAACTTCTGCTCGTTCATGTAAGCGGAGACGCCGCCGCGATTATGCTCCTGGTCGTTGAAGCCCATGTGCTTGGGCCCGTTGAGAATGCCCATGTCGGCGCAGCCCTGCAGGATGCCGTAGCCCATGCGGTTAGAGAGCATGGGGTCTTCCGAAATGTACTCGTAGTTGCGGCCGTTGTAGGGGGTGCGGCGCTGGGTCAGGCCGGTGCCCCACAGATGGTAGCGCTGAATCCACAGTCCGGAGTTGCCCTCCACCCGGCCCCACTCGTAGGCGAGCTCGGGATTAAAGGAGGAGCCCATCAGGGTCTGGGAGTGGACGTTGAAGCGGTAGGTCTTGCCGGTGGCCTCATCGGTGTACCCGGCGGTGAAGCCGCTGACGCCCTCATTCTGAATCACCACAGGGTTATCCACATTGGTCAGCACATCGGAGCGGCTGCCGCCGTGGATCACCGCGCCCACAGCCTCGTCGATGGTGATGGAGGAGACCAGGGTATCCCAGAATGCGTCCCGGACGTTGTTGAGCTGGTCGTACAGAATGTTGGTGGTGCTGAAGCGCACGCCCTTGTCGCCGCCCTCGGCGGCGGGGCTGTCGGTCTTGATGGTGTAGTTCTCTCCACGCAAGTAAGAAATCCACTGGTCTTTCTTGGGGCTGTCACTGAGCTTAATCTCCACGTCGGTGTTGTAGTTGATGGGATAGGTGCCGTCCCAGTCCTGGCGGGAGAGATAGGTCACCGTATCGGTGCCGGTCCAGTAATTGAGGTCCGCGTCGTCGGCCACATTGGTGACCTTTGTGCCGTTCTGCACAGAAAAGGTGGTATCGTCCAGCTGGGTGATCTCATTCCAGACAACGGCGGTACCGGTAGCCTCGGCGTCCATGCCGTCGGCCACGGTCTTGCCCTGGGCGGCGAGGATGTTGTTCACGGCCTCATGCGCTCCGGCGGCGGCGGTAAAGTAGTAATCGCCGGCATCCAGAATATAGGTCTTGGCATTGGTGTAGTCGTAGCTGGCCAAATACTTGGTGGGCACGGTGATGGTGACCTCGGCGATGCCGCCGGCAGGAACCTGGGTCTTGCCGGAGCTGAGGAACATCACAGCGGATTTCTCCACGTTGTTCTGCTTATCGTAGTCGGTGTAGGGCTGCTGGACGTAGAGCTGAGCCAGGAAATAGCCGTCCTGGTTGCTGGTATTTTTGAGCTCCACCACGGCGGTAATATTGCCGTCGGGGGTTCTGTCCACATCCACGCTCTTGAGCTTTTGCTCATAGCTCAGGTAGCTCAGACCATGGCCAAAGGTGTAGAGCACTTCCTTATTATAGTTCCATGTGGCGTCCTGGGTCGCCCCCTTTGCGGAAGCGGCATTGGAGGAGGGGTTCATAACAGAATCGTAGTAGCGGGTCTCGTAGTACTTATAACCCACGTAGATTCCCTCGGCCTCCACAATAAAATGGCCGCCGTTATAGGTATTGCTGCCGCCGAAGGAACCAGCAGTGGTGTTGGCGATCTCGGTGCCGGGATAGCGGGGGTCAGTGCCGTTGGCGGCCACAATCTCATAGTCGGCGTAGTAGCCGCCGCCAAAGTTCATCACAGCGGGGATGGAAGAATTGTCGGCCACATAGGTGTCGCTGAGGGCGCCGGTGGCGTTCACCGCGCCGGTGAGCACCTTGACGATGCCGGTGCTCTGGTAGTCGTTGATGCAGCCGATGTAGGCAATGCCGTCCACCTCGTGGCTGCCACCCTTGGAGATTTCCCCCAGCATCATAGTATTGCCGGAGTTAATGAGGACGATGACCTTGGAGCAGGTTTCCTTGGCTGCTTCGATGACGGCAAGCTCGTCGTCGGAGAGGGCCAGGGGGTCCTTGCCGGTAGCCTCGCCCGCATAGTTGAGGGCGGAACCGGGGGCGTAGGTATTGCCCTCGCCCGCGCCGCGGGCAAACACGCAGATGGCGGTGGTGTTATTCTTGTCTATCTGGCTCTTCCAGTCGGCGGGAGCGCCCAGCTCCACGTACTTCGCGGGCGGCACCTCGTTGATCTGGTACTCCACCATGTCACCGGGAGAGGCCACGTAGATATTGTCATAGGCCACGGTCTCTTCCATCTCGCCGGTCCACTTGTTGGCGACCTGTTCTGTGTGCTTGTTGAGGATTCCGTTCAGGTAAAAGTCCTTCACGGTCTCGTTGACCTGCACGCCCGCTTCGGTCAGCGCTCCCAGCAGGTCCACCGCGTCCGCGTTACCGGCCTTCAGGTCGCCGCCGGTGTAGGGGTAGGGCGCATAGGCAGCCAATCCAAACAGGGCCACTGTGCTCTCGGTGCTCAGGGGCAGCGCGCCGTTATCATTCTTCATGATGACGGTACCCTCCTCACCCTCCTTGACGGCAACAGCCTTTGCGGCAGCCGCCATGTCCTCGATGGTAGCGTAATCACTCTTAAACCGCGCGGCGCCCTCGTCCGTGATGGTGACATAGCTGCTCGTTCCCAAAAAGCTATCCAGAGCTGAGCGGTAGCCTTCCGCGATACCCGTGCCCACGATGGACAGGACAAACACGGATGCCATAATTGCCGACAGGCCCCTCATGACAGGTGCAGTTCTTTTCGCCTTCATCATTTTTCCTCCTTGAAAAACAATTCTCTCAGACGGAGCTGCCGCCAAGCAGCACCCGCTTGTTGTAAAAAACTATAACATCAGCTCTCAATTTTGTCCATATTTTATTAACTTTGTCCAATAAATAGACAAAGCAACATATGCCGTTCTTTATTTGCTCACAAGTAATCACAAATGAGCAAATTTTTAGTTCTGACCTTGTCCACAAAGGCCGCAAACCTGTGATATGTCCACAGAAAATACATATCGTTGACAACAGCGCAGGGTGAATGCTACAATGTTCGCAATCTGCGGGGTGAGATATTATGCACACAAATGAACGCTATGACATTATATTAGAGTATCTTAAATTGCACAAACGCGCAACTGTTGCAGATTTGAGCAAATTGATGTTCGTCAGTGGAGCCACGGTGCGCAGGGACCTGACCGAGATGCAGCGGCTGGGTCTTTTGCAGCGGACCCACGGCGGAGCCATGTACTCCGACGGCTCGGAGGAGGTCTCCATCTTTGTCCGGCAGGAGGTGAACGCCACCGGCAAGGAGGCCACCGCCTCCATCGCTCTGGCGCACCTTCCCGAGTTTCAGACCATTTTTATCGACAACTCCTCCACCTGCCTCGCCCTGGCCGAGCGTATGAACCTGCGGCACAAGGTGGTGGTCACCAATGGCTTCGAGGTGGCCTTTCTACTGGCCCAGCGGGATGACGTGCACATTATTATGCCGGGCGGCGAGTTTAACCCCAATAAGGGCTTTGCCGGCAGTATGACCTGCAACGCGCTGCGGGGCTTCCATTTTGACGTGATGTTCTCCTCCTGCGCTGCCATCGACATGGACGGCACCTACGAAAACTCCCTCTCCTCCAAGGAGCTGAAGGCCACTGCGCTGGAGCTCTCAAGCTGCCATGTCCTCCTCATGGACCACACGAAATTTCAGCTGAAGTCGCCCTACCGCACTGCGCCCCTGCGCACCTATGACTACATTTTTACCGACGCGGGCGATGACCTGCTGATTCCCTACCGGAACGCGGGAATCCGCATTATGAACAAATAGAGTTTGCGTCGGAGCAAAGGGGGCGGTCAAAGTGAAAAAGAATACACACACAGGGCTGCCCTTCCTTCTGGCAGCCCTGCTCCTCTTTCTTCCGGCAGGGTGCGTACAGACAGAGCGGAGCACCCCCACCTGCACCGTCATTTTTGAGGATAATCCCGGCCTTTTTTTCTCCCGGCAGGTCTGCGAGGTCAATCAAGACGGCGATGTGGCGGTGTCCGTGGGCGTTCCCACCGGGCACCGCGTCTCCTTCGTCAGCTATGAACGCCACTCCCTCTCCCCCAAAACCGGCAGCACAGCCAGCTACGACTACTATACGCTCATGCTCCACGATATCCGTTACCCCGCCGTCGTCCGTCTGGCCTCCGCACCGGCCTACACCACCACCTATCACTCGGGGGACGGTGTGGGGGAGACCATCACCCTTCGGGAGGACAGCCCTCACCTCTATACAAACACCCTGCCCTACCGCGGGCAATTTATGCGGGAGGGCTATGTCCCCGTGGGCTGGAACACCGCCCCGGACGGCACAGGAGCCCATATCGGCTTTGGCAGCCGCGCGGAACACACCGATACCCAGCCGCTGAACCTATACCCGGAGTGGCTACCCGCTACCCCAACCGACGCTTTTACCTACAAGCGCAGCGGCGATGAAATCACTATCACGGGCGGCGACAGCCGGGACGGCGCGCTGGTCATTCCCGAAACAATAGACAGCCTGAGGGTCACCGCCATCGCCTCCGGCGCGTTTGGCGATATTACAGTGGCCACCGTGGCCTTCCCGTCCACACTGACACGGATAGAACCGGGCGCGTTCCGCTCCCTCACCGCCGACGCCCTCTACCTCTTTGACGGCATAGAGGAAATTAGGGACGCCTCTTTTGGCGACCATAAAATTACTCGCCTGTACCTCAACGCCATGCGGGAGCCGGTCTACAGCGGCAGCTATTTTGACACCTTTCCCGATAAGGCGGATTACCTCCGCTCGGTGCAGGAGCAGGACAAGCTCGTCCTGTTCTGCGGCTCCTCGGCCCGCTTCGGGTACGACAGCCCCATGCTGGAGGCCGCCTTTCCCGAATACAAGGTGGTCAACATGGGTGTATACGCCTACTCCAATATGCTGCCCCAGGCCAGAATTCTCCTGCACTACATGAGGGAGGACGATATTCTCCTCAGCTCTCCCGAGCTGGACGCCATTGACACCCAGTTCTGCGGCGAGACCGCTTTGGACAAGGAGACCTTTTGCATGGTGGAGTCCAACTACGACCTATTCTCCCTGCTGGACTGCCGGGAGTTTACCCGCATTTTCGACGCCTTCTCCGACTACCAGGCGGCCCGCGCCTCCATGTCCCCCCGCTCCTATGCCGAGTCCCCCGCCTTTTACGACGAGGACGGGAAGCCCCAGGCTTCCCCCACCTACAACCGCTACGGCGACTATATTCTCTACCGGGAGAACAACGCCGACGGCAAGAATTTCGGCGTCAAGCGGGCCTACTATAACGCCGACCACATCCGCCCCGCCGACTGGCAGGGCTTGAACAATATGTACGACAGCTTCACCGCCAAGGGCATTTCCGTCTACTTTACCTACTCGCCCAGAAGCCGCACCAGTCTCTCACCCGACAGCACCCCGGCCTCCATCGCCGCGCTGGACGCGCTGCTGCGTGAGCGGCTGCACGTACCGGTCATCTCCTCTGTCGACTCCTCTCTGATGGACCCCCTCTACTTCTTCGCCACCGACAACCACCTGAGCACCGAGGGCGTCCAAATCCATACCCGGCAGGTCATTGAAAGCCTGCGCCGCGCATTGGAGGGAGCGCCATGACCCTCGTCTTTGCCCAGTATCCCGCCCTCTGGGCGCTTCTGATTTTCTCCGTCCTGCTCACCCTTTGGGCTGTCAGGGCAAAGCGGAGCAATGCCCTCCTTTTCATTCTGGCGGTGCTCTGCGTGGTGGGAATGGTCATCTTGTCCCTGGCCTGCTCGGTGCCCTATGTGGAGATACTTCTCCTTCTGCTGGTACCGGTGCTGGTCTGCTTCCTCGCCATGGGAAAGGGGGAGGAACCATGAGCTTTATCTCCCCCGTCTTTTTTCTCTTTTTCCCCGCCGTGCTGCTGCTGGACAAGCTCACCCCCGGAAAATACCGCTGGACCGTGCTGCTTGTTGCCTCTTACTTTTTCTACGCCTACTACAATATTTGGCTTCTTAGCCTCATTTTTCTCACCACCATCGTCTCCTACCTGTGTGGTCTGCGCATTGAGGCCGCCAAGAGCAGGCGGCAGCGCCGGGCCGCCGTGGCGCTGGACATCGCCGTGTGCCTTGGCATCCTCTTCCTGTTCAAATACCTCGACTTTACTCTGGGCGGTATCTTTACCCTCAGCCGCCTGCTGGGCGCGGAAGTCAGTTTCAGCGGCTTCCATCTGCTGCTGCCCATGGGCATCTCGTTCTATGTGTTCCAGACCCTCTCCTATACGCTGGACGTCTACCGGGGCGACGTACCCGCCGAGCGGCATCTGGGGTATTACGCCCTTTTCGTGGTCTTTTTCCCCCAACTGGTGGCCGGCCCCATCGAACGCCCCGGCGCGTTGCTGCCACAGCTAAAGCAAAGGCACACCCTCAGCCCGGGTGATGTACCCGAGGGGCTGCGCCTTCTGCTGCGGGGCTATGCCAAAAAGGTGCTTATCTCCGACTATTTGGCTCGCTTTGTGGATGCCGCCTATGAGAATACCGCCACGGCGGGCGGGGCCGCCCTCCTTCTGGCCACGGTGCTCTTCGCCATCCAAATCTACTGCGATTTTTCCGGCTACTCCGACATTGCCCTTGGCTGCGCCCGCCTGATGGGTATCCGCCTGATGGAAAATTTCCGCCGTCCCTATGCCGCTACCTCCATCCGTGACTTCTGGCGGCGCTGGCATATCAGTCTGACCCGCTGGTTTACCGACTACCTCTACATCCCGCTGGGCGGCAGCCGCAGGGGACTTTTCCGACAGTGCTTCAATATCCTCGTCGTCTTTCTTGCCAGCGGGTTGTGGCACGGGGCCAACGTGACCTTTCTTATCTGGGGCGGGCTCCATGGTCTCTACTTAGTGGGGGAAACCCTCCTTTTGCGTCACCAGAAAATTACCTCTCCCTTGGGCAAGGCCCTTCACCGCGCTATTACTCTGGTGCTGGTCTGCTTCGCCTGGATTTTCTTCCGTGCGCCCACCCTGCCCGACGCTCTGGCGGCCATACAGGCCATCTTCACCGATTTCCAGGCCACCCATGTGCTGGAGGGCCTTGCCATGAGTCGTGCCGAGCTGCTGCCACTCTGTCTCATGGCGGCGCTGCTGCCCCTGCTGGAGCGGCTTCCCGCTATCCCCACCCTGCGCGCCGATACCCGCCGCCAATTTTCGGTAACGCTGCTCTATTTTCTGCTTATCACGGCAATTTTCTTCTGCCGCTTTTTGGTGTTGTCTCAGCACGGGGCCACGTCGTTCATCTACTTTCAGTTTTAACGGGGGAGGGCTATGGAACAACATAAACATCGCTCACCGCTGCGCATTTTCGCGGCGCTGGCAGCGGCCCTCTGCCTGCTGCCCTGTCTGCTGCTGATTTTCGGCTTCGCCCTGCCGTCCCAGTACGACCACACCTTTTTGGGCGAGATGAAGTACAAAATGCAGTATCTCAAAGCCACCCCCGGTAAGCGCATCATCGTCGTGGGCGGGAGCAGCGTCCCCTTTGGGCTGAAAAGCGGCCTTGCGGAGAATTATCTCCCCGACTATCGGGTGGTGAATTTTGGCATGTACGCCGGCATGGGCACCGTGGTCATGCTGGACTGGGCCAAGGCCGAGGCCCGGGAGGGAGACATCTTCGTCCTCACCCCGGAGCAGAACCGCCAGACCCTCTCCCGCTTTTTCTCCGGTGAGGAGGTGTGGCAGGCGGCCGACGGCGCATTCCACCTGCTCCCGCTGATTTCCTCGGCACGCTATGAGGAACTGCTTGCCGCCTTTCCCGCCTTCGCCGGGAAAAAACTGCGCTACGCCCTGCTGGGTGCGCCCGAGCCGGGGGGCGTTTACGCCAAGGCATCCTTTGATACATACGGCGACATCGCCTACCCCCACCGGGAGCACAACATTCTCCCCGGGGGCTACAATCCCAACGACCTTATTTCCTTTTCCGAGAATATCATCGCGCCGGATTTCATCGACGAGCTCAACGACTTCGCCCGCGCGGTATCGGCCCGGGGTGCCAAGGTATTTTACCACTTTCCGCCCATGAACGCCGCCGCTTTGGCTCCCGGCACGGAGCGGGCCGACGTGGACGCCTACTACGACTTCCTGCGGGGGCAGCTCCTCTTTCCCATTCTGGGCGACCCCCACCGCAGTCTTTTAGAGAGCGGCTGGTTCTACGACTCTAATTTTCACTTGAACGACAGCGGTGCCACCGTGTTTACCAAAACCCTGATTGAAGACCTGAAAATTTACCTCAAGGACACCTCGCCCACTGACCTCTCCCTGCCCCCCATGCCGTCCGCCGCCACCGCCCTTGTAGAGGGAGACAATTCTCATGCCGACCGCTTCACCTACCGCCGAGAGGGGAATGGCTGGCTTTTGGACGGCCTTACCGACGCGGGCCGCGCCGCCGAAAGCCTGACTCTCCCCACCGCCTATGAGGGCGAGCCGGTAGTCGGCATGTCTGAGAGCCTGTTTGCAGGCAATATCGCCATTCGTGAAATCACCGTCCAGCCCAACATCGGCGTGCTGTACAACGGGATGTTCCGCGGCTGTACGGGACTTCAAAAGCTTATTTTGACGGGCGAGAGCCCCTCCGCCTATGCCGTGGGCGACGGCCTCATGGAGGGTACGGATTTCCTCATCTATGTGCCAAAGGCCGCCCTTGACAACTACCGCCGCAATTACTTCTGGCATGGATACAGCTCCTTTTTTATGCCGTTTTAACAGCAGTGTCCTTTTCTAATTCTTTTTCGTAAACTTGAACCTATTGTGGACAGTGACAGCCTAGCCTGACCAGTGTAATCCGAACCCGCCCCAGCGCCCTAGTAAGGCAAAGCGAGAGGGCTTGCCACCTGCGATTCACAGACAACAAGCCCTCTCGGCTGCTTAATCAAAATATTTGTCCAACTTTTTGGGGTCACTTCAAAGGTTCTGCGGAGCTTTAATTATAGTTTTCTGATCTCTCTTCGCCCGCTCCGGGCGGCAGTGTTAAAAAAGAGAGTCATTCAGCACACCCGCTAAAACAAGCAGACTCTCAGATGAAACTAAAGGGGATCGCCCCTATTTCTTTTCGTCACTGTCCACGGGGAGCGTTAGTGCCAAGTCGGTCAGCGGAAAGGAGCAGCAGGGGTGGATCAGCCCACGCGCCCGTTCTTCCTGCGTGCGCGTGTCCCAGCGGGCGGGGACAAAAACCTCTCCCCCGGTGAGGAGAGAGCCGCAAAACCCGCATACCCCGCTGCGGCAGCGGGCCTCCGCGTCCATTCCGGCCCGCTCCAGCGCCACCAACACGGTCTCACTGCCGCGGGCTTTTATTTCGTGTACCGCGCCGTCGCAGGTGACGTTCAGGGCAAAATCCTCCGCTCCCGTCCCCGGATAGCCCTCCAGGCCATCCGGACTGTGAATCTCACCCGGGAGCTCCTGGTGGTATTTCTCCGCCGGAATTTTTAGCGGAGCAAGAGCCCGGCGCAGTGCCTCGTACATTGCCTGCGGTCCGCAGAGAAAAAAGGCCGCGCCCTCAGGCTGCACATGGCTGCGTATCATTGCAAGATCCACATAGCCGCTTTCGCAGTCCGGCGCTCCCTCGGCTACCGCAAAGACCGCCTTAAATCGAGGGGATGCAGCTGCATATGCCTCAAATTCCTCCCGGTAAAGAATCTCATCCGCTTTATCCCAGCCGCAAAACAGCGTGAGTTCGGCATCCAAAGAGCCTTCCACCACAGCCCGCGCCATGGCGCGCAGGGGCGTCACGCTCATGCCGCCTGAAATACCGATGATTTTTTTCCCATCTCTCTCGGGAACGGTGTGAAATTCCCCCATCGGCAGAGATGCCCAAAGCTCGTCTCCGGGCTTGATATGCTCAAACAGCCACCGGGATGTAAACGGTCCTCCCCCGTGTATATAGAGCTCGTAAAAGCCCTTCTCCGCATCCCCGGGAGAGGATGCAATGGAATAGGGGCGCGATGTGGTTGAGCCATTGATTTCATAAAACAGATTCAGATACTGACCCGCCTCAAAAGCAGCAAGGGGGGCTTGTGCTGCCGCCTCCAGCCGATAACAATGCACCCAGTCGTTTACCCGATTGATTGCGGCGACGCGCAGCCTTTGCCTCTCATGCCTCATACGCCGGCCTCCAGTGCGGCAAACGCCTCCAGCGCCGTCAGAATTTCCGCCTTCTCTCCCGCGGCGCAAAGGCCTTCTCCCTCAACATACTGGTCAATGCCCTCGGCGGTATCTTCTTCATAGCGCACAACCGTGTTGAGAATTGAGGCCGCCTTCATTCCCCGAATGGATGCCACTGTATAAAGGGCCGCCGTCTCCATATCTGCGCCTAAAATACCCAGCTTTGACCACCTGCGGCAGATTTCCTCCTCCTGATCCGTATAAAAGCTGTCATGGCTGCGGATCAGGCCTACCCGGTGCGCAGCGTTTAGCTTTTTGGCGCACCGCCGGCAGTGTGCCAGCAAATCCGGGTCCGCTACTGCGGGAAATGCGGTGGGCGCGTACGCGTTGGAGGCACCGTCATCCCGCACCGCGGCGCTGGCCAAAATTAGCTCCCCCAGGTCGATTCCCGGCTGAAGGCTGCCGCTGCTGCCAATGCGAATCACGGCGGTTACGCCGATATTGTGCAGCTCCTCCAGCGCAATGGCCATGGAGGCCCCGCCGATTCCCGTGGACAGCGCCAACACCTCGACTCCCCGGTAGCTGCCGCGCAGGCTCCGGAACTCGCGGTTAAAGGCCAGTTCTTTCGCCCCGTCCAGGCACGCGGCAATGCGGTCTATGCGCCCGGGATCACCCGGCAGCAGCGCATAGCGGATACCAAGGTCGCGTCCCAGACGAATGTGGGGCTCAATCGCTCCCATCTATGATTTCCCCCTCTCTTAGGCATTCAAAAACTGCATGAACTCTACACGAATACCATCGGGGTCCAGTGCGTGAATCCAGGTAATGTTTAGCTCGGGCACAATCATCCGCTCGCTGGCCATCTCCACGCCGTTCCCCTCCAGGTAGGCCACCAGCGCCGGCAGATCGTTCACCTCAAAGGAAACGTGACCCACACCCATTCTGTTGGGCTCAATGGGCGCATCGCTGCCTGCCTGGGTGAGAAACTGGGAAATTTCCACCATGGTTCCATAGCCCACCAGCTGGGCCAGCTCCAGAGAGCCTCCGGGTACGCCCATGCCTACATCGCATTGTTCCGCTGTCTCGATCCAGCGCATTTTAAGCTCAAAGCCCAGCTTATTTACATAAAAGTCAAGTGACTTGTCCAGATCCTTTACGATAAATCCGGTGTGATGAAAATATTTAATGCATTCCTTGATATCAAAGCTCATGGTTGTAACTCCTTTTAATTTTATTCCAGGGTTTGCTCCCGGCGTTTGGTCTTTGCCATTTTCCGGGCGGATACAATGATAAGACCCAGTACCGTGATGAGATAGGGCAGCATGGCCACCAGGTCGGCCTTCAGGTTTAGCGTGGAGAGCGTGGTAGCGGCGGCGTTGGCAGCGCCAAAGCCCAGGGACGCCAGAAGGGTCCCCAGTCCCGCCCCATCGGCCAGCGTTGCCGCCGACATGCCGATAAATCCCCGACCTGCCATCATGTCGCGCGCAAAATAGGAGAGATATCCCATGGACATAAACGCCCCGCCAAAGGAGGCAAAAAAGCCCGACAGAAGCAATGCGCTAAACTTAACCTTTCGAACGCTAATACCCACCGAAGCGGCCGCGTTGGGATTAAAGCCCACTGCCCGGATGCGCAGGCCCAGTCGGCTTTTAAATACCAGCACCCACGTTACCAGCACACAGACAAAGGCGAGGTAGGTGAGAAGATTGTGCCCGGAGAGAATTTCGCCCAGAACGGGAATGTCTTTGAGAAGCGGAATCTCCACATTGGGCACGGTAAGGCTTTGGAGCAAGCGCGAGGTGCCCTTTTCTCCGGTAAGGAGGAAGAGCAGGTAGATGGTGGCTCCCGAGGCCATGGTGTTGAGCGCGATTCCGGTAATAATCAGGTCGGAGTCCTTGTAGAGATGGAGATAGGCGAGGAGCGCCGAAATAATGAGTCCGCCCAGCACTGCACCCAGAAGCCCACCCCACACCGAGCTTGTAAGGGCGCTGAACACCACGGCAGTGAAGGAAGCTGTGAGCATAATGCCCTCCAGCGCCATATTAATGGTTCCCGCGTGCCCTGCCACCATGGCTCCCATGGCACAGAAAATCAGCGGCGTGGACATACGCAGGATGGAGACAGCAAACGCGATCAGGTAGTCCTGTGTAAAAAACTGACTCAGCATCTCACTTCACCTCCAGCTCTGCGGTGGATACCTTGACCACCATCCGCTTGCGGAGGTACTCCAAAAACAGGGCCGCAGCCACCAGCAGAATGATAATGGACTGAATCACGTTGACAAACTCTGTGGGAACGTCGGTGGTGGTCCCCACCAGATTGGCGCCAATCTGAAGGTAGGCAAATAAGAACGCTACAATAGGCACCGCCCCCGGACGATTTCCCACCAGCACGGCAATCATCAGGCCGGAAAAACCATAGCCGGTTTGGCCCGTCCAGAGAAAGCGGTCATATTTACCCAGAATCTCTACCGCGCCGCCCATGCCCGCTAGCGCGCCACCCATGGCCTGGGCCAAAAGCATGGCCCCCGTGACATTGATGCCCACATATTTGGCAAAACGGCGGTTGCTTCCTGTCACCCGAATTTCAAAGCCCTTGGTGGTGCGGTTAATAAACCACCAAGTAAAAATCAGGGCCAGAATCATAAGAAAAATTCCCGCATGGAGGGATGTGCCCTTTATAATAATGGGCAGCTTGGCGTTTTCGGCCAGTTTTTTGGAGCCAAGATAGGTTACACTTGGATCCCGCATCCAGAAGCGGAGCACATAGGTAGATGCAAAGGTAAGCACGTAGTTTAGCATGATGGTAATGACCACCACATTGGCGCGCCATTTTACATTGATCAGCGCAGGAATCAGGCCGCATACCGCGCCCACCACCGTGCCCGCCACAATGAGGATAGCGGGGAAAACCACCGGGGGAATATTTTCCGGCAGACCAACGGAGGCAAGAAAGGCCACAATTGCGCCCGAGAGCATAAAGCCGCCCTCTACAATGAGGTTGTACTCTCCGACCTTGAGCATCAGGCACATGCCAAGCGCGGTAAAGGTCAGGGGGAGCATAAGCTCAATAATGTTAAAAAAGCGCCGCTTACTCTCAAAGGGGCCCAGCACAAAGGTTTTCACCGCATTAAGCGGATCGCTGCTGACAAAAAGCAAGAGAACCAGCGCCAGTGCAAAGCCGATAACCACCGCAGAGACAATCCGGAGCAGTTCAAAGTGCTTAATTAAGGTTTTAGCCGTCTTCATAAACCGCCCTCCCAATCTCTTCCGGCGTCATACGCTTAACGCCCAGCATATATTCTCCCAGTTCCAGCTCGCCCACCTGCGAGGCGTCTTCATAAAAGGCCGTGATTGCACCGTTAAACATAACCAGCAGGCTATCGCTGAGCTTAAGAAGCTCCGTAAGGTCGGCGGAAACTAAAAGTACTCCCGCCCCAGTCTCCCGAGTCATGCGAATGAGCTGCTCATGCAGAAAGGCCGCGGCCCCCACATCGATTCCGCGGGTGGGCTGATTGGCTACCACCACCCGGGCACTGCCGGTAAACTCCCGGGCCGCAATTACCTTTTGTATATTGCCGCCGGAAAGCATCCCAACAGGACTGCTCTCCCCCGGACATGCAATATCAAATGTTTTAATCAGTTCACGAGCATCCCGCTCCATTGCCTTCACGTTAAGTAAAAGTCCTTTGGAGTACTTTCCCGAGGCATACCGGTCGGCCATAAGATTATCCCGAACCGACATAAGGGGTGCACAGCCATAGGTCATACGGTCCTCTGAAATATTGCTTACGCCCAAATCCCGAATCTGGCGAACGGTCTTTCGACGGAGGGATGTCCCGCCCACGGTAATCTCCCCCTGGCCAAGACTGCGCAGCCCCGTAATCATCTCGGCCAGCTCATTTTGTCCGTTACCCTCTACGCCGGCAACGCCCAGAATGCAGCCTTCCGGAAGCGAAAAGCTCACATCGTTTAACATGCGCTTGCCCAAAAAATTAGAACAGGATACGCCGCTTACCCGCAGCAGCTCCCGCCTTTCTTTCTGTTCGGCGCGCTTTTTTTGGAGGGTGGCCACGGTGTGTCCCACCATAAGGCCGGAAAGCTCCGTCTCATTGTAATCAGACACCTTGCCCACCTGAACCATGCGCCCCTTGCGTAGGATGGTAAAGCTGTCGCACAGCTCTTTTACCTCACCCAGCTTGTGGGAGATGAACACAATGGTGTGTCCCATATCCCGGAGTTTTTTCAGCTCGACAAAAAGCTCCGTTACCTCCTGGGGCGTCAAAACCGCGGTGGGCTCGTCCAGAATCAGAAGCTCGGCGCCCCGGAGCAGCGCCTTGAGAATCTCGATCTTTTGTTTCACACCCACCGAGCAGTCTGCCACCTTTGCCCGGGGATCCAACTCAAAGTGATACTTTTCCGCAATGGCTGCGGTAATCTTTACCGCTTCCTCCATATCGAAAAGTCCCTTTTTCATAGGTTCCTGACCCAACACCACGTTTTCCGCCACCGTGAGCTGATCCACCAGCATAAAGTGCTGATGCACCATTCCCACGCCCTGCCGGATGGCATCGAGAGAATCCTTAAAGGCCACTTCCGATCCCTTGTAGACAATTCGTCCGCTGTCAGGCGTCAGAAAGCCGAAGAGAATCTTCATAAGCGTGGTCTTTCCCGCGCCGTTTTCCCCCAGAAGTGCATGGATAGAGCCTTTTTCGCAGGCAAAAGTAACACCCTTGTTGGCCACAAAGCCATTGGGGTAAATCTTTGTTATGTTTTCCATCAGCAGAATTTGTTCCGCCATTGTATCACCGCCTTGACTGGTTGGGGAGCCTCCTATACGGAGGCTCCCCCAAAGATACTTACTTTACTGTAACGGAAGCCTTGAGCGCCTGGTATTCATCCTCGGTCATGTCAAAATAGGAGGGACACTTAACCTCACCGGAGGCAATTTTCTCGTTCAGAGCCTTTACCTCATCCCGAATTTCCTGCGGGACCTGCTTGTTGTAAATGTCATTCTCAATCAGCTTGCAGCCGCCGTTGGCCACGCCGAACACCTGAACGCTGCCCCAGGGCACGGTGGTGGGATCCTCGATGCAGCTTTTAATCCAATTATAGGACACACTGCCCCAATCCTTATAAGCGGAGGTGATAATGCTCTCAGCCTGCTTGTCGTCCACGCCCACAAACTGCGCGGCAAGGTCGGTATCGCAGCCAATGCCCCACACACCGGACTCCTTGCAGGCTTCCAGCGTGCCGAAAGAGGAGCCGGCGCCCACGGCATAAACCACGTCGCAGCCCTGGCGGATCTGGGCGAGGGCGGTTTCCTTTGCGGCAGCCTGGTCTACGAAATCGCCGGAGGCGGACACAGCCACCTGGGCATCGGGATTAGCCTCTTTGGCGCCGCTGATGTAGCCGGTGATAAAGTCGCTGAGCGTGGGGTACTCCACACCCACCACAATGCCAATCTTGCCGGTCTTGCTCATACGCATGGCGAGATAACCGGCGAGATAGGAAACCTCATTCTGAGAGCAGAGGATGCCCACAAAATTTTCCTTGCCTTCTACGCCCTCCTGGGTAAGGCCGGTATCCAGCACCATAAACTTGATGTCGGGGTATTCGGCGGAGGCGGCAAGCACCTCGTCGATCATGCCATTGTTGGCAGAGGAGAAAATGAGCTGAGCCCCG
>CAZDDZ010000011.1:0-46462 GCA_964504285.1 uncultured Pseudoflavonifractor sp.
TGGAAGACTGTGCCCGCAAGGTGCTGGAGTTTTCTGCCATTAAGAACAGCAAGGTAGTGGAGGGACTTATTAAGGACTATGGGCTGGATAAGTCCACACTCACCTTTGTGGGCGGCGGCGGCGGTGCTGCTTCGGTAGTACCCCATTTGGCTGAGTTTATGGGCTGCAAGCATAAAATTGCCAAGAACGCTCCTGTTATTTCCCCCATCGGCGTGGCCCTTGCCATGGTGCGGGACATGGTAGAGCGCACCGTGCCCAATCCTACCGAGGAGGACATCCTGGCCATCCGCCGCGAGGCAGTGCGTAAGGCCGTCCAGTCAGGTGCAAACCCCGACACCATAGAGGTCAAGGTGGAGGTGGACACTCAGCACCAGAAAATCAGAGCCATTGCCGTGGGTGCTACCGAGCTGCGCACCAAGGAGCTCTCCGGCGCGGCCAAAACCGATGCAGAGATGATTGCCCTTGCTGCCGAGAATCTAAAGGTAGACCCCAGCCAAATTCGCATGGAGGCGGACAACGGCAGCATGGTTGCGCTTACCTGCCAGCAGACCGTCAAGGCCATGCTTTTCTTTAAGAAAAAGGTCAATACTCTGCGCCTGATGGATAGAGACGGAGTCATTCGCCTTCAGAAAAAGAACGCCACTGTCACCTCCTGTATGCCAGGCAAGTGGAAGTCTACCATTAAGCGGCTGCTGGACGACCACACGGTGCACGGTGACGGCGGCGCGGAAATTCCCAACATTTATGTGGTGCTGGGCCGCAGAATCATTGATTTGGCCGGAATCCAGGGCGAGGGGCAGATTATGTCCCTCTGTCAGGTGGAGCTGGCGGGTGTTCAGGCCGATGAAAAGCTTATTGTGATCTGCACCAGAACCACCGAAAACGAGCGCGGCTGATAGGCCGCCGGAAGGAGGCCACCCATGCGTGTTTATCCATTCCCCGATAAAATTGCCTCCCGGGAGGAACTCAAGAGGGACCTCCTCTATCGAAAGATTGCACCAGAGTACTTGACGGAAATTGCAGACAGAGCATGGGAGACCGGTGCGCAGGCTGCACGGGAGGCGTTAGAGACGCACCCCGGCGCGGGCATTTATGAGGTAGCTGCCGCTGAGGGGCTGACCGTTGAGCACCGGGACGTGGACAAGGTGTCGGGCAATGTGCGGTACTTTAGCGAGTATTACTCCGGCCGTAAAACCATTTTTATCTATGACCAGTCGGTGCGCAAGTGGGCGGCAGCCAACGGCCTGACCCGGGACGCGGCAGAGGAGCTCATCCTCTCCCACGAGATATTCCACCATTACGAGTGCACCAAGCTGGGGCAGACCTCCCGGCAGCACACCGTGCCACAGGTAGAGCTTGGCCCCCTGAAAATTGGAAAGGTAGGGATTCGTGCTCTTTCCGAAATCGGCGCGCACGGCTTTTCCTACGTCTGGTACGAGAGCAGGGGCAAGCTTCCCCGAAAGGAACGATCCGGGGGGCCTATACTTCAGAATCACGCGGTAAACGATGCGGAATTTCATGGCAGGGATACTGCCAAAAAGATATTTGAGGATAATCCAATTATGCGTGCCTTAACCGGAAAGGGGAGAGCGAAATGACAAACGAAAATCAGAAGGAAATCGTCCGATATGACGTAGCGGTTTTAGGTGGTGGGCCCGGCGGCATGGCCGCGGCGGCTGCCGCGGCCCGTCAGGGCGCCAAGGTAGTGCTGGTGGAGCGGTTGGGCTACCTTGGTGGCCAGATGGCATCCGGACTGCCGTTTCTTGCCTTCCTTGATATGCACAAGCGGCAGGTGGTGGGAGGTCTGGCACAAAAATTTGTGGACGACCTAATCGCGCTGGACGGCACTGCCGGACACCGCTATTGTCCCTTCCACTTGTCCAGCACCACGGTAAACCCTTTTTACAGTCGCATTATTTGCTTTCAGTGGGCCAAGGACTACGGGATCGACCTGCTCATGCACTGTGAAGTCAGCGGCACTAAGGTAGAGGAGGAGCGTCTGACCGCGGTCACCGTCACCGGCAAGGGCCATGAGGTGGAAATTCAGGCCAAGGTCTTTATCGATGCTACCGGGGATGGCGACGTGGCCTATATGGCGGGTGCGGAATATGAAAAGGGGCAGGAGGACTCCGGGGTGCTCCAGCCAGCTTCCCTGATGTTTAATCTGGGCGGCGTGGACTTTGACAAATTCTGTGACTTTATTGCCGCCCACCCGGAGGAGCTGCCGTACAACATGGGGCTGACCCATGTACGGGAAGGCTACGACGCCGACTTTTTCCGGGGCAATCCCGGGCATATCTTCTTCGGCCTCAATCATATGGTCGAAAAGCTCCGCAAGGAGGGCAAATGCCCCATCAAGCGTGACACGGTAATCTATATTCGCCTGCCTATGCCCGGTCATGTGGCGGTCAATACCATTCGGGTGCAGAATTTTGACGGCAGCGATGTCCATGACCTCAGCCGAGGCGAGCAGGAGGCACACCTCCAAATTTTGCCCCTTATTAAAATGCTCCAGGAGAATGTGCCCGGCTTTGAGGCGTGCTATATGACCTCTATTAACGCCGTCATCGGCGTGCGTGAATCCCGCCGCGTCATGGGTATCCGTAAGCTTACCGGTCAGGACTGCATTGACGGCAAGGTGCCTGAGGACACCATTGCCCTCTACTCCTATTTCATTGATATTCACAACGGAGCGGGCGAGGGAACCTACACCAAAACCATTGAGGAGCCCTACGGCGTACCCTATGGCTGTATGATTTCCAAAAATATTGACGGACTGATGATGGCGGGGCGCTGTGTCAGCGTGGATGCCGTTGCCTTTGGTTCTACCCGCATTATGACCCTTTGCATGGCCATGGGCGAAGCCGCCGGTATCGGCGCTGCCCTGTCTGTCCAAAAGGCTGTTTCGCCCAAGGAGGTTGCCCCCCAAGAGGTGCGGGAGATTCTCCGTGCCAACGGCGGTATTTTAGAGATATAAGAACCTGTATTCATAGGCTCGCGCAACCGCCTTTTCTAAAAGGCACTAAGGCGGTTTCAACTTAAAAATTTGGCCATGGTGGCCTATGAATACAGGTCCTAAGTTTACATAATTGAGGTGGAAATGATATGTCCATTCCTAAGACAATGAAAGCCCTGGTGGCTTACAGTAAGGATAACTATGTATTTGAGCCTGCTTATCCT
This sequence comes from uncultured Pseudoflavonifractor sp., assembly GCA_964504285.1. Classification (GTDB taxonomy): domain Bacteria; phylum Bacillota; class Clostridia; order Oscillospirales; family Oscillospiraceae; genus Pseudoflavonifractor. The sequence goes on from CAZDDZ010000011.1 coordinate 3,181, forward strand.
ACTCCGGAATGCGGGCCGGACGATATTATTATCAAGGTAGAGGGATGCGGCGTCTGTGCCGGTGACCTCAAGTGCCAGCACGGAGCCGCCATGTTCTGGGGCGGAAACGGTCAGCCCAGCTGGGTGGAGCCTCCCTTTGTGCCCGGTCATGAATTTTTAGGCATTGCGGTAGAGGTGGGTGCCAACGTAAAGGACTTTGCCGTGGGTGACCGCCTGACCGCAGACCAAATTTTTCCCTGCGGTGAGTGCCGGTTCTGCAAGGACGGCCACTACTGGATGTGTCAGCCCCACAAGACCTTTGGTTTTTTTGAAAGCGCCAACGGCGGCATGGCTGAGTATATGCGCCTGCCCAAGGGGGCCGTTATACACAAGGTGCCCCAGGAACTGCCGCTGGAGGCCGCACTTCTGATCGAGCCCTATGCCTGTGCCAAGCACTGCGTGGATCGCGCCAACATTCAGGCTGAGGACGTGGTGGTGCTCTCCGGTGCGGGTACACTGGGATTGGGCATGGTGACCTATGCCCGTCAGAGAAACCCTAAGTGTCTTGTTGTACTCGACATGAAGGACGAGCGCCTTCAAAAGGCCAAGGAGCTGGGCGCCGACCTGGTTTGGAACCCCGGCAAAATGGATGTGCAGGCCGAGATTTTGAAGCTGACCGACGGCTACGGCTGCGATACGTATATTGAGGCTACCGGCCACCCCTCCTCCGTTACCCAGGGACTTCAAATGGTACGCAAGCTGGGACGGTTTGTAGAATTCTCGGTCTTTGGAGAGGCTACCACCGTGGACTGGTCCATTATCGGCGACCGCAAGGAGCTGGATGTATTGGGCTCCCATCTGTCCCCCTACTGCTACCCGTATGTCATTGAGCACATTGCGGACGGCACCCTCAAAACCGATGGAGTGGTGTCCAAGACCTTCCCTATTGAGCAGTGGGCCGAGGCCTTCGATTGCGCCACCGGCAAGTATGGAGATTTTAAGGTCGCCATTACATTTTAAGGGGTGAACACCCATGAACTATTTGATTGGTACCGACATCGGCACCTCCGGCACCAAATCTATTTTAATGGATACGGCGGGAAACCTGGTTTCCCAGGATTTGCAGGAGTATGATGTGCTTACCCCCAAGTCCCTTTGGGCAGAGCAGTGGCCCTGCGTCTGGCTGGATGCCGCCAAGCGCTCCATTAAAAACACGGTGGAGAAGGCGGGTATTTCACCGGAGGAAATCAAAGGTCTGTGCATTAGCGGACTGTACGGCGGCTCCGGCGTGCCGGTAGACGAACATATGGAGCCGGTGCGTCCCTGCCTGATCTGGATGGATCGCCGGGCGGGGGAGCAGGAGCGTTGGGTCAAGGAACATGTAGACGGGGAAAAGCTTTCCCGTATCACCCACAACGGCACCGACCCCTACTACGGCTACACCAAAATTTTATGGGTGCGGGATAACGAGCCTGAAAACTGGGCGAAAACCAGTCTCTTTCTCCCCCCTAACGCCTATATCATCTATAAGCTCACGGGTGAGGTAGCCATCGACTACTCCTCGGCGGGCAACCTCGGCGGTATTTTTGACATGAATACCCGCGACTGGTCGTGGGAACTCATGGATGACATGGGGATTCCCCGCACTATGATGCCCGCCCGCTTTGTGGAGAACACCGAAATGGTGGGGGGGCTGACAGCGGCTTGCGCCGGGGAAATGGGACTTCTTGCAGGTACCCCTGTCTTTAATGGCGGGGTGGACTGCGGCACGGCAACATTGGGGTTAGGCGTTTTTAAGCCCGGCGAGTACGTTGCCGCCATCGGCACCTCCATGTGCGCCGCTCTTATTCACGAGCAGCCCATTAGGGCACAAAATTTAATTGAATGGCCTTATCTCTATGATGCCAAGCGGCTCTCGTACTCCTTTGGCGGCGGGGCCACTGCGGGAGCTGTGGTCAAGTGGTTCCGGGACACCTTTGCTCAGGAGGAGAAGCGGGCGGAGGAAGCCGGAGGCGAGAATGCCTATGCCGTTCTGGACGGTTTGGCGGCACCGATTCCCGCTGGCAGCGAAGGACTTTTGGTACTGCCCTATTTTATGGGTGAGCGCAGCCCCTTGTGGGACACCGATGCCAAGGGAGTCATTTTCGGACTGTCGCTGGTGCATACCAGGGCACATATTTACCGTGCCTTTTTGGAGGCGGTGGCCTACTCCCTGCGCCATACCATGGAATCCTGCGGCGCTGACGTAGGGGAGCGTATTCTTTTGGCGGGCGGGGTAAGCAAGTCTCCACTCTGGAAACAGATTTTTGCCGATGTGACGGGGAAAAAGGTTATCTGCCCCATTCACGATGTAGAGGCAAATCTGGGCGACGTAATGCTGGCCGGACTAGGTACCGGTGTGGTAACGGTGGATGACCTAAAAACATGGCGGGTGCTGGATAAGGAGCTTGTTCCGAATCCGGAGGCGCATAGCCGCTACAATGAGTATTATAAGCTCTACCGGGACATTTACACTGATTTAAAGGGGAGCATGGCCCGGGCTTCCAAACTGCGATAAGGCCGCGAAAGTTCACAGTCCCACAGGAACAATTTAAGAAAAGCAAACTGAATACGGAAAAAGCCACTGTCCTTTATGTATAGGACAGTGGCTTTTTAGTGTTTAAGGAACCTCTAATCCCGCCGCATATCTTGACGGTGCCTTTTCCGCTACATCGACATCTGAAAACGAAACTCGCCATCCTTTGCCGAAAACCCGTACACTCCATCATACTTTTCAACCACGTGAATCATACTTTTGACGCCGATGCCATGTCCGGCCTTTTGAGACACAGGCACTTTGTTTTCAAATACAGGTTCATGGGCAAAGCTGTTGCGTATTTCTAGGCAAAGCCTGTTATTTTTTTCGTAAATGCGTACGCGGATAAAGCGTCCCTTGTTGTCTGCCAACTGCTCACAGCCGTGGATTGCATTCTCAAGCCCGTTGGCAAGCAAACTGCAGAGGTCGGTAATCTGAAATCTTGAGAAATCCGTAGCGGTAACATTGACTTCAATTTGAATCTCTCTTTCCTTTGCTTTACCAACATAGGAGGATAGGATAAGGTTGACAGGCTCATTATCCGAATATCTCTGTAGTGTCATATTGTCTACATCGGTGCAGGTTTGGTGGATGTACTGCACCGCGTCCTGCAATTTGTTCTCTGTAATACAAGCATTCAAATAGTTCATATGGTGCCTTAAATCGTGGCGGTAGATAGCAGACTGCCGTTCGATTATTTGAAGCTGTTTTATTTCCTTGTCAAAATTATTTGCCATTAAGGTTAAGACGGTGTGCTCAACCTCAATTTCTTTTTTCTCATACAGCGTTCTCAGATAAATGATTGAAAAAATAAAATAAACGGTCACGATAGAAGCATCCATAAATTCAACAACAGCCGCACCACCGTTATAAAGCAATTCGGAGTACACAGTGATGCCATATTCTATAAAATAATATATCAGCGGAACTGATATAAAAAGCCTCAATATTTTATTGCTTTCAAACTTTAACCATGCAACATAGGGAGAAACATATTTGATAATCACTATCAAAAGCGGAATGGTTATCAAAATCTGCACAAGATAAGAAACTTCAGTGTTATAACTCCAAAAGCACGAAACAAATGTACCGATCCATTTTCTTGGCGTACAAAATAAGTATGCAGAAAGCACAGCAATTCCGGCGTGATAAAGATTTTTCTTATAGTGGTATTTGAGCAATAAAAGCAATGGAAGATGGGTTAGAAGCGGATAGGACTTAAATAAAATCATCTCTCCAAAGGCTATATAAGTAACGCCCTGAATGATACCAAAGGCGCAGAATATGAAAGCGTAGTCCTTCTTATTTTTCCCAGGCTCAATATCCGCAAAGGACAAGGTAAGGGCAATGCCAAAAAAAAGAACAAAAGTAAAATTGATGCCGCTTAATACACTCATCCATTCCCTCTCTATCTGAAAGTCAAAATACCACCCAGCTTACCACGGTTTAAAGTGTGTCCCCATAAACTGCGGTGTACCCCGATCATTTTTATTATGGAATTTATACGGATTCCCAGCCCTTCCACACCTCGGGGTGATAGCCCACGGTTGCGCACTTGCCGTTGCGAACCAGGGGGGTGTTCAAAAGGCGGGGGTCCTCCAGCAGCTTTTCAAACTTATCCTGGTCATAGGCCAGGTATTTAAGCAGGGCGGCATCGGGGTGGTTCCAGTTAATCAGTGCGTCCAGCCCCACGGCATTCTTTACACTTTGCAGCTCCCCCTTGCTAATGCCGTATTTTACAAGGTCAATGGACTGCACCTTAATCCGCCGCTCTTTAAAGTAGCGCTCGGCCTTTTTGGTATCAAAGCATTTGGATTTGCCGAAAATTTGAATGTTCATGCCTATTCTCCTATATATGCAAATCTGGGCCCGGTGTAGCCGTCCCGCTCCACCTGCTCATTCCACATCTCAGCGGGACGGACCCAGACGCCTTTTTCGCCGTAAAGGGCCTGATAGACCACCATGGGGGCAAGTGTTTCGGAATGCTTCGCGGTGCAGAGCAGACGGTATTCGCCGCCCTTAAAATGTCGATATTTTCCGGGTTTTAATTCCTCCATAGCTACTCCTTTCCGGGCTTTCGGCGGGCACAGGGCACAGCAGCCTGACAAAGCCCGCAGCCGGCTTCCACCTCGGGGTTAAAGCCGGGGGTCACTTGATAGGCGTCATAGCAGCGGCCTAGCGCGGCCTGGCACACGGCCTTGTCGTGGCCTGCGGTGGTGACACACTCGGCGGGACAGCGGACAATACAGGCTCCGCAGGAGCCGTTTTGATAGTAAAGGCACCAGCCGTACGGATTTTCCGTAGGGCGGGGGTCGGCGGGCCAGCGGCCACGCAGCACAAGGGTAAAAAAGCGCACTGCCATGCCCCGCCGGGTAATAAAGCCGTCAGACAGGCCAAAGGTGCCCAAGCCGCAGGCAAAGGCAGCATGACGGTGGGACCAGCGGGAGCAAAGACCGTGAACGTCATCCTGCACCATGGAAAATTGGGGCAATTGGTCAGGGGCCACCGCGTCAATGCCCGCCTGAGTCAGCAGGGTCAGCAAATTCCGGGACAGGGAGGGAAGAATGCTGTTCCATGAGTTGCGGGCAAAGACCCAGCGGGGGGCGGGCAGACCTTGCGCCACCTGCTGGTCGTCAACAGTTTCCACAGCCTGGGGAAAACAGAGCGTAAGGACGGTAAGATCTGCGGGGGGAACAGCGTCATCGGGCCGTGCCAAGGCCCAGATTTCCCCCGGCGCCCAGTGAAAGGAGCCGATAACCTGCTTGTAGTGGGTAAAAATAGGGTCATCCCCGGCGGCAATGCCAAAGAGAGGCGGCTCCCAAATAGGGCCGTCTCCCAAGCCAAAGGGGGCAAAGGTATTTTCCGCCCAGCCTTCATAGGCTGCTTGTATGATACTTTGAAGCATTTCTTTTTCCATACAAAAAGCATACCTTATTTAGGCCCAAAAGGGAAGTCCTTTGCGCAATTGGCGGGTTATTTTTTTGCAGGAGGGAAAGAATAGGGAATACCAAAATGCAAAGGACGGTATTTCCATGAAAGCAGTCATTATGGCAGGCGGCGAGGGTACGCGGCTGCGGCCCTTGTCCTTGGGGCAGCCCAAACCCATGACGCCCCTGTTTGATCGGCCGGTGATGGAGCACATTATTACCCTGCTCAAAAAGCATGGCATCACCGATATTTGTGTCACCCTTCAATACATGCCACAAACGGTCGTGGATTATTTCGGGGACGGTGAGGAGCTTGGGGTAAAGCTCACCTACTTTGTAGAGACGGAGCCCCTGGGTACCGCCGGCAGCGTCAAAAACTGTATGAGCCACTTGGGGGAAAATGACTTCCTGGTCATCAGCGGCGACGCGGTGTGCGACTTAGACCTCTCTGCCGCCATGGGTTTTCACAAGACCAGAAGGTCGGCGGCTACGCTGGTGCTCTACCGCCACCCTACGCCCCTGGAGTACGGCTTAGTGCTTACCGATGAGGAGGGGCGGGTGCAGCGGTTTGTGGAAAAGCCGGGTTGGGGTGAGGTGCTCACCAACATGGTGAACACCGGCATTTATCTTCTGACGGCACAGGCCATGGCACTGGTTCCGCCCAATAAGCCCTACGACTTCGGCAAGGATTTGTTCCCCCTCCTGCTGGCCAAAGAAGAGGCTATGTATGGCACCGCCGTGGACGGCTATTGGTGCGACATGGGTGACGGCGCGGCCTATCTCCAATGCGTGGCAGACGCGCTGACGGGTAAGGTGGAGCTGGAGTTAAATGCGCCCAAGGCCGTACCGGGGGTGTGGTGCGCAAGTCCCGTTTCCGGGGATGTGGAGCTGGTGCCGCCCTGCTATATCGGCCCAAATGTGACCATAGGCGGAGGAAGTCTTATCGGCCCGCTTGCTTCACTGGGCGCGGGGAGCACTGTGGGCAGCCACGCGCTGGTGCAGCGAACCGTGCTCCATGCCGCTAAGGTGGCGGATCGGGCCACTCTGTATGGGGCGGTGCTCTGTCAAAATTCCTCTGTGGGGACAGGTGCGGTGCTGAATGAGGGTACGGTGCTGGGTGAGAATGCTACCGTGGGAAAGGACGCCATTTTAATGGAGGGAGTCAAGCTCTGGCCGGGCCGTGCAGCACAGACAGGCAGCCGACTTACCGCCAGCATCACCACCGGAGGACTGCGGGAGCCGATGAAGTTCAGCGACGGCGGAGTTATTCGCGGCACTGTGGGAGAGGAGCTGACTCCGGAGCTGATTCTTCTGCTGGGTAATGCCTTGGGGGCCGAGGGACAGGTGGGGTTAGGGCACAGCGGCGGTGCGGGAGCGGAAATGCTGGCTCGAGCCGCCGGGAGCGGAGTGACCGCAGCGGGCGGGCAGGTGCTCTGTCACGACGGTCCCACCTCGGCTGTGGGCGCCTGGTTTGCGTCCCGGTACGACCTGCCTGTGGCGCTGTTTATTGAGCAGGAGGGGGAGCAGGCCTTTCTCCACCTGAGCGGCCGCAATGGTCTGCCTCTGGGGCGGGCCAGGGAGCGAAAGCTGGAGGGCGCCCTTCTTAGGGGCGAAGTGCGGCGTATGCCGGCCGGGCGGATTGGCAGGTGGGAGAATCTGAGCGGCGTGGGGGCCGCCTATGCCGCTGATGCGGTGCGGGGACTGGGACGAAGCGGGCGTGAGCTGTCGGTGTCGGTGCCGGGAGACAGTCTTGCGGACGGGATACTGGCTCAGACATTGACTCTGCTGGGGTGCCGGGTTCTTCGGGAGCGGCTGCCCAAGACCCCTGCCTTTGCCGCCCTGCACGGAGGGTTTTACCTGGCAGCCTGGGATGAGGATGGGGAGTATCTGCCGCCCGAGCGGGTGCTTACCTTAGCGGTGCTGTTAGAGCTGGAAGGGGGAGTGCGCCGAATCGCGGTACCCCCTGCCGCCCCGGGAGCTATCGATTTGCTGGCGCTTTCCCATGGGGGTACGGTGCTTCGGTTGGGACGGGACGGCAGGGAGGCAGAGGAGCGCTATGCTGCCCAGCCCACCCTGCGGGACGCGGCCTTTGCTGTCGCCGCACTCTGCGCGCATATGGGAAGAACGGGAGAACGCCTGAAGTCCCTCAATAGCCGTGCCCCCCGTTTTGCCACTCAGCGGCGGGAGGTAGCCCTGCAAAGCAGCCGGGGGGATATGATGCAAGCTCTTTACGAGACCGAGCCGGAAGCCCGGCAGGCAGGGGAGGGGCTGCGTCTGAACGTGGGTGACGGCTGGGTATATATCGCCCCCCTAACCCGCCGCCCATCCCTGCGGGTGGTGGGCGAGGGTTTTACCGAGGAAACCGCCGCCGAGTTATGCGATTTTTACACCCGGCGGGTGCGCGAATTGGATAAGGGGAGCGATGGTCGGTGAGCGCACCGACCCAACAAAAAGTGCGGTTCCGACGTGCCGCTGCACCCAGCGCGGGGCCGCACTTGCCGTCCTGTAACGGTATCTTTTGTGCCGGTTTCTGATTCTGACCATACAAAATAGATGTATACTTTGCTGCAATAATATGGTATAATAACCGCAAAGCAGTTATGATACTTGATACTTGGTTTTCGACACGACCGGCTCCTCTGCTTCGCAGAGAACCGCCGGCGATGCCATGTACCACGAAACGCTTTGCGTTTGTGGTATCATGACCGCAAAGCAGTTATGATACGCGCATGTGGGCACTGCGTGCCCACGCGCTGAGATTTTAGCCCCGGCGCGGGACGCGCCGAGCGGCATGTGATACCGTCAATATGCTCCCCCGCGGGGTTGAGCTTTGATTTGGCTTTAGGCGCGAACGCGCTTTTGATAAGGCAAAAACATGGAAGTGAAAGCGGCGAAAAGTTCCCTTTTTCCGGCGAGGCAGGGCCGGAAAGTGTGGAATTCATCGTCTTTGCTTTGCTGCGCTCCCATGTACATAATTTATGAAGGAGTGTTATTACAACAATATGGCTGAAAAACTGAAAATTACTTCCCTTGGCGGTCTCAATGAGATCGGCAAGAACGTGACGGTATATGAGTACGGCGGCGACATGATTGTGGTCGACGTTGGTATGGGCTTTCCTGATGACGATATGTACGGCATCGATGTGGTCATCCCTGACTTTTCCTATCTCATCAAGAACAAGGACCGCATTCGCGGGATCTTTCTCACCCACGGGCATGAGGATCACATTGGCTCTCTGCCCTACCTGCTGCGCGAGGTGCAGGCCCCCATTTATGCCACCCGTATGACCGCGGGACTGGTAAAGCTCAAGCTGGAGGAGCACCGGCTTCTGGATAAGACCAAAATGACCACCTGCGAGGCGGGGGAGACCGTCCGAGCCGGTAAATTTACCGTGGAGTTCATTCATACCAACCACTCTATTGCCGACGCGGTAAGCTTTGCCATTAAGTGCCCGGTAGGTATGTGTGTGCATACCGGTGATTTCAAGATTGACCCCACCCCTGTCTCCGGCGGCATGATTGACCTGGCTCGCTTCGGCCAGCTGGGCAAGGAGGGCGTTTTGTGCCTGCTGGCGGACTCCACCAACGTGGAGCGACCCGGCTTTACCAAGAGTGAAAAGAGCGTGGGTGCCAGCTTTGACGCCCTGTTCCGCGGGTGTGAGGAGCGGATCATTGTTACCACCTTCGCCTCCAATGTGGACCGTATTCAGCAGATTATTTCGGTGGCCGCCAAGTACGGGCGCAAGGTGGCCGTCATTGGCCGCAGTATGGAAAATGCCCTAAAGGTCTCCACGGAGCTGGGATATATGACACTGCCCGCCGGAATGCTGGTGGATGTAAACCATATCAAGTCCCTGCCCAAGAACAAGGTTTGCATTATTACTACCGGCAGCCAGGGAGAGACCATGTCTGCCCTCACCCGTATGGCCTTTTCTACCCATAAGCAGGTGGATATTCAGGCAGGTGACCGGGTAATTATCTCGGCCTCGGCCATTCCGGGCAACGAGAATGCCATCGGCAGCGTGGTCAACGAGCTCTATCGCAAGGGGGCCGATGTCGTTAACGAGCGGGAGGCCGCCCTCCACGTCTCGGGTCACGCCTGCCAGGACGAGCTGAAAATTATCCATGCCCTGGTCAAGCCCCGGTTCTTTGTCCCCGTCCACGGCGAGCAGCGGCACCTGAAAACCCACGCCAAGCTGGCCCGTGAGATGGGCATGGATCCCAACGACATTCTCATCAGCGACATTGGTAAGGTTATGGAGTTTACTCCCACCAGTGCCAAGCTTAACGGCGTGGTACCAGCGGGCCGTGTCTTTGTGGACGGCTACGGCGTGGGGGATGTGGGCAGCGTGGTGCTTCGGGACCGCAAGCATTTGGCCGAGGACGGCATGATTGTGGTGGTGGCCTCCATGTCCGGTGAGAGCGGCGCCTTGGTGTCCGGGCCCGACATTATCACCCGCGGATTTGTCTACGTCAAGGAGTCCGAAGGGCTGATGGAGGAACTGAAAAACGTTACTCTGGACGCAATTGAATCTTGTAAGGAGCGCCGCGCCAAGGATTGGGCAGCCCTTAAAACCCAGATTAAAAACGACCTGTCCGGGTATCTTTATAAAAAGACCAAGCGCAACCCCATGATTCTGCCAGTGATCATGGAAGTGTAAGAAGTGCTCCGCGTAGGCGCATAGGTACGGATGGCCCGGAGCGACGGGCAAAGCCCAGGCGGGACGGCTCACGGAAGTCCCACAGGGTTTATTGCTCGGAGTGGGAGAGAAGCCCCGCGCCGTAATGCGCCCAACGAGAGCGTGACAAGGGTAAAACACAAAGAGACGGCGACACATTTTTGTGTCGCCGTCTCTTTGTGTTTTTAATAGATTGCGTCCAAAACAGTCCCCGTGTCCTACTTGTCCCAGTATTCAGCCATTTTGGCACTGATGTCCTCTTTATCTGTACTGGTAATTTTCCACTCCACCGTCAAATCTGTTGTCAAAGCCGCCCCTGAAACAAGCGCTCCTGTCGGTGTTTGTTCAATGGAATATCCTTCAAAAATTAAATGGGACGTACATCCTGTTGCCGTTTGGGAATTATTAACGGAAACCGTAATATCGTGCTGGCGGATACGGGATTTTTCCAAGTTCTCTATTAAGATGAACTGCGCGTTTGCTTCGGCTTCACGGCCTTCTGCTGTCATCTTATCCGCCAGGGCTTTCGCTTCTTCGATGTCCTTTTGGAGTTGCTGACTCAATGCCTCAGACGTAAGCTTGATGGTAAATGCATCTCCATCCTGCTCTATGGTGTACTGCTCCGCATCACTTGGCACGTCCGATAGCGGTGTCCAGCTAAAGTCTAATGCATCCGCCGCCTGCCATTCTGTTCCTGCCTTTCGATATGAGGTGCCGTCTATGGTAGCAAAAACAGTCGGCACTTCATCTTGATTGCCGCCATCAAGAATTGGCATTTCGAACTGCTGAATTGTGTCATTGCCCTTGCGCCAACAGGTTCTCGTGCTTTTTGAAGTGCTCTCTGCGCCGGTTTCCGCTGTTACCGTAGTGGTTGTCACTATGGTAACAGCTACGCTGTCCAAGGCGTCGGCCTGCGCCAGCGCAGCTTGAACCGTGGCAACTGTTTCTGCTTTTCCGGCACCGCACGAGGTAAGCGGCAATATGGAGCAGAAAAAAAGAGCGCATGCAAGTACTCGTTTCATATAACCTCCCAAAAACATTGTGGAATATGTAAGCTAAACTCTAGGCTAAATACCTGTACTACTGATGTTACATGCATGTACCACGCTTGAAAGCTGGCGTTTTACTAAGCAGGGATGCCATTGACTGTTGCATGTCTGCCTTTAGCTTAGGAAAAGTCTCCTCAGCTAAATCCATCATTTGTTTCCATTCTAGTTCGCCCGCTGTGGGAGGAACCGACTCTGCTGCAAAACAAAATACTGAAAGTAAAAAGACCATGACAATAGTGAGGAGAAACGATATAAGTTTTTTATTTCTCTGCCTCATTTCTTTATTTATATGCCAGAAGAACCATCTCCGTGGCTTACGTCCCCTGTCTTATGGCTTTGTGGGCAGGTCAGCAAAGCGCACGGCCAGCTCTTGCGCCACCTCTGTGTCAGTGTGGGCTAAAATCTCGGTCACAATTCTCATTTCGCCTGTCCGGGTGGAGCCCGCAACCAAGCGTCCCTCTGTGTTCAGCTCCAGTTCAGGGATTTCTCTGGTGAGGGACATATCATGGCGGAGGAGATTTCCCTCCGCATCCAACACGACAGTCCCGGAAAGGGCTGTGATTTTGGATTGCTCTGCCACAGCAATGGCATATGCATGATTCTGCTCCTGCGCGGCCTGCTGCTCCTCGCTCATTGGCTGACCGTCAATTTCCGTATAAATTTCCGCACGCTTCGCCTGCTCTACCTGTCCCGCGTGGTAAGCGTCCAGCCCTGTCTGGGAATAGGCGTACACGATGCTTCCGTCTTCAGCCATGCGGAAGAACTCATAATCCTCCGATTCATCTATAAATTCAATATCAGGGGACCCTATCTCGCTGGAAATAAACTCATGGGATACCGCCCATGGTGTTATCGTATCTCCACTGCTAAACTGCCGATATATGGTATTGCCCCTCTGGGCTATCTCGCTCTTTATAAAAACTAAGCCGCTATCGCCATAGGTGCTGGAGCCTGTGTACCAATCCACAGCTTCTCCGGACGGTCGAAACCAGACTTCCAATGACTGCGCCGGAAGCTCTTTTCCTTCCTTGTCGGAGAGATAGTAGTCCTGCCGCCAGCCGCCGATTTCAAGTGTCTCAAGTGCATCAAGGGAGGAGACTGTCTTTTTGAGTAGCCCCTTGTCAATGTCAGCCTTCCCACAGCTGCTTAACACCACAAGAATCAGAAGTGCGGGAAGAAGTCCACACCACTCATGGCGCTTTCTTTTCATTTTGAGCTTGCTCCTTTCCGTTGAACATAGAAATTTTAACAGTTACCTCTGCGCCGTGTTAAATTATGTGACAGGAATAGCCTACAACTACATAAAGCTTATGACCTTGTAAACAATTAGCCGGCTATCCCCTCGCTGTCAACACTGACAGTTACTGAGCCATGGTCAATCGAAACATATAGATACGGATACCACATATCGTTGCCCAAGTATTTAAATGTGCCTTTACTGTAAGCACTTGCCGGTTTTGTGCTTGTCTCGTATTCCTGTGTAAGCTTTCCAGAGGAACTCCCAAATGTATGCTGTCCAAGTGGGTCAAGGGCAACTCCTGACATCAGCGGCGCTGGACTGGTTATTTGAGCCAGATCGGTGGTTGTGCTAATTTTATAGGATATAAAATAGAACATTTGATAGAAGCCAAGATTCCAATAAACCATTCTGTCCTTATATATATAATATTGCACGGACTGGGAGGTGTCCCCCCTAGGAGACGGGGGTACACGTTAACCGTCCCCTTGTCTTCTGCGTGTCCTTTACTGCTCAAGCAACTCCCCACAGTATGGACAGATACGAATTCCCCAAAAACCGTAATACGGCAAGCTTCGACTGCAGCTCGGACATCTCCAATAAATAAGCATTAATGCACCCCAGCCGATGATTGCGATGGTACCGATAATGGCTGCAATATATCGCAGGGACGGTACAAGTATCCCGGAAATAGCGGACAGAAAGAGTACTACTATAGAAATAAGACAATATTTTTTAACCTTTTTTAATTCCACTAACTAGCACCCCCTTTTAGGTTGCCAAAAATAGGACATCGCTGTGTTAAAATGAGATATCGAGTCCCCCTGTGGTTCCATACAACGGAAGTTCTACTTCGGGAGAGGTGTTGTGATACTGAATGGCAACGTCATCAGAATTACTATAGCTTGGACTGGCGGCATATATATTGGGATAGTCCCCTGCTTTAAGGCTTTGCTGCACAAAAGCCGTGGACACTCCTCTTAGCGAATGGGGTCGTGGAAACCGTCTTCTTGGCTTTGTACCGCAGGCAGTTCAGTGAGCAGAAGATATTTTGCATAAAGCCCACTTGCGTCTTGCTCATAGACGACCTGATCGATAAACATAATTTCGTGAACCTCGCCCTTTGTGGAGGTTAGTCGAAATACATAGCCCTCCTCATGGGAGATGGTCCCCGTTTCAAGAAGTAACGAGTGGCCGTACTTTAAGTAGGTACCATCCATCAAAAAAGTATAAGTATCATCCTCAAAAACCAGTGCAGGGCGTTGTACACCCTCGTTTGGGCCGACGCAATATGTGCCGACAATTTTTGTTATGTGTGTGGCGGAATTTGTATATAACATGCCAAGCAGAACGATGATAGTAAGCAGTAGTGATACTATAATAAATTGGGTACAGTATTTTTTAATGTAGCTCATTGTTTCACCGGATAAGCGCGATAACTATACTCAACTTTATCATAGCTGGAATAATATTTAACCCACACTTTATTAAAGTCATCCCAGTTGTAGGAAGTAAAAGGAGTAACTTTTACTGTCTTTTCAACCCAAATTTTATAATAATTTTTGTCTGCGGGTATGTTAACTGACATGCCTGTAATTGATCCGCCCTCCGGTCTGTATTCACCAATGTTAATAGAACTGCTAAAAATTTCACCATTAATAGAGAGGCTAAAACTGACGTCGGGGCCGCTTGATGGATCATAGAATAGCGAACCACCACTAGGGAAGCTATACCCTCCTGGGAGTTGATTGCCTGCATAACCACTGACAGTTTTGTAAACAGGGGTTCCGTATTCATAACGCCAATGATCAGGATTGTTCACATCTCGACTTATATTTTCGGAGGCCTGAGTTTTGTTCAAAATTTCTTGCACACTAAATTGTACACGCTTATCCATATCCTCTTGGGTGGTGGGGGTTATTCTTTCAACATAGTAAGAACCCTGTTCGGTAATGCTGCTGGCAGACGCGCTAGTAATACTAAGCAATGATAGCGCAGTAAAAGATATAGAAAGAGCCAGAACATAAGAAATAATTTTTTTCATCATAGAAAGCCACCTTTTATTGTTGGCAAGAAAATCAAAGACAGAAGCCAGGGACATTGAAAAATGGGCGACAGTTCTTTTGGCTTACATCCCGTTAGCCGATTAATACGTCGCGGTAGCGTACTCGCTGATAACATCGCTGGTGCCGTTGACATTGTAGACACTGGCGTTGACGCGGAGGCGGTAGCTGCCCTTAACGCAGTTAGCGCTGGTACCGCCCAGGGAATAGCTGCTGCTGTTGACGGTCTGCTCCCAGGTTTTTACCGTGGAATAGCCACTGCCGTTATACCGCTCCAGCGTGGTTTTGACCACAATTTTGTTGGTACCGGCATAACCGTAGATAAGTACGCCACAGTTTGCGGTGGGGTGATAGTGGCCAGGGCCGACACGGTAAGGGACAGAGCCAGGAGTACCGCCAGGGAAAACGCTTTTACTTTCTTCTGCATTGGAATCATTCCTCTCTTTTCGATAGGCAAATTCCGCTTCTGTTTTTTGCCTTCACTTATATAACGAACGAGAAGGGCAAAACCGAACAGAATTTTGCAAAATAATTTATTTAATTGTTTGAACACCCTCCGCGAGCGGAATTAAATCCTCGGCATCGCCTGTGGTAGTTAACTTAAAAGCTACTTCACCTGTAAAATCGGCCCACACCAAAGAGCTGGACTTGCCCTGAACCGTGGCGCACAGCAGATAGGCGGTAGTTTGGTTAACAAAAACTCTCTCATAATTTTGATACTCACTGTCTGCGCCAAACACGGCACTTACGGCAGGCCCATAAATTAAGCGAATAAATGCACCGTCACTATTTTCGTAAACAACATTAGTTAATGGTTGTGCGTCAATTTCCTCCACCAGCTCAAACCCGTCGGGCAGCCAGGTGGTTTTCCACTCGCCCGTCTCCTGCCCGGTATTGCCGCTAAAGGAAAACCGGGCGTATTCCCCGAACCACTGCGCGATAATCTGCTGTACCCATGCGCGGGCGGTGGGGCTCACCGCCATCACGCCCCCGAAGGCGACGGAAACCGTCAAAAGCACACAGGCGACAGTCTGCAAAACTCTCTGCCACAGGGGCCGTGCCCGCTTTTTCGTATAGCCTGACCAGTGTAGTCCGAACCCGGTCCAGCTGGGCAAATTTCCGCCAACGCCGCAGAAAACGACTTGGCAATACGTCAGTATTACCTGCGCCCTTTTCCTTGCGCTGACAAAAATTTGCTCCTGCTGAACTGCACGGCACCCCAGAGCCTGATTTCACGCGGCTGGGAAGGCGGACGACGAAGCCCTACTTGCTGTAAGGCGAGGAGGATAACGAACCCAGACGCGGGAAATCAGGTGCTGGGGCGGGTTCGGATTACACTGGTCAGGCTATGCAAAGGGAGCGGCCAAAAACTTTTGCTCCCAAGCCAAGTATCGCGGGGAGGGGGCGTAGGCAATTGTGTCGGCCTGGGCCGAAAAATATTCTAACTCTTGATAACTCATGTAAAGAAGTGCGTGGCGTACCTGTTCCTCAAATGCGGTCCTTTCCATGGATGACCCCCTCCTCCCACAGTGTTTTTTGCAGAATATCCAGCCCACGGTTGTAGCGCATACGGGCAGCGTCCTCGCTCAGCCCCGTTACTTTTCCAAGTTCGGGAAAGCTGCACTCATTAATGAGGCGAAGCTCCATAACAGTGCGGTATTTTGCCGGCATAGAGCGGATGGCGCACCACAGGGCGCGGGCCTCGCTCCGGGTCTCGGTGGTCTCGTGGTCGGTTTGCTCCCAATTCACGGGGAATTCTGTCATTCTATTTCTCCTCCGTTGCTCGTCAATAGCCAGGTTCTTCACTATAATAACGAACCAGGAAAGGAAAACCGAACGGGATTTCAAAAAATATTTTTTCGCGGTGGGGAAATGCCGGGCGACCCGCTCCCACGCGGCCTGTACCGCGTCCTCCGCATCATGGGGGCTGTTGAGAAGACCTAGGGCGTATTTTAAGAGCTTTTCATGGTATAGTTCATACATTTCGCGCATCAGCGGTGCGTCATCCGGGTCGTCCAGCAGCATAAGACAGTACACAAGCACAAGCAGTCACCTCTTTTTTCCATTATAGCATAAAAAATCCGCGGGGAAACTTTTCGGTGTGCGGTGGTATATATAAAAAATGGGTCCGCCATAAGGCAGACCCATTTTTGAGTGACAGCTTACTTCATGCTCTCGGCCACAGCAACCGCCACAGCCACGGTAGCGCCGCTCCCAAAGTGGCAAGCGACTTTGGGTACCCGTCTATCATATCTGCTCGGGCGAAGTGAATTCGCCCGACATCAAGGTTTTGCTGCGCAAAACGCTTGGACGTGCCTGGCGGCACGGACATGGTCGGCGTACCGGCTCCGGCGCATGAAAAATGGGTTCGCCATAAGGCAAACCCATTTTTGGTGTTGGTTTACTTCATGCTCTCGGCCACAGCAACCGCCACAGCCACAGTAGCGCCGACCATGGGGTTATTGCCCATGCCCAGGAAGCCCATCATCTCCACGTGAGCGGGGACGGAGGAAGAGCCCGCAAACTGCGCGTCGGAGTGCATACGGCCCATGGTGTCGGTCATGCCATAGCTGGCGGGGCCGGCGGCCATGTTGTCGGGGTGCAGGGTGCGGCCGGTGCCGCCGCCGGAGGCCACGGAGAAGTACTTCTTGCCCTGCTCCATGCATTCCTTCTTATAGGTGCCGGCAACAGGGTGCTGGAAGCGGGTGGGGTTCGTGGAGTTGCCGGTGATGGACACGTCAACGTGCTCCATGTGCATAATGGCAACGCCCTCACGCACGTCGTCGCAGCCGAAGCAGCGGACGTTGGCGCGCTCGCCGGCGGAGTAGGCCTTCTCGCGAACCACCTTCACCTCGCCGGTGCCGTAGTCAAACTGGGTCTGGACGTAAGTAAAGCCGTTGATGCGGCTGATAATCTGGGCGGCATCCTTGCCCAGGCCGTTGAGAATAACCTGGAGGGGAGTCTTACGGGCCTTGTTGGCGTTGCGGACAATGCCGATTGCACCCTCGGCGGCGGCAAAGGACTCGTGGCCGGCCAGGAAGGCGAAGCACTGGGTCTCGTCCCGCAGGAGCATAGCACCCAGATTGCCGTGGCCGATGCCGACCTTACGGTCCTCGGCCACAGAGCCGTTGATGCAGAAAGCCTGAAGGCCGATGCCAATGGCCTCGGCAGCCTCGGCGGCGGTCTTGACATTCTTCTTGATGGCGATGGCGGCGCCTACGGCGTAAGCCCAGCAGGCGTTCTCAAAGGCGATGGGCTGAATGGCCTTGGTAATCTCATAGGGGTCAAAGCCCTTGGCCTTGCAAATCTCGCGGCACTCCTCAACGGACTGGATACCGTACTGAGCGAGGACAGCGTTAATCTTCTCAATTCTTCTCTCGTAGCTTTCAAACAGAGCCATGTTTTTCGTCCTCCCTCTTCTTATTCGTGGCGGGGGTCAATGTGCTTGACACCCTCTTCGTTAAAACGACCGTAAGAACCCATGGCCTTCTCGACAGCCTCGGCAGGGTCGGTGCCCTTCTTCAGCGCGTCGGTAAGCTTGCCCAGGTTCATAAACTCATAGCCAACAATCTCGTTGTCACTGTCCAGGGCGATACGGGTGACGTAACCCTCGGCCATCTCCAGGTAACGGGGGCCCTTCTCGCGGGTGCCGAACATGGTGCCAACCTGGCTGCGCAGACCCTTGCCCAGATCCTCCAGAGAAGCGCCGATGGGCAGGCCGCCCTCGGAGAAAGCAGTCTGGGTGCGGCCATAGACAATTTGCAGGAACAGTTCGCGCATGGCAACGTTGATGGCGTCGCACACCAGGTCGGTGTTCAGGGCCTCCAACAAGGTCTTGCCGGGGAGAATTTCAGAAGCCATGGCGGCGGAGTGGGTCATGCCGGAGCAGCCCAGAGTCTCCACCAGAGCCTCCTCGATAATGCCGTCCTTCACGTTAAGGGTGAGTTTGCAGGCACCCTGCTGGGGGGCGCACCAGCCCACGCCGTGGGTGAGACCGCTGATGTCCTTTACTTCTCTGGCCTGAACCCATTTGCCTTCCTCGGGAATGGGGGCGGGGCCATGATTGGGGCCCTTGGCAATGGGACACATGTGCTGCACTTCGGTGGAATAGATCATGGGATGACCTCCTTATGTTAGACTATCTATCTTGCCGGATAATCATAATGAATTGTGAACCTTATGTCAATCGGGGAAATGGACAAAATTCTGCGGGAAAGATCATAAATGTCCCATAGAGATTACGGAATACTCACTCGGACGGTACACTCCAGGGTCTGCCCGTCCACTTTTGCGGTAATTTTTGTGGTGCCCTTTGCCACTGCGGTAACTCTTCCGGTATCGGAAATGGTGGCAATGGAGGAGTCCTCAATGCTCCAAGTGGGGGTACCCACGGCGTTTTTGACCTTTAGAGGCCAGCTGTCACCCACACCGGAGAGGGTAAAGTCGGTGCCGCCGCTGACGTTAAAGGATAGCTTGCCCGCAGGGGGGACCGAGGGCTGAGGGGTGGCAGAGGCCGACGGGGAGACCGAGGGAGCCGTTGTGCCACCGCCCGCAGGGGTGCCGCCGAAGGTACTGCGCACCATGCACTCCCTGGTGTAGCCGCCCGCCATGGTGGCGGTAATGGTGGTAACGCCCTGGGCCAGTGCGGTTACCTTGCCGTTTGCATCCACCGAAACCACATTTGGCTTGCTGCTGTGCCAAGTGATGGAACCGGTGCTCCCCTCGGGAGTAAAGGTTACCTTAAACTGGTAGGTGGGGTAGGTATTGCTAAGGGTAAATTCGGTTTTACCCAGTGAAAAGCCGGTGGCCGTCTGCCCCGCGGGAATGGTGGTGGTAACCGGGGGCGGGGTGTTCTCCTCCCCGCCGATGACGGGGGGCTGTGTGCCGGGGTCAACCGAGGGAATAACCGCATCTCCGCCCGGCTCCTCGCTGGGCTCGACGGTGGGGCTGGGGCTGACGGTAGCGGTAATGGTCGGTGCGGGAGTAGAGGGCGGTGTGGAATCGTCTTTGCCAAAAAGAGGCTTTACAATAAGAAATACAATGTACACTGCTGCCGCAACTAAAGCAACAGACAGAACCGCGCCGATAATTTGAGCAGGACCGGGGCCCCGACGGCGGTAGCCGCCGCCCCGTTCATTGGTCACCAGCCGCTTGCCGCCGTCGCGGCCCTGACGGCGAGGGGGCTCATAGTAGTCATCGTCGTCCTCGTCATCATAGTCGTCGTCACGCCGTCTGCGGCGGGGGGCTTCATACTCATCCTCATCGTCGTCATAGCGGCTCCTGCGGCGGGCAGGGAGGTCATCCAACTCATCCTCCTCCTCAAGAGCACGGCGACTGGGTTTGCGGCGGGGAAGGGAATCCGTCTCCACAATGGGCGGGCGGCGATTGAGAAGCTCCTCGTACTCATCCGGCTCCTCTGTCTGCCGTAAAACAGGACGGGAGGAGGGGGGAGCCACCTGAGGGCGGCGAAAAATACGGGTGGGTTCATCCTCCTCGCAAAAGGGACAGCGTTTATAGGTAATTGCATAGTCTTCGCCGCAGAACTCGCAGCGGACGGTTTCGCTCCGCGCACCGGAGGGTCGTTTGGCTGGCATAGAGTAGCCCCCTTATGGTAGTGCCGTCTCCCGGGTAGGAGATGACATAATATCAGTTACCATAATAGTACACGCTGCGACGGAAATCGTCAACGGGTTCCGAAGATTTGTAAACCTTTGTTAAGATTTGGGGGGCAGAAATACCATGGGTTTGGTGATCTGCCGGATACAAAAGAATTGAAGGCAACACCGCACAATTCGGCAAGGACGAATTTTTTGCAAAGGGCCGCGGACGCAATTGTGCGGTGTTGCCTTAGAGCGATTCTGAAACGCCTTAAAAGGCCCATAAACTTGTCTTTTCCCGTCAAGGTAGCGCCAATTTTCCTTGCTATACGTCAGTGTGGCTGCAAAAAATCGGCTTGCCTGACACAAAAATCCTGCGTTTCTGTGCATTTTGCTACTGTTCAGATATGCGCTAGTCTGGTTTTTCTTGATTCTCAATCCGTACTTGGGTATAATAAAGCGGTAAATATAAGGAGTTGAGGGCATTGAAGGGTTCCATGACTGCTGCGGCGGTGCATAAGCAGTATGACGACGGCGTGGCCGCCTTCCGGCGGCAAATTGGGGATGGGGAGCTGCGCATCCGCTTTACCCAAGAGGTAGACAGCTTTATGCGGGCCTGCGCCCTGGGCGTGTGGGGTCGGGACGGAGAAAGCATTTCCCCCCGCCATGTAGAGTACTATAATGCCATATACACCAAGGGCAATCCGGTACCATCCATTCTTTTTTGGGAACTTTCCACCGCCGTGACCGACTATCCGGGCTTTCGCCCCCCCGCCTTTTTTGCGCGTATGCGTGCCTACGACAAGGTGTCGGGAGGGAAGCTATCCCGTCGGTTTGTGGATTTAATGACCCTTATGCTGCTCCTTTTTGCCGCTGTGGATGATATTGTCAGCGAGGAGGAGGCCGGCTTTGTCAATCAGACCGCCGAAATCATGAGCGGTTTGTGTGCCAAGGACGGCATTAAGCTGGAAAAGACACCCTTGGATGTAAAGGACTTTGTTACCAAGCGCCCTGCAAAGCCCCAAGAGCCTGCGGACAAGCCGGTGGCCGCCGCACAGGGGGAGGGGAGCAGCCAAACTGAGGCCGTCCCCAAGGAGGAGGCGGCCCCCGCCCCCAGCCTGGAGGAGCTTTTGGCGGAGCTGGACAGCCTCTGCGGACTGGACAAGGTGAAGAAGGACGTTAAGAGCCTGATTAACCTGGTGAAGGTGCGCAAGCTGCGGCAGGAGGCCGGGCTGCCCGTGCCCCCCATGAGCCTGCACCTGGTATTTATGGGAAACCCCGGCACAGGCAAAACCACCGTGGCTCGTCTGCTGGCCAAGATTTACCACGCCATTGGGGTGCTTTCCAAGGGGCAGCTCATTGAGGTGGATCGCTCGGGGCTGGTGGCCGGCTTTGTGGGGCAGACCGCTATTAAGACCAATGAAGTGATTCAAAAGGCGCTGGGCGGCGTGCTTTTTATTGACGAGGCCTATGCCCTGGCTAACCAGGACTCACCCAATGATTTCGGCAAGGAGGCTATTGAAGCGCTTCTCAAGGGCATGGAGGATAACCGCGCCGACCTCATTGTCATTGTGGCGGGGTATACCGAGCTGATGGGTAATTTTATTAACGCCAACCCCGGCCTGGAGAGCCGTTTTAACAAGTATTTCTATTTCGAGGATTATAACGGCGGGCAGCTTATGGAGATTTTCAGCTCCATGTGTGAAAAGCACGGCTATACACTGGACCAGGCCACCCAAGCCTATGCCAAGGACGGCTTTCAAGCCCTCTATGACGAGCGGGATGAGAACTTTGGCAACGCCCGGGATGTGCGCAACATTTTCGAGAGGGCGGTCTCCCGCCAGTCCGACCGGGTGGCGGGAATGGAAAGCCCCAAGAAGGAAGACCTGATGGCCCTTACCGAGAATGACCTTAAAGAGGACGAAGATTTGAAAGAAACGCCGCCCACCGGCGCCGCCGCGCCGGCCAAGACCGGGGAAGCATAAGCAACAAAAAATGCTCTGTGGAATGATACATCCACAGAGCATTTTTTAAGGCAATACCGCACAATTCGGCAAGGACGATTTGCAAGAAAAATTTGTGTCAGAAAAAGGCGTAAATTTGCCGGAATCCTGACGGATTTCAAGAATTTACAACAAATTTATGACGCGAATTTTTTGCAAAGCGCCGCGGACGCAATTATGCGGTGTTGCCTTAAATTATTTGTTACCCGCCCATCTGGAACATGTCGCCCGCGCCGGAGAGACCGTCCTTATCCAGCATACGCTCCAAAACCTCAACGTCGGTGGTAATGTCCATGGCGTCATCCTGGAAAAGCTTGTCGAGCTGCTTTTCAAAGCCCTCAACCACCTTATCCATCATGCCCTCAATCCGGTTCTTGGCGGCCCTGATATTCTCGCCCTCGATGCCCTGTGCCTCCATCTGGGCGTAGGCCCGGAGTATTTTTAGTGTGGTAGGCAGATAATAGCTCAGGAAGCTGCGCAGTTGCCCTGCCTTGCTGGGATTTTTGCGCTGATACTCCAAAATTTTGGCGGTAATTTCCCGGATACGGTCAATTTTCTGGCTCATATCCACATCGGCAATGGAGTCGTTAATTTGGCTGATTTCGTCCAGCAGGGTGCTGTTGTCCGCAATTTCCTCCTCGGGCTCGGTTTCCACATGGGACGCGGGCTGGGCCTGCTCTTCCCGCAGACCCTCGTCGGAGAGGATAAGACGGCCGCTGTTCATGTCCAGGTAGCCGGTGGGAATATAGCCCTTGTCCAGCATCTCCTGCAAATCGTCGCAGGCGTTGCGGTAGGAGACGGGCATGGCCTGCGCCAAACTGCTGATGGCAATACTCTCACGCTTACCGATAAGGGCCAGGTATTTGCGAAAGCGTTTGACCTTGCGGGTGCGCTGGGAGCCGGTAACCATCAGAATAATGCCGAGGGACAGGAAACCCAGTATGGGCGTTCCGGCGGCAAAAAATGCGCCAAAGCCGCCCTCCATCAGCATAAGGGGAATGGTGGTAATGGCGGACAGACCAAAAATTCCGGTGAGAATACCGCCCCAAATGGTCATGGCCTTGCCCTTGTTTAAATCCACCGGCTTGCGGTACTTGTACCGGGCGGCATTGGGTACGCCCTGCATTCCGGGCGCGGTCTGCTTGCTTTTATAGCTGCTTTTGGGCTGTTGTCTGGCCTGGGACTGTCCCTGAGGCTGTCCCTGGGGCTGGTAACGGTACTGGTATTTGTAATTGTAGCTGTAAGCGCCGCCCTTATCTTCCGCGGTGCTGCTTTTTTGGGCGCTCTGATTGGAGGACTGGCTCTTGGTGTAGGGGCCGGCGGCATCCTGCTCGATGTCATAGGGGTGCTGGGAGCGGGTTCGTCCGGTGCCGGAGGACCCCACCGGGTTGCCCGTAAGCTTTCGAAACAGCAAAAAAAGACCTACCGGCCAAAAAATGACCAGGGCCGCCACCACAATAATCCAGGAGATGAGATCGCTGTTATCCCCGCTGCCACTGCTGTTATGGTTGTACTCGTACGCCATAAGAAGCGCCCTCCTAATAAAAACAAGACATGGTAAAAGCGTGTCTTGTGTGTTCGTTGACTCTATGTTATCACAGAGATTAAAAAAAGAAATTGATTTTTTATTTAAAAACATTAAAATTTGCCCATAAAGGGAAACGAGATCAGGAATTACATATTGTATCGCAGACAGAAATATGATACAACGAAAACACCGGGATGTAAAGAGGCGCTCCGGGAAGCAAAAAGCTATGTAACCAATCTGTAATTGCTTTTTGGGGACAAACCCCATATAATGTACCAACGCAGTGGGAATTACCGCATTTTTTGGAGTTGATAGAAATGGGCGATATGGAGCATAAAACGGGTAAGCGCGTCTTGCCCTCGAAGGGGCCTTCCTTGGGAGGCAAAATAGGTATTGCCGTGGTGGCCACCCTGCTGGCCCTGGTGATTGGCGGCTATTTCGGCCTGTGCGCCTATGTGGGCAGCAGCAGTGTTATTTTACCCAATACCACGGCTGCCGGAGTGCCGCTGGGCGGCCTGAGCCGTGACCAGGCCAGGGCCAAGCTGAGCCGTGAGACGGCAGCACGCTTTGCAAAGCAGAGCATTTCCTTTTCCTATCCCGGCGGTACTGCCGAGGTAAATGGCAGCAGCGTGGAAATTGACGCGGAGGCGGTTACACAAGCGGCGTACCGCCTGGGCCGCGAAAATGGCTTTTTGGGCGGCGGCGCCGCATATTTGGTGGCCGTATTCGGCGGAACCGATGTGGAAGCACCTGTTCGCTTTTCCCAGGCGGGGGAGCAGGGTGTGGATGATATGGTGGCAAACATTGAGGATCATCTGACCCAAGGGGTGGAGCAGACCACCTATAAGCTGGAGGAGAACACCCTCACGCTGGTGAAGGGGGTGTCCGGCATGAGCGTGGACATCCAGCGTATTAAAACCGATATATTGCAGGCCGTTGCATCCGGCGGTGAGGGCGGACCTTCGTTTGCCATAGAGCCACAAATTACCGCCCCCGACGAACCGGACTTTAACGCTATCTATCAAGAAATTTACACAGTGGAGGCTGATGCCTATCTAGACAAGGTGACAAAGGAAATTGTCCCCTCTGTTACCGGAATTTCCTTTGATATTGCCACAGCCCAGGCTCTGCTGGAGCGCACAGACGAAGGGGCGGTCTGCCGGGTGCCGCTGAACAAAACCGAACCCGATATGACCACCGAAAAGCTGACGGAAAATCTGTTTAAAGATGTATTGGGCAGCACCAGGACAAAGGCCGCAGGGCCCAGCCAACGCTGGCACAACATTAAGCTGGCGGCGGGATTTATTAATGACACCATTCTTCTGCCGGGCGAGGTCTTTTCCTATAACGCCGCCTGCGAGCCCTACACCAAGGAGCACGGATATCAAAACGCGGGTACCTACCAGAACGGGAAAAGTGTGGATGCCACCGCAGGCGGCATCTGCCAGCTCTCCTCCACCCTCTATTGGGCTACGCTGGAGGCCAATTTGGAGACAGTGGAACGCTCCAAGCACGCTTTTAATACCGGCTACCTGCCCATTGTGGGAACCGATGCTACCGTCTTTTCCGGTTCCCCTGACTTTAAATTTAAAAACGACACCGAGTACCCCATTAAAATTACGGCGTACATGGACGAAAATCATTACGTCCATGTGACCATCAGCGGCACCAGCAACGGAATCCACGGCGAGCCCTTTAACAAGACCATTTCCACCAAGCCTGCCGGCATTAAGTATGTGCCGAAGGCTAGTGTCCCGCAGGGCAGTAAGCCCCAGAAGGATCCGGAGCAGTACGCCATTTCCGGTATTACCGTGGAGGTTTATCTTCGCCTGGTGGATGCCGACGGCAACACGGTGGAGACCAAATTCCTCCACAAAAACACCTATGCCATGCGGGACGCGGTTTACTTCTATAACCCCGCGGACGCGGCGCTCTGGGGCATTGATGCCGAGGGCAGGCAGACCCTAACTCCGCTGCCCCCCACGCCTACGCCTACACCTTCCCCTGATCCGACTGTGGACCCCGGTGCTACTGAGCAGCCCACCACCAGTCCCACGCCCACACCATCCACCGGAACGGAACCCGGTGTCAGCCCGTCACCCAGTGAAACGCCGCCCCCGGGCATTCCCATAGACCCGGTGGAGAGTCCGGTTCCCGTAGAATAAAAGACAGTTCCGAAGTTTGTTGGCTGGTTGGACACCCCCGAATATGTTCGGGGGTGTCCATTTTGTATAATTTGTGGTAGAATTTCAAAAAGTAAAGGAAGCTCTGCTTTAATCCGGTCGTATAGATTAGCGCGTGTGTTTTTTGGCGCAGTCCGGGCGGAAAAGACACCGCCAAGATATGCGGCGGGATTAAATCAGAGGCTCCTAAAAGTAAAGAGACGGTGAAAAAATTATGTTTCAGGGCTTTTGCGAAGAAACCATTGATTTTATGTGGGGCATTCGCTTTAACAATGAAAAAACGTGGTTTGAGGCACACAAGGAGCAGTATTTAGACACCCTGTACCGTCCTATGCAGGAGCTTTCCCGCCAGGTGTATGCCGCTGTTATAGAGGGTAACGAGGATTTAGACCTGTCGGCCAAGGTTTCCCGCATTTATCGGGACGCACGGAGACTGCACGGTCGCGGGCCATACAAGGATCATCTGTGGTGCTCCATGGAGCAGCTCTCCGACCAGTGGACGGCCCGGCCTGCCTTCTGGTTTGAGCTGGAGCCCGAGGGCTACACCTGGGGCATGGGCTACTATATGCCGAAGGCAGTGACCATGGCCAAGTTCCGCGCACGGCTGGATCATAATCCCAAGCCCTTTGAAAAGCTGGTGCGGGCCTTTAACAAGCAAACAACCTTTGCCCTGGACGGCGAGGACTATAAAAAGCCCAAGGGCGAGACTACGGCGCTTTTAGCACCCTGGTACCATAAAAAAACCTTTTCTCTGGTGGCAAACGGTGCACCCAGCGAGACCTTTGCACCGGAATTTGTGCAAAAATTGGTGGAAGGTTACCGGAGCTTAATGCCCCTTTATCGCTATTTTATTTCCCTGGAAGGGGATCAAGATCCACGGCAATAATAAGGGCAACACCGCACAATTGCGTCCGCGGCGCTTTGCAAAAAATCCGCGTCATAAATTTGTTGTAAATTCTTGAAATCCGTCAGGATTCCGGCAAATTTACGCCTTTTTCTGACACGAATTTTTATTGCAAATCGTCCTTGCCGAATTGTGCGGTATTGCCTAAGAACCTATAAATACAGGTTCTAACAAAAATTACAACACAATCATTTTGCCTGCCTGCACATACTAGCCTTAAGAAACCTCTGAATCAATCCGCTCGCCAATTCTTACGACGGATTAAATCAGAGCGTCCTGAAGAGCGAAAGGCGGGCGGGCAAAATGATTTTAAAACGACTCAAAATGTTCGGGGCGGCGCTTTGTGCAGCCGCCTTCCTTTTGTCCCTGGGAGTACCGGCTTTTTTTGGCGTGCTGGGAGATAACGGCAGAGCGGTAACCGCCGACGCCGCCCAGCCGGGGGCGGTAGACGCACCCCCGGATCTTGCGGCGGGCACCGAGGGGCGCAAGCTGATTGCCATTACCTTTGACGATGGGCCGCGCCGCTCCACCACCACCCGTCTGCTGGACGGACTGGCCCAGCGGGGCGTGCGTGCCACCTTCTTTCTGGTGGGTCAGAATGTGGGGGTAAATGAGGATGTGGTGCGCCGTATGGAGGCTGAGGGGCATCAGGTGGGCGTTCATACCTATGACCATGAGCGCAAGCTTACCGGGCTTAGCAAGGCAGACTTTTCCGCCCAGGTGGACACAACCCGCAAGCTTTTAACACAGCTGCTGGGACACAACGACTTTATACTCCGTCCACCCTACGGTATGACCGACGCGGGGGTCAAGGCAAGAGCGGGCGCACCCATTATTTTATGGAGCGTTGACCCGGAGGACTGGAAGGACCAGAATGCCGACAGAGAGGTGGCCTTCATCTTAAATGAGACTAAGGATGGAGACATTATCCTCATGCACGATATTTTTGATGCTTCGGTGGACGCTGCCCTCCGAGCAGTGGATGAGCTCCACAAGCGGGGCTTTTTATTTGTTACGGTGGATGAGCTGTTCCGGGAGCGGCACATTGATCTGGAGAAAGGGCAAATTTATTGGAACGCATACCCGTAAAGGCCATTCGCAAATTTTGTGAAATAAAATAAGGGCAAGATATTGACAGATGAATATCGGGTGATACAATATATTGTGCAACTACCCGGCTAAGCGGGAGTGACCGCTTTCCGGTTTTTACTTGAGAGGAGACAATATATATGCCTATTTCCGATAACGCCCGGAAGGTACTGGAGAAGCGCTACCTCATTCGGGACGAGCACGGGAACACCACCGAAACGGTGGATGACTTGTTTAGCCGTGTGGCCAACTCCATTGCCGCCGCCGATGCCCATTTTGATCAAAAGGCCAACGTAAAGAGCACGGCTAAGGTCTTTTATGATATGATGACCCAGCTGGACTTTCTGCCCAACTCCCCCACGCTTATGAACGCGGGACGGCCCTTGGGTCAGCTTTCCGCCTGCTTTGTGCTGCCTGTGGAGGACTCGATGGAGGCTATTTTTGACGCCATTAAGAGTGCCGCCCTTATCCACAAGTCGGGCGGCGGTACCGGGTTTTCCTTCTCTCGTCTGCGCGCCAAGGGGAGCACAGTCAACTCCACCGGCGGTGTGGCCTCCGGCCCCATTTCCTTCATGAAGGTCTTTAACGCCGCTACCGAGGCGGTCAAGCAGGGGGGGACGCGCCGGGGGGCCAATATGGGCATACTCCGGGTGGATCACCCTGATATTATGGAGTTTATCGCCTGTAAAAATAACACCAGCGAGATTACCAATTTTAACATTTCAGTGGGACTAACCGAAAAATTTATGAATGCGGTGGAGGCGGGCAAGCCTTACGAACTGATTGATCCCGCCACCGGCAAGGTGTGCGGTAGTCTGGACGCAAAGACCGTGTTTGACACCGTGGTTACCTCCGCCTGGCAGACCGGCGAGCCGGGCATTATCTTCCTCGACCGTCTCAACCGGGATAACCCCTGCCCCAAGCAGGGCGAAATTGAGAGCACCAACCCCTGCGGCGAGCAGCCCCTCCTGCCCCATGAGGCCTGTAATCTGGGTTCCATTAACCTGATTACCCACCTGAAAAAGCAGGGCGGCAGCTATGTGCTGGATAAGGAAAAGTTGGAAAAGACCATTCGCAGCGCTGTCCACTTCCTGGATAACGTGATTGAGGTCAACAAGTACCCGCTGCCCGAAATTGACGAAAAGACCCGGGCTACCCGGAAAATCGGCCTGGGAGTCATGGGCTTTGCGGACATGCTGCTGATGATGGGTGTGGCCTACAACAGCGACCAGGGTGTGGCCCTAGGCCGGGAGATTATGGAGCTGGTGCAGACCATAGGCCACCGTGCCAGCGAGGAGCTGGCCGAGGTGCGCGGCCCCTTCCCCCTCTTTGGCGAGAGCATCTATGCAGAGGGCAAGCCCATCCGCAACGCCACGGTTACCACCATTGCGCCCACAGGCACCTTGTCTATTATTGCCGGAGTGTCCTCCGGCGTGGAGCCCATTTTTGCCTACGCTTACATTCGCAACGTAATGGATAATACCCATCTGATTGAAACCAACCAGATTTTGAAGGACAAGCTGATAGAGACCGGGCTGTACAGCGATGAGCTGATGCATCAAATTATTGAGCAGGGGACCCTGGCACATATTGACGGTATCCCTGAGGAAATCAAGAAGGTTTTTGTCTGCGCTCATGATGTATCACCTATCTGGCATGTTAAGATGCAGGCCGCGTTCCAGGCGTTTACCGACAATGCCGTGTCCAAGACGGTAAACTTTCCCCACACCGCCACCCGCGAGGAGGTGGCCCAGGTCTATACACTGGCCTACACCTTGGGCTGTAAGGGTACCACCATTTACCGTGACGGCAGCCGGGACGAGCAGGTTTTAAATATCGGTAAGGTCTCCGGCGGCAAGGACGAGAAGCCTATGAGCTATGAGGAGGCTGTCATGGCCGCCGACTGCGACAGCCAGGCCTGCCTGCTGCGCAACGGCTCTATTAAGCCCCGTCCCCGACCCGATGTGACCATGGGCTACACCGAAAAGGTGCAGATTGGCTGCGGCAATCTGTATATTACCGTCAACTACGATGAAAACGGCGTGTGCGAGGTCTTTACCAACACCGGTCGGGCGGGCGGCTGCGCGTCCCAGTCTGAGGCAACGGCCCGGCTGGTATCCATTGCCCTCCGCGCCGGGGTGGACAGCGACGAGCTGATTGCACAGCTCAAGGGCATCCGCTGCCCCTCCTGTCTGCGGCGGAACGGGGTGCCCGTCACCTCCTGTCCCGACGCTATCGCCAAGGCCATTGAGAAGGTAGTAAAGCGCTCCAAGGACGGCGGCCCTATGAGCCCTATGGCCCCCATTGCCGCCCCGGTGGGCAAGACCGCCCCCGACATGACACCCGCCGAGGCAAAGCTGGCCAAGTTCTGCCCTGAGTGCGGCGCCAAGCTGGAGCATGAGGGCGGCTGCGTGACCTGCCGCGACTGCGGCTACTCTAAGTGCGGATAAAATAGTGCGTATAATAAAAAGGTCGGCTGTGGAACGTTCCACAGCCGACCTTTTTGCCTGCTAAATGTCATTATCGGTTTCCTAATCGGTTTCCTAGGGAATCTCTGATTTAATCCCGCCGCATATCTTGGCGGTGTCTTTTCCGTCCGGACTGCGCCGTGCGGCGGCTTATTTTTCACGCAGCTTCCTTAAGTCCGCACGTTTCTTTTTGTCGGCGGCATCCAGAGAGGTGCCCAAGGCTAAACCAATGGCAACACCCAGGCACATTCCAATGGAAAGCTTGTCTAAGGCCGCGCCAAAGCTCATGCCAGTCCCCACACCCAGACACATGTAGATACTCATCCAGGAGATGATGGGGCGCTCCTTCTCAAATCGGGGTCCCTCCTCGCCCTGGCCGGCAGGCACAAAGCCCAGCTTTTCTAAAATGCGCAGAGAGGCTGCGTTCTCCGCCTCTGCCTCGCCCATGATAAAATAGACCTCCGGCTGGGTAAAGGCCCAGTCTATCAGGGCCTTTGCCGCCTCGGTAGCGTACCCGTGCCCCGCAAAGGCCGGGTCGATTCCGTAGCCCAGCTCCACCTCGCCGTTTTTGGGCGGCCCTTTAAAGCCAAGGCTGCCAACGGTCTCGCCGCTCTCCCGGAGGGTGACAAGCCAATCGGTGTACCACAGATACTGCTTGGGGTCGGCCTCACAGCCGGCCAGCATCTCGGAGAGTGCCTGCTTCATGTGGGGGTCGGCTTCACGGTGCACGGCGGCACGCAGCTCATCGGCAGAGGACGGGGTAATATACAGAAGCTTAGTCTTAATTGGCTTCATATTCCGCGCCCCTTACGCTTCCTCAATTTTCTCCACCCGGCGGGCATGGCGGCCACCCTCAAACTCGGTGGTGAGGAACGCATCTACCAAATGCTCGGCCTCAAAGGGGCCGGTAAAGCCGCCGGCCAGGGCAAGCATATTTGCGTTGTTGTGCCTGCGGGTGAGCTCTGCGGAGAGCACGTCCCGGCACAGGGCGCAGCGAATGCCGAGCACCTTGTTGGCCGTAATGGAAATACCGATACCGGTGGTGCAGACCAGAATGCCCTTTTCACATTCGCCCGAAGCCACTGCCTGGGCGGCTGCGCGGCCGAAGTCGGGGTAGTCGCAGCTGTCCAGGCTGTGGGTGCCAAAGTCTTTGCAGTCGATACCCTTGGACTCCAAATAGGTTTTAATGTGCTCTTTCAGGGTAAAACCGCCGTGGTCACTGCCTAACGCTATCATCATAAAAAATACCTCCTGAAATATGTTAAATAGTAAGGGGCGTGAACACCCTCTTGCAGTGGTAGGAATTACAGCTTAATCTGTGTGGGCTTGCGCTTTTCGTAGGTGGTGATGTACCGGAAGCCCATGTCCTGCAAAAGGGTATAAGCCTCCCGAACGCCACGGCCAATGCTGTTTGACTCGTGCGCGTCGCTGCCCACAGTGAGATACTCGCCGCCGCAGTCCCGGAACAGGGAAAGAATAGGTCGCCAGTCCTCGATGGTCTGCCCCCGCCAGGTATTCATTTCAATGCCCCTGCCGTGGGCTACAACGCCCTTCAAAATACTCCGTATCTGATCCCAATAGCGGTCAATGTGCACGGACTGGCCGTCTCGCTCCCGCATATAGCGCAGGGGGTAGATGATGTGACCCAGCACGTCGTAGCAGTCGGCCTCCACCAAGTGTTCTATGGAGGAAAAGTAATCATCCAGCATTTCGTAACACCGCTGGGGGGAGGTGTAATTGATATAGTAGAAGTCAACGCCGCCATGGCGGGGGGAGCTGTTGTGCAGCGAGCCGATGACAAAATCCAGCTCGGGCTGAGCAAGAACCGCGGCAGTGTCGGCGGCATCCACATGGCCACTGCCAAACTCCACACCCAGGCGAAGGGTCAGCTTGTCCGCTGTGGCGGCCCTGACCGCGTGGTACTGCTCCAGCCGGGGGGCCCAGTCCAGGGTGTGTAAGCGCCTGCCATGGCTATCCAGCAGGTCAAAGTGGTCGGTAATGCAAAGCTCCGAGAGGCCGGCGGCCATGGCGGCCTGGGCATTCTCCAGCAGGATGGCAGAGCTGTCGGGGGATAGCTCCGAATGAGTGTGATAGTCAATGAGATACATAAATCCTCCAGAAAAAGAATAAAGAAAAAAGATTAGGAAAAAAGAGACGGGAGAAATATGAACAGCATGCAACCGGAATACCGCCCCTTTTTATTTCTTAAAATGGCCAGCTGGGCAGCCATTGAAGCCAATTGGTGGTGTACCAGACAGGCACGGTCAGGCCAATGAGCACGGGGTAAAAGGCGGCATAAAGCCCTACCGAAACTCCGGTCATGCCGTAGACCGCTACCTGCCAGCCCCTTGCCCTGCGGGCGGCCAGGTCATTCATCACATAGGCAAGCGCCAACACCAGAAACAGCACCGAGGGGAAATAGTGGTAGGCAAAGGTGGTGCGGGAAATCAGCATCCAGGGCACCAGCTGGGAGAGGTAGCCCACGACAATAAACAAGGCCTTGCCGCAGTGACGGCGCACAGCCTGTATGGCGCAGGTGATGATAGCCAGCAGCCCCGCCCAGGTGACCACGGGATTGGTAAACGCGCCGAAGGCGGTTTTAAGTCCCTCGGCTGAGCGGGCGTTATCCAGATAGTAGAGGATGGGCCGTCCGTCCACAATCCACTGATACCAGCGGGAGGAATAGGGGTGCGCCTGATTGACCCCCTCGTGGTAGGTAAACATATACGTTTGGTTATTTAGCATGGATTTGATAACAGCTTGTACTGTCACATCCCCGCTGGCCTGGGCGTAGGGAATGTAGCAGAGCGTGTAAATAACAGCGGGAATCAGCACAAAGCAGAGCACCGAAAAGAGCAAGGTTTTCACAAGCCAGGGGACAAAGGACGGAGCGCCCTCCTCTCTGGGCCAGTCCCGCCATTTAAAGTAGAGCCCCAAAAAGTACAGTAGCGCCAAGCCTACCGCACCGTAAATGACCGTCCATTTGGAGGAAGCGCCGATGCCCCACATAAGCCCGGACAAGAACAGGGGGAGCGCCCCCTTTTGGAAGCTCGTTCCGGCGGGGAGGGTGAGGTAGCGGTACATAAAGAAGTACATTGCGAGGATAAAGAATACGCCGTAGGTGTCGATGGTGGCAATACGGGTTTGGGTCAGGTGCATGAAGTCGAAGGCAAAGAGGGCCGTGCCGCAGGTGGCAATGGCTGTCTTGCCAAAGAGGTTTTTGAGAAAGACGTAAAGCAGTGGCAGCATAAAGACCCCGAACAGGGCGCCCATAAACCGCCAGCCGAAGGGTGTCATGCCGAACATCTGCACGCCCAGACCCATAATCAGCTTGCCCAGGGGCGGGTGTGTGATTTCGTAGGGGTAGATGCCCCGAATGTGCTCCAGGGCGGTACGGGGGTGGTAAATCTCGTCAAAATAAGTGGAATTATACCAGGAGGGGGCGGCGGGCACCACGTCCTGCTCGTCAAAAAGAGTAGCGGCAGCAGTATCGGCATAGGCCACCCGGTCGGCGGTAATCAGCGTGCCGTCCTGGTCGTAGAGCGCTAGTTCACCCAGCTCTATCCACTCTTTCCCGCTGTCGGGGTTGCCGGAAACGCGGATAAATTTTACCGGAATGCTTTCCCTCGGAGAGAGTTCCAGCCATTTAAACATTTCAGAGTACTTTTGGGACAGGGAGGCGGCGGGTGCGTACCCTGTGCCGTCGGCCCAGTAATAAAAGGCCTTTTCACCGGTCTCCTTATTTTCGTCCCGGAACCAGAGGGCATGCCAACTCTCCCCGTCGGCCGAAACCTCCAGGGTATATGACCCGGTGTTCAGGCCAGGGTAATACATGATGCGGGAGAGGGTAACTTCCTCCTTAAGAGCGGCGGTAGCCACATCTCCCCGGCCCAGCTGGCAAAAAGACTGGGGGTTTGTAAAGCTGCCCAGCTGAAAAAAGGCGGTGGCGGCGTATACTGCGGTAAGGAGGAGCAGGGGCAGCGCGTCCTTTTTTCCCATAGGGTGCCGCTTACCCGCAAAGGTAAACCGAGCCTTGGGACGGCTGGCGGCGGTCACCCATTCCAGTGTACCGGTTCGGGGCGCCATAGCCCGCCAGTAATAAATAAAAAAGCAAAAAATAGCGGCCAGAAAGGCCAGGGGTATCAGGAGGGTGGGGGTGATATACTGCACGAGGTTGGACATAAGGCACCTCCGAAAAAATTAAAAAGTAAAAAAGAACAACGTTGGGGCGGTGCGTCAAGGATACCGCACCCTACTGTAACATGGAATTTAGGTGCTCAGAAATATTTACCGCAGCACAAAAAAATAGAGGGCAGACTTAGTCTGCCCTCTATTTTATTTCTTTTTTTTCTTTTTGTCAAAGAATCCTTTTAATCCCTCGCCATCGGTCTCATCGGCAGGGAGTTCACCCGTGGCCTGAGCATAGGCGCGCAGCGCGTCCTTTTGGCTGCCGGAGAGGTTGCGGGGAGTCTGCACCGTGACAGTGACCAGTTGATCACCCCGGCCACGGCCGTTCACACTGGGAATACCCTTGCCCCGCAGACGGAAGGTGGTGCCCGTCTGGGTGCCCTCGGGGAGCGTCCATTTTACCTTGCCGTCCAGAGTAGGAATCTCCAGCTCGGCGCCCAGGGCGGCCTGAAGGAAGGAAATGGGCTGGTCTAAGTAGACCGAGGTGCCGTCCCGCCGGAACAGGCTGTGGGGGCGCACGGAAATGCTGATAATCAAATCTCCCGCGGGGCCGCCGTTCTTTCCAGCCCCACCCTGACCGCGCAGGGAGATGGCCTGGCCGTTGTCAATCCCGGCGGGTACCTGGATGGTGATTTTTCGCTGCTTACGCACGCTGCCCGCGCCGTTGCAGGTTTTACAGGGCTGGTGAATAAGCTTGCCCGAGCCGCCGCACTTGGGGCACTGGGCGGTGGTGGCAAAGGAAAATGCCCCGCCGCCCCGCTGAACCCGAATGGTGCCGCTGCCATGGCAGTCCGGACAAATTTCGGCGGTAGTACCGGGAGCGCAGCCCGAGCCGCTGCACATATCGCACTGCTCGCTGCGGCCGATGGAGACCTCCTTCTCGCAGCCGAAGGCCGCTTCCTCAAAGGTAATGGTGAGGGAGGCGCGCAGGGTTTCGCCCTTTTGGGGGCCGTTGCGACGCTGTCCGCCGCCGCCACCGCCAAAGCCGCCACCGAAGAAGGAACCGAAAATATCCCCCAGGTCAAAGTCGCCGAAGTCGGCTCCGCCAAACCCGCCGCCATATCCGCCCGCGCCGAAGTTGGGGTCAACTCCCGCGTGGCCGAACTGGTCGTACTTAGCGCGTTTTTCCTTGTCGGAGAGCACCTCGTAGGCTTCGTTGACCTCCTTGAACTTGGCCTCGGCCACCTTGTCGCCGGGGTTCAGGTCGGGGTGGTGCTGCTTGGCCAGCTTTCGGTAGGCCTTTTTAATATCGTCGTCCGTGGCGCCCTTAGAAACGCCAAGGACTTCATAGTAATCGCGTTTTTCTGCCATATGTCCACCTCCGGATAAAGAAAAAAGAAAAATTAAGAAAGAAAAAAGAGGACGCGGGAAAGCGCAGTGGGTGGGACGAAAGGAAATCTCCCGTCCCACCGCAGTGCTTTTTTCTTTCTTCTTTATCCTTTTTTATTTATTGCTCTCGTCATCCACGACCTGATAGTCGGCGTCCACCACATTGGGGTCGCTGCCGCAATCGCCGCCGCAGTCAGGGCCGCAGCCTGCGCCGCCCATGTCGGGGCCGGGCTGACCCTGCGCGCCCGCCTGCCCGTACAGCTTCTCGCTGATGGGGTAGAAGGCCTTGCTCAGCTCCTCGGTAGCCGACTTAATGGCCTCTACGTCGGTGCCCTTAAGGGTTTCCTTAAGCTTAGTCAGCGCATTGTCCAGAGTAGCCTTGTCGTTTGCGTCAATCTTGTCCTTGAGCTCCTCCATGACCTTCTCGGTCTGGTAAACCATCTGGTCGCCCTGATTGCGCACGTCGACTTCTTCCTTGCGCTTTGCGTCCTCGGCGGCAAACTGCTCGGCCTCCTTGACGGCCTTCTCTACGTCCTCCTTGGACATATTGGTGGAGGAGGTGATGGTAATGTGGGCGTCCTTGCCGGTGCCCAGATCCTTGGCGGAGACGTTCACGATGCCGTTGGCGTCGATGTCGAAGGTGACTTCAATCTGGGGTACACCGCGGCGGGCGGGGGCAATGCCGTCCAGGTTGAAGCGTCCCAGAGTCTTGTTATACTGGGCCATCTCGCGCTCGCCCTGGAGGACGTGCACCTCTACGCTGGTCTGGTTGTCGGCGGCGGTGGTGAAGGTCTGGCTCTTCTTGGCGGGGATGGTGGTGTTGCGCTCGATGAGCTTAGTCATCACGCCGCCCATAGTCTCGATGCCCAGGGAGAGGGGGGTCACGTCCAAGAGCAGCAGCCCCTTCACGTCGCCCACCAGCACGCCGCCCTGAAGCGCCGCGCCCATGGCCACGCACTCGTCGGGGTTAATGCCCTTAAAGCCCTCTACGCCGGTAATCTTCTTCACGGCCTCCTGCACGGCGGGAATACGGCTGGAGCCGCCCACCAGCAGAACCTTGTGAAGGTCGGAGGTGGAGAGACCGGCATCGCTCATGGCCTGCTTGACGGGGCCGGTGGTGGCCTCCACCAAGTGAGCGGTCAGCTCGTTAAACTTGGCGCGGGTCAGGGTCAGGTCAAGGTGCTTGGGGCCGGTGGCGTCGGCGGTGATATAGGGCAGGTTTACATTGGTGGAGGTCACGCCGGAGAGCTCGATCTTAGCCTTCTCGGCGGCCTCCTTCAGGCGCTGCATAGCAACCTTGTCATTTGTGAGGTCAACGCCCTCGGCCTTCTTAAACTCGGCGGCCAGATAATCCATGACGCACTTATCGAAATCGTCGCCGCCCAGACGGTTGTTACCGGCGGTGGAGAGTACCTCAATCACGCCGTCGCCAACCTCCAGCACCGACACGTCGAAGGTGCCGCCGCCCAGATCGTAAACCATGATTTTGTGGTCGGCTTCCTTGTCCGCGCCGTAGGCCAGAGCGGCGGCAGTGGGCTCGTTGATGATGCGCTTAACATCCAGACCGGCGATTTTGCCCGCGTCCTTGGTGGCCTGGCGCTGAGCGTCGGTAAAGTAGGCGGGAACGGTAATGACGGCCTCGGAAACGCTCTGGCCCAGATAGGCCTCGGCGTCAGCCTTAAGCTTAGAGAGAATCATGGCGGAGATTTCCTGGGGGGTGTAGTTCTTGCCGTCAATGGAAACCTTGTAGCCGGTGCCCATCTCACGCTTTATGGACGCAATAGTACGGTCGGGGTTGGTGATAGCCTGACGCTTGGCGACCTGACCCACCATGCGCTCGCCGTCCTTGGAGAAGGCGACCACCGAGGGGGTGGTGCGGTTTCCTTCCGCGTTGGGGATGACGACGGACTCGCCGCCCTCCATAACAGCAACACAGGAATTGGTAGTGCCAAGGTCGATACCGATAATTTTAGACATAATGTTAGTCCTCCTAGTATATAAAAGATTGTTTTTAACAGATTAATGTCACGCTTCGCCTGTTCGCAGCGCGGTCACTGCTTACCCCTCCGCGAAAAATGCCTTGGGCTGCGCCCAACTGTTTTTTCGTCTGCGGGGTTCGCTGTGCCGCGGCTCACGACGGCTCAGCGCTTCTAATTTGCCACCTTCACCATGGCAAACCGAATGACCTTGTCGCCCGACTGAAAACCGGCCTGGAAAACCTCTACAATGGTATTCTCCCCTGCGTTTTCGTCATCTATGTGCATAACGGCGTTGTGCACATTGGGGTTAAAGGGTTCACCCAGAGCGGGAATTTCCTCAATACCCAGCTTGGAGAGCACCTCTTTCAGCTGAGTCATGGTCATTTCCACGCCCTTTTGATAGGCAGAATCGGTGCATTCCTGCTTCATGGCCCGCTCCAGGTTATCATAAACGGGAAGAAAGGCTAGAGCTGTTTCGGCCTTGGCGTCGCCCCAAATGGTTTCCTTTTCCTTTTGACTTCTGCGGCGGAAATTGTCATACTCGGCGGCCAGACGCAGGAACTGCTCCTCCTTGTCCTTAAGGGTGGTCATGGCCTGCTCGGCACGTTCCAGGGCGGCGGAGAGTTCCTCGGGGGTGATGGTAGGAGTATCTATGGTCTCGGCAGTCTCCTGCTCCGCGGCAACGGTGGCCGCGGGCTGCTTTTCCTTATCTTTCTTACTCATTGGTGCCTCCTAGTGTATGTGGTTAGCCGCGGTACACAGCGGCTATAAAAATCAATTGTCCTCATTGCCGGGCAGCGCTCCCTGACCAAACAGGCGGGAGAAGCCATCGGCCAGGTAGGAAAGCCGTGCGGTAATTTTGGCATAGTCCATCCGGGTGGGGCCTACCACACCAATTACGCCCCGCATGCCGTCACCGATGTCATAGCTGGCCATGACCACGCTGGTATCCTTTAGCGCATCCACCACGTTTTCCGGGCCGATGAGAATACGCATGGGGTCGTTTTGGGGGGAGGGGAAGCGTCCGGCATCCCCGTCCTCAGCCAAATAGCTCATCAGGGTCTGCGCCTTATCCAGGCTGCGGTACTCCGGGTGCTCCAGCAGATGGGAGAGACCCGCCGTGTGCACCTTGCGGTGCTCCTGCTCCTCCAGTACCTCCATAGCAAAGGAAACCGCCATGGAAATTAGACCGAAGGCCTCTCCGGCTGCATGCTGGGCGACCCGCATAAGTTCCGGAGTAATTTCCTCCAGCGAGAGCCCGGTAAAGGAGGCGTTGAGCAGGGTGTTCAGGAGCTGGAGCTGAGTTTCGCCCAAATCAGTGGGCAGACGCATCAGCCGGTTGCGCACCACGCTGTTGTCAGTCATAACCACAATAATAAAGGAAGCCCGCTCTACCATTAACAAATCGAACCGACGGATGGTCACACGGCTAAGGCCGGAGGAGAGGGCAAAGGCGGGGTATTGGGTCAGCTGGGAGACAATGCGCCCTGCCTGGTCAATCACCCGGTCAAGCTCGGCCATTTTTAGCTGGAGGGCTTGGTTAATACGCTGTGTCTCCTGAAGGGAGAGCCGGTGCTCGCTCATCAGCTCATTGACGTACAGGCGGTAGCCCTTGGGGGATGGGATGCGCCCGGCAGAGGTGTGGGGCTGCTCCAAAAGCCCCAGCTCGGTCAGGTCGGCCATTTCGTTGCGGATGGTGGCCGAAGAAATGTCCAGCCCCGCCGACTCGGCAATGGCCTTGGAGCCCACAGGCTCGGCGGTCTCAATATAGTTTTCAATAATGACCCGGAGAATACGCTTCTTCCGTTCGTTTAAATCCATCGTATTCCCCCTTTTTACGATTTAGCACTCCTTGACTATGAGTGCTAAAGATAATGTACCACCAGCCCCCCGGAATGTCAATACTTCAGGTTGTAAATGATTTGTGAACAGAAAAAACCAGCGCTCTGGCGTACAGAGCGCTGGTTCAGCTTGCCGAAAACTGCTATTTTGAAATGAGATGTCAAAAGGCCGAGGGTTTTGAGTGGGGGGATAGTGTGAAAGGGGGGCAAAGCCCCCGCTTTCACGTGAAGGAACCCGCCCACAGGCGACCGATTTTGGCATTTTGCCGAAATCGGCCTCAGGCTGGCGACTTTGTCGACAGCCTAACCAGCGCTCTGGCGTACAGAGCGCTGGTTAGGCTTGCCGAAAAACTGCTAACGGATCTATTTGGTGTTCTTGGTATAACTGGCGCGGGTCAAATCGTGAATCCACACCCCCGAGTGGAAGCGGGGGACACCGATAAAAAACTTGACTACATTTTCAAGAGACAGGGCGATATAGACCCACAGGATGTCAGCCTTAAATACCAGTCCCACCAATGCGGAGAGGGGGAGGGCAAAAAACCACAGGGGGGCCAGGTCGATAAAGGTGGCCGCCTGTACATCGCCTCCGCCCCGAAGCACACCCACAATGTTGGTAGAGTTATAGGAGCGCACCGACAGAAAGGCCGAGGTGACAATGAGCATCATGGTGGCAATGGATTGGGCCTTCTCCGAAAGGCCGAACAGGGGGTAAACTAAGGGGGAAATAATAAAATAGGTGGCAAAAATCATAATGAGTCCCACCACGAGCCCCACTAAAAAGGCCAGTGTGTTGAGGGCCTTGCCGATTTCGTATACCTCGCTGTGGGAGCGGCCCATGCCAATTTCCCGCCCAATAATGATTGCGGCGGTACCGGCTACGGCAAAAACAGCCACAGTGCAGACTTTTTCGATGTTACCGGAGATGCCGTAGGCGGCCAAAATTTCGGTGGAACCGTTCATATAGCCCATAATAGTGGGGTAGAGGGCGGTGCCCAGGCCCCACATGGTCTCGTTGAGGAGCACGGGGGTGGAAAAGCGGGCGTATTTGCGCAGCAGTGCCTTGCCCGGGCGAAACACCAGCGCGGGCTTAAGCCGGAACCGGCGGTTGGTGAGCGCGTAAATCAGGGTGACCACAAATTCAATGATGCGGGAAATCAGGGTGGCGATGGCCGCGCCTGTCACGCCCAGGGCAGGTGCGCCCAGCTTGCCGAAAATAAATACCCAGTTCAAAAAGGTGTTGGAAACCATAGAGATACTCAGCACGTACAGACCCAGCTTGGGATTTTCCATACTGCGGTGGGCAGCAATGTAGACCTGAGTAATGCTGTTAAAAAGGTAGGAGAAGCCTACCGGACGGGCGTATTGAGCGGCCACAGCCACCATAGCGGTGTCGTTGGAGAACAGACCAATAAATTGCACGGGGAAGAAAAACATCACCAGCGCAAAAATGGCGGTAAAGGCGCCTGCCACATACAGACCAATGCCAATGACCCGGTTGATGGTCTCCCTGTCGCCGCTGCCCCAGAATTGGCTAATGAGTACCGACGCGCCGCTTTGCAGGCCGAAAATCATCAGCAGCACTACAAAAATAGGGATGTTAGCCAGTGTGACCGCTGCCATGGGTACGTCACCAGGCAGAGAGCCTACCATAAAGGTGTCTACCAGCCCCAGGGAGCTGGCAATAAGATTTTGAAGAATCAGGGGAAGGGCCAGCCGCCCCACATCTTTATAAAAGGCGGAGCCCCGCTTCATATAGGAAAGCATAATTACCTCATTATTTCAGTGATATTCTGGTCGCTAAAATGTTCCGCAGACCGTCGGCCAGCGCGTCCACGTCAGCCTTTGTGTTCTCATGGGAAAAGGAAATCCGCAGCACCCCCATCAGGGTCTGCTTGGGAAGGCCCAGGGCGGCAAAGACGTGGCTGGGCTTTCCCCGATGACAGGCCGAACCCGAGGAGATGCAGATGCCCTCGTCAGATAAGGCCCGTACCAGCATCTCACTGGGAAAGCCGGGCAGACTGACGGCGCAGATGTGGGGCGCGTCCCCGGCAGAAATAAGTGAGACACCGGGCAGCGCGGAGAGAGTTTCCACAGCATAGGCCTTCACTGCCGCCATTTGGGCAGCGTACTCAGGCCGCCACGACTTGCAAGCGGCGGCAAGCGCGGCAATCTGGGCGGTAGGCTCGGTGCCGGGACGCAGACCGCCCTCCTGACCGCCGCCCAGAAGGAGAGGGGGAAGTTTAAGCCCCTTCTTGATGTACAGCGCCCCAATCCCCTTGGGGGCGTGTATCTTGTGACCGCTGATGGTCAGTAAATCAGCACCCAGCGCCATGGGGGTAAAGGGGAGCTTTAAAAACCCCTGCACCGCGTCGGTATGGAGAAGGGCGGGGGAGTCTGCTGCCCGAATCGCCTGGGCAGCGCCTGCGACGTCCTGAATCGTGCCCAGCTCGTTGTTCACCAGCATCATGGATACCAGCACCGTGTCTGCCCGCAGGGCGGCAGCCAGGTCGTCTGTGGAAATACGGCCAGCCTTGTCCGGCCTTAGGTAGGTGACCTCATATCCCTCGCGCTCCAGGGCTTTGACCGGCTCCAGCACCGCGGAATGCTCAATGGCAGTGGTAATAATGTGCTTACCCTTGCGGCGGTTTATCTCAATGGCGCCCCGAATGGCCCAGTTATTGCCCTCGGTGCCGCAGGAGGTAAAAACCACCTCGCCTGGCTCACAGCCCAGGGCGGCGGCGACGTCCGAGCGGGCGGACTTCACCAGCTCCCCGGCCGCTTTGCCGAAGGGGTAACCGGAGGAGGGGTTTCCGTAGCCTTCGGTCATGGCGGCTACCGCAGCCTGCGCCGCCTGGTCGCAGACCCGTGTGGTGGCGGCATTATCCAAATAAATCACGGCAAATCCCTCCCTTTTTATGATACAGATAGAGCGTTTCTGCGCGTTTTGCTACTTTTCAGAAATGCTCCTTTGCCCATTACATACGGTTCACTATTCTAATGGGTAAAAGACAGAAAGTCAAGCGGCGAGACTCCCCGAGGGAGTCTCGCCGCTTGAGACTGTCAAAAAAGTCGAATTTCACTTTGAACTATGCAAGAGTCGTCATAGCTTCTGTCACTAGGCTGCAACAGACACCACGGTGTAGCGATTCCGCCGCACCGATGGCGGCATTGTTTGCACCCCTTG
Source organism: uncultured Pseudoflavonifractor sp. (assembly GCA_964504285.1). GTDB lineage: Bacteria > Bacillota > Clostridia > Oscillospirales > Oscillospiraceae > Pseudoflavonifractor. The sequence continues at coordinate 45,986 of CAZDDZ010000011.1, forward strand.
CATTGCTGACGCTGACAGGTTACCGCTCTAACAGTAGTGGCAACAAGGAGCGGCAGCGACACCGATTGGACGGAACACCAAGGACGAGGCACGGGCGGGCGCACAATGTGCGCCCCTACAAAGGGCACGCCTTGAACCGTACCGCCGCCATGGACTTATGGGGTTCGGGGTCGCAACCCCGATGAGCTTTGGTTCCTTTCCCTCACTGGAAAGGAACCCGCCGGGGGCGTGACAAGATAACGACAAGATAGAGACAAACGTGGAAGAAGCGGCGGGTTGTCGAGGACGCCGACCCCTACAAGGACGGGTAACGGCGCGTCTAGGAAGCCGCGCCCTACGAAGCACCTGGTAGTAGCCTTACAAGACAGACCTATGAAACTTGCAATGATTTTTGAGATATGCGACTTTTTCGACACGCGTGAAGCGGCGAGACTCCCCGAGGGAGTCTCGCCGCTTGAGACTGTCAAAAAAGTCGAA
>CAZDDZ010000012.1:0-44965 GCA_964504285.1 uncultured Pseudoflavonifractor sp.
GGTAATCAACATGGGGCTTAACGGGACGGTAAGCTCTGCCGTCCAAATGCAAATTATGGGCGCCTTTCTCGGCGAGGGGGATATGCTTCTCCACGCGCCGGAGCTATCCAGCAGGCAGCAATTGCTTGGAACTGTTGAGATGGGGGACAACGACGTCCGACTCTGGTGCGGTTTGGAGAACAACTACGACCTCTTTGCGCTGGTGGATTTGGACAGTGTGTCCGGCGTGTTGGACAGCTTCTGCCACTACCTTACCGTCAAAGACGGAAGAACCAGCTATCAGGCTGTCTATCAGGATGATGACGGCACCACATATCTGGACCGCTTTGGCTGTGTCTCTTTCTACCGGGGCGTCGCAGAGAAAACGCTGGCCGACAGCGTGTATTTAAATCCGGACTACCTCACTGCGGATAGCATGGCGGCACTGGAGCGTTACTACGACTGGTATTCCTCGCTGGGGGCGGCGGTCTATGTGGCCTATCCCTGCGTCAATCTGGACGCCCTGCCCGAGGAGCAGCGGGAAAATGTGGAATTGGTAGACAGTCTCTTCCGAGAATACATCGGCGGTATGGACAGCGCCGCACTCATTACCTCGCTAAAGGATTATCTCTATCATAACGCGGATTTTTATGACACGAATTATCATCTTCTCACCGATCCGATGGTTAAAAACACCGCTAAGTGGATTCGAGACCTGCAAGCACACCTGATGGAGGTGGACGCATAATGGATAAAAAAGCACACACTGCCGCGTTTCTGCTGCTTCTATGTGTTCTGCCCGGCATCCTGCTGTGCTCCGGCGCTATGCTGCCCTCTTACTACGGGGATAGCTATTACGCCCAGCTCTTCCCCATGTACCGCCGCCTGCGGGAGACGGAGGGGAAGAAGCTGGTGGTGGTCGGCGGCAGCAATGTGGCGTTCGGTCTGGATACGGCTCTGATGGAGAAGCTTTTGGCAGAGCGTGAATATGACTATCAGGTTTGCTCCTTCGGACTTTACGGGGCGGTGGGCGTCAGTGCCATGCTGGAGCTCTCCCGGGACACACTGAAGGAGGGCGACATTGTTGTTTTGGCCTTTGAGCCGGTGGCCGAGGTCATGTCCTCCTACTTCGGGGCCAACGCATTTTGGAAGTGTGCGGAGAATGCGCCGGAGCTGCTGCTGGGTCTAAACAGCACACAGCGCTCGGCGGCGCTGGGCAGCTATCTTTCCTATTTGCAGGAGCGCTGGGGCATTCGAACCAGCGGCATCAGCCCCTCGGTGGAGGGTGTGTACGCCAAGTCGTCCTTTGATGAGGACTGTAACATGGTCTACCCCCGGGAGGGGAACGCCATGGCGCTGGGGTTCGACCCCGCTGTGCCGGTGGATTTGGCGGGTCTAACCATAGAGACCGGTTTTATAGAGGAGGTGGCGGCGTACTGCGCGGAGGCACAGAACCATGGGGCAGAAGTCTATCTGAGCTTCAGCCCGGTAAACCGCTCCTCGCTGACGGATAGCTCCCAGGAGGCGGTAGATCTCTTTTTCCAGACCTGCAACACGGCTTTTCCTTGCCCTGTCATCAGTACCCCCAACGACTACATCCTGGAGAGCGGCTGGTTTTACGACAACAACTTCCACCTCAACTCCGCCGGGGCCGTTCTGCGCACCTGCCGACTGGCGCAGGACGTATTGGCCCAGCTGGGCTGCTATGAGGCGGTGGACTTCCCGGTGCCCCAAGTGCCACCGTCTATTGCACAGCAGTCGGTGAGTGAGGAAAACGCCGAGTTTTTTGTTTTTTCCCCCATAACCGGTGAGGGCGAAGAAATTATTGGGTATGAGGTAAGCGGACTTACAGACCAAGGGCGCGGGCAGAGCCAACTGACCCTTCCGGCTTCGTACCAGGGGAAAAGTGTGGTAGGCCTTGCCGCCAATGCGCTGGACGGTGCAGAGGCGTTGGTGGAGCTGACGCTGCCGGAGAACATCGAGTATCTCCCCGACGGAGTGTTTGCCGCCTGCACCCGGCTGGAGCGGTTAATTTTGCACCATAAGACAAAGGCGTGCTCCGTTAGCAAACACACCTTTGATGGGGCAGATCAGGTAAGAATTTATGTCTCCCGGGCAGCCTACGCCCTCTATCGGGACGGCCGGGGCTGTGCCGACAACCCATGGTTGGGGTACCTGGACCGGGTCTACACGTTTGACTAGAGCCTTTCTGAAAAGTCCATGCATCCGTTCTTTTGACAAAAGTTTCGCCATGCCGCGCCGTTTTTCTTGAAATCCGCCCAGGATTCCTGTGGAAAAATGGCTTGCCTGGCACAATTTCTGTTCAAAATTCCGGACACAGCGACTTTTCAGAAACGCTCTAATTAAAAATACAATTACCTGGCAGATAAGTATGGAATAAGCCCATATTTTGCGGCGGCCTCTCTCGCTGTTCGGCAGAGAAATATCCACTGCTCTATTCACTGGGCTACTACAAATAGTAGATGTACTTTTGGGGGACGATTTGCGCTGCGTTAGCGACAACCGGCGACATGTTTTTTAAAAATGAATTCAAAACACGCCTTAGATTATAAAAATCTAAGGCGTGTTTTCATAATTCGTTATTCGTCAGAGCCTGTTTTGGCGTTATCCCAGCCGCTCCACAGCCTGCTTGGCGGCTTCCGCGTCATCGGGGACGATCAGGAGCACAGAGGTGCCCTGCTGATTTACAATGGCGTTTTCCAGTTTGCCCACCTCGGCGGGGGCATAGTTCTGATTGGTATCCTTCAGATCCTGGAGATATTCCCCAAAGGCAGTTGCGGCGGCTTTGGCGTCAGCTTCGGTCTTCCAGACCGTAACGGATACCTGCTCGGCATAGCCGGAGGCGGTGTAAGTCTTGGCACTTGTGAGCTTGCCGGGGTCCATGCCGTATCCCTCAAAATCGTACAGAAGGGCGGCGTCCACTTCCTCTAACGGAAGGGAAAAGGCGCCTGAGTCCACCAGCGCCTTGGTTGCGCTGTCGGGATCGTAGGCCGTACCCTTGCCGCCCTTGCCGCAGGCGGCCAGAAGCAGACAGAGGGCCAAAGCCAGTGGAAGCAGCTTTTTCATGTAATGGTTCTCCTTTAATCGGCGGTTTGTCCCGCCCAGTATAAATCGGCGTCTACCGTGTGAGACTTAAGGTACTCGTACCATAATTTGTAGTAATCCTTAGAAAAGTGCACCCCGTCGGTAGTGCCCTCCCGGGGAAGAATACCATCCTCGCCCACCAGCGCGGCATTTACATCCACCAGCAGGGCGTGCCGGTCGGCGGCAATACCGGCAATAATGTCGTTATAGACGGCAATTTGTTCGTTGGTCACGTAATAGGGCTGATTATTTGCCTTTGCCTTGTCCGGGTTAATGGATACCAGGTTTTGAAGGTAAATAACGGCATTGGGCTGAAGCTCCCTGATTTTGTCCACAAGGCCGGTGTATTCGGTGCGAAAGCCCTCGTCGTTATAATAGCCCAGCTCATTGACGCCCAGCATCAGGTAAACCTTCTTGTATTGCTTAAGCGCCAGGGCCTCCAACACGGTGTATTTCTGTCCGTCTATACGGATGGCGCTGCGGGTGCCTACCTCAAACACGGTAATACCGCTGTGCTGAATAAAGGTGGTTTCGGGGATGCCGCCAAAAAGACGGAGCCCGTCGGTGCGGGAGTCACCCACAAAAACCGCATCGGCAAAGTAGTCGTCCCCCACCGGCTCCGCCTGGGGGACAGGCTGGGTAAAGTCATATACCGGAGTGGGTTCCGGTTCGGGGGTAGGCTCCGGCGTGGGAGTAGGTGTGGGAATCGGTGTGAGTGTGGGCGTGGGTGTGACCGGAGCGGATACGGTGGGAGTAGGGACGGAAGGAACCTCCCGGCTGCGCAGACCCAGGATAACCAGGCCTATCAGAATAACCGCAAGGGCGATGCAGCAGACGAGGACGAAGGGCTTAAGCGGCTTACGGGAACGGGGAGGAGAAAGGGTGTTTTTGTGCTCGGGATGGGTAGGCATGTTATGTATTCCTCGCTTCACGGTTAATAAGTCGAATATAGCAATAAAAGCGAGGTCAGTCAAGAATTATACGCAAAATGTCATAAAAACGATAGACAATGTGGGTGGGCTGGGGGCTGCCCTCGGTCAGCGTGCCGCCGGGGGCATACCAGACCGAATCCAGGCCGGCGTTGACCGCCCCCTGAATGTCGGCGGAAAGGCTGTCTCCGACCACTAAAACCCGGCTGGGATCGGTAACCTTCATTTTTGCAAGCACATGGTCAAAAAAGACCTTTTGAGGCTTCTGGCAGCCCATTTCCCCGGAAATAAACAGGTAGGGAATTACGTCTTTTAAAGGGGAACGCCCAAACCGCCCCCGCTGGGCCAGGGCAACGCCGTTAGTGATAATAGCCAGAGTGCAGTGCTCCGCCAGAGTGCGGCACAAATCTTCCGCGCCGGGCAGAAGGTCGGCTCCCTCGGCCAGCCGTGAGAGATAGTAGGTGTTCATTTTACAGCTGTCGTAATTGCCGCCCAAAGCACGCTGGAGGGCGGCAAACCGCTCCACCACCAGATGCTCTTTTGTTACCTCGCCCCGGTCGAAGGCACTCCACAAACGGCGGTTTATGTCGAGATAAAGGCCGCGGGTGGCATCATCCCGCGGGTAGCCGTAATGCTCCAGGGTTTGATTCAAGGCCCGGTGCTCGGCGGTATCGAAGTCAAAGAGGGTGTTGTCCGCATCAAACAAAATATAGTCGTAGTTTGGCATGTCAGGCCCCCTTCCGCCGCCGAAGCAGTGTGTTCACCATGCGCACAAAGGAAGATACCAGCAGAACCCCCACCGCAAGGGAACCGGCCAGCCCCAAGGTGTGAAGAAAGCTCTCTAAAAAAAGCTCTGTTTCGCCGTTAATGGCGTGCTCCATGGTATAGTAAATACCGCCGCCCGGCACCAGCGGGAAAAAGGCCACCAGCAGATAGCCGGTTACCGGACATTTACGGATGCGAGCCATGATTTCGGAGTAGGCGGAGATGGCGACAGCGGCAAAAAACATCTGAAGCAGGTCGCTGTGAAATAAGGGCTCAGTCGCCAAAAAAACCAGCCAGCCCAGTGCCCCGCCTGCGGCGCAGATAAAAATGCCTGTGTGGATATTAAAAAGAATGCAGAAGGGGATGCAGCCCAGAAAGGCCAGCAGGCATGGTAAAAGGTAGGAAAAGAAAAGCTCGTTCATCCAACTCCACCTCCCCACAAAAGCCGTGCCAACCACAGAGCCGCACCGGTGCCCAGTGCAATAGCCGCGCCGATCAGCAGTGCCTCGGCGGTCTTAGAAATGCCGGTGACCATGTCTCCCGCCATAATGTCCCGCATGGCATTTGTAAACGCCAGCCCCGGCACCAGCAGCATCAGTGCGCCGATGGTAATCAGATCCACGTTCTGACCCAGGCCCATCAGGGTTAGCCCCAGGGCAAGAAGGGCGGAGACAGTGCCTCCTGCCACGGTTTTAAAAAACAGATTGGTGCCCAGCCGGGTAAGGAAGGTCAGGCACAGGCCGATGGATAGTCCGCACAGTCCGGCACACAGCCCGTCCCACACCGTGCCGCCAAAAAAGAGGGAAAAAAACGCCGCGCCGAAAAAATAGGCGGCGGCCTGAATCGGCAGGGGGTAAACCCGGGGATTAGCGGTCAGGGCCGTCATACGCTCCAGGGCCTCCTCCACCGGGGGGACGTCTGCGCACAAACGGCGGCAAAGGCTATTGTACCGCTCCAGCTGGTCAATGTCGGTGCCGTGACCGGGCATACGGCGCACCCGGGTAAAGGTGCGGCCCGTGGGAGTTACCATACTGACAGTAATACAGTTGGGAATGGCAAATACCTCGCCGGAGGAAAGACCGTAGGCCGCCAGAATCCGCTGGACGGACTCCTCCACCCGGTAAATTTCAGCTCCCGACTCCAAAAGCCGGTAGCCCATGTCAGTGGCTAGGTTAATAAGCTTGTCGTAGTCCAAAAAAATTCCCTCGTTCTTTATTTAATTCCCGCAGTTGGCCGCATCAATGGCCAAAACAATCATGAGACATAGAAGCGCGTCGGCAGGCTCGACCACATCGATGACGTAACAGTCACCCCAGTGAAACGGTTGATCAGCCTGACCAGTATAATCCGAATCTGCCCCAGAGGCTGATTTCCAGCGTCTGGGTTCGTTATCCTCCTCGCCTTACGGCAAGTAAGGCTTCGTCGTCTGCCTTCCCAGCCACAGGAAATCAGCCTCTGGGGTGCTGCGCAGTCCAGCGGGAGCAAATTCCTGTCAGCGCAAAGAAAAAGATGCAGGTAATACTGGCCGTATTGCCAAGTTGTTTTCTGCGGCGTTGGCAGAAATTTGCCCAGCTGGACCGGGTTCGGATTATACTGGTCAGGCTGGCGGCCTGCATAATCAGGCCGCCCTGTCCGTCGGTGACAGTATAGTCCCAGCCGAAAAAGTCGCCCTCCACTTGCCAATCATTGCAGTCCAAGGTATAGCTATGGCCGAAAAAGGTGAATTCCTTTTTAATTTGCCCAATAAACTCCTCGCCCATGTACAGGGAAAAACGAGGCATCAGGGTCAGCGGCTCTTGCTGGACGGTGCCCAGATAGTTTCCCGCCGCAGCGGAAATCTCCAGCCGGTGACCCCAGGAGAGCTTGCCCCGCACGGTAAACAGAACGTTTTCCATCTCGTCGTAAATATCATAGCTGTCAAACCAGGAAAAGACCCGTTGCTAAAAAAGCAGACGCATATTGTCCTCCTATCTTCGGTGCATGGCATCGTGCTCCCGCCCCAGCTCCTCGTAAAGGGCAGCCACGCTCCAGCTCAGGTTGGTGGGGGTTAAAATTGCCTTGCGGTCGGGACTTGGCGTACCGGCAGAGCGCATGGCGGCAAAGAGAATATCCATTCGCTGGCTGGAGAGACTGCACAGCACCATCATGGGCTCGGTAAGCCGGGGAACAATCAGGGGCCGCGGTGTGGCTGATTGGCCGGGAAAGCCGGCCAGATAACCCACGGTTTGGGTGACCTCCTCTGAGGTAATGGCACGAAACCCCATGCCCAAGGCAGAAAAAACCGCCTGAGCGCGGGTGGCATAAATGGGGTCAGGGAAAAAGCAGAGAATTAATTCGGCGGTATTCATGCAAAAACTCCTTATGAGATGCATACGGCCTATGGGTACGGATTCTAAAACCACTTGTGCTTTTTAAAATACCAAATACAAGCCACGACGATGGCGACTGAGAGAATGATCACGGCGGGATAAGCAAAGGGAAGCCGGTACTCGGGCATACTTAAATTCATGCCGTACCACCCGGCAATCAGGGTAAGCGGGAGAACGATAACCGTAATAATGGTGAGTACCTGCATGGTCTTGTTCAGACGCAAGTCGGTTTCGGCCTGATAAGCGTCCCGAATGCCCGAGATATAGTCCAAAAGGTTTTCTGCCTTTTGGCACAGGCGGCCAACCTTGCCCCGGAGCAGGGAAATGTGCTTCAGGGAACGCTTGTCAAAAAGACCGTTTTCATTCCCGGAGAGCTCCTCCAGTAGGTCGGTCAGCTGTTCGTAGTATCGCTTGACCCGCACCAAACGCTTGCGCAGAGCCACAAAGCGGCGGTTGTAATTCTCGCCGGAGACGCCGGTGAGCACCTCGTTTTCCAAGGCGTTGAGGTCACCCTCCAACGCTTCCAGCCGTTCCCGGTCGCCAGACACCTGCTGATTTAAAAAGCAGTAGAGCAGTCCCCCGGATGTAAGCCCGGTAAAATCGCTGTCTATGAGCAGACGAAAGGACTCGTCTACCAGTGCTTCATCAGGGCAGTAAAAGTGCATATGGTCGGCCTCCATAAAAATACATATGGGAGCCTCCACCCGCTCCGGGGCGAGAATATCCACCGGCTCGTAACAAATCAGGTCAAATTGCTCGTGGCTTTCAAAATGAGAGGACTTATGCCCGAATGCCGAGGAAAAGATACGGGGCGGGATCTCCCCCGGGTCTTTGGGTGGATTCTGGGGACTGTACGGCCCTACCGTAACCGCCACCTGCCCGCCGCTGCCCGCAATCAGCCTGCCGTCCAGAATGGAGTAATTCATGCCGTTCACTCCTTTGCCTAATGATGCCGCCGGTGGCTCAGTCAAAAGGCTGGGAAGCGCATAAGCCATCAGCCTCTAGCAGTACCACAGCCTCACAATGAGCGGTTCGGGGGAATAAATCCACGGCTTCGGCTCTGCGCAGAAGATAGCCGTGGGCGGAAAAAAGCTTCACGTCACGGGCGAGGGTGGCGCTGTCGCAGGAGACGTAGACCACCCGGGCGGGCGCCATTTGGGCAATGGTGTCAATCACGTCGGGGGCAAGACCCTTGCGGGGCGGGTCGACACAGACAACGTCGGGACGCACGCCGTCCTGGGCCAGCTTTTTGGCCGCCCATCCTGCGTCGCCGCAGATAAATTCGGCGTTTTTTACGCCGTTGCGCAGAGCGTTTTCCTTGGCGTCCGCCACGGCACGGGGTACTACCTCGCAGCCGATGACCTGCTTTGCGCCCTTTGCCATCACCAGAGTAATGGTGCCGATGCCGCAGTAAAGGTCGAGAACGGTCTCGCCGCCGGTGAGACCGGCAAACTCAAGCGCTCTGCCGTAGAGCACCTCTGCCTGGTCGGCGTTTACCTGGTAAAAGGAGGGTACCGAGAGCTTAAACTCCAGCCCGCAGAGGGTGTCCATCAGGAAGTTATCCCCCCAGAGGGTGCGGTAACGCTCCCCTAAAATCACGTTGTCTCCCCGCTCATTAATGCCCAGTACCACGCCGATAAGATTCGGCTCGGCGGTGCGAAGCGCTTCCACCAGCTCTGCTTCGTTGGGGGCTTTTTTGCCGTTAATGAGCAGGCAAAAAAGGGACTGCCCCGCCCGATTGGTGCGGACGTAAACATGGCGCACCAAGCCCTTTCCCGTCTTTTCATCGTAGGCGGGTACCCGGTTGGCCTTCATCCACCCCTTTACCGCCATGCGAAGGTTGGCGGCGGCAACAGGCTGAAGCAGGCAGTCGGCCACATCGGTCACAATGTGGGTGCGCTGACGGTAAAAGCCGATGCGGGGGCCGGGGCCAACGGGAAACTGCACCTTGTTGCGATAGCGCTCTGTATTTTTTACGCCGTGTATTACGGAAATGCCGGTGGCCGCGCCCCCAATACGGCAGAGCGCGTCGTTCACCTTTTGCCGCTTGGCCTCCAGTTCCTCTGCATAGGTCATGTGCCGGAACTGACAGCCGCCGCAGTTTTGGTCCCAGGGGCAGTCGGCCGCCAGCCGAGCGGGGGAGGGAGTCACAACCTCGTCCACATGCCCCCAGACAGCGCTGCGGCCCACCTTGTCAATGCGCACCAGGCAGGTCTCGCCGGCGATGGCGCCCTTTACAAAGACCACCATGCCCTCCAGCCGTGCCACTCCCGCGCCGTCTGAGGCATAGCCCTCAATGGTCAGGGGGTAAATTTTCTTTTCTTCTATGGTTGTCATATGTTTAAAAACCTTTCCACCCCCCAAGAGGGCGAGGGATTGCCGCAGGAACGCGGAGCAGGACGGGAGTCTGCTTTTTTACGGGAGCAGAAGCCCCTTTATCAGACTGTACGGCACCAAAAATTCCGGCAGACCGGCGGCATTGGGGGCCAGGGTCTGGGGCTGGTAGTAAAAGACAAAGCCCTCGGCGGTGGGATAAAAGTATTCCCGATTAAAGGCGGTGGCGATGGCGCGCTGGTCATACTCCGGGTGCTCGGCCCCCTGGCGCTTTACTTCGTCAATAATCATGGTTTCGGCAGCTTGCGCATCGGTAAAAAAGTCGGCAAAGCCCATCGTGCTGCCCGTGGTCAAATCAAAGCGGTCGGCCATGTAAAGCAGGGTGGGGTACGGGCCGCTAATATGGCCGTAGTGGGTGCGGAGAATGCTGACGGTGGTTTCGGTTTGGTGCTTTACTTCAAAGGTCTCCTCGTCGGAATAGTACATAAAGGGGTCGCCCAGGGCCTGATCGGTGTTGTAGTCATCCTTAGCCTGGGAAACATAAGAAAGGGTATCACTTTTAAGCCCCTCGGCCAAATCCTCGTAAAAGCCATTGATGGCCGCATAGGCGGGGGAGGCGTCGGCATTTTCAATATAAGGCAGGGTAAAGCTGCCGGCAACCAAAATAACCTCGGGCTTGTCCGGATGGGCCTGATTGCACTCAAACACCCGGCTGCCCCACACCGGCGGCGCGATGGGAGTAGGAGTCGGTGTAGGTAAAGGCGTAGGCGTGGGGGCCGCGGTCTGGCTGACCGTGGGGGCAGGGGAAGGTGTGCCGGAATTGTCGTGCCCTGTGTCAGCGGCAGGCTTACAGGCGGATAGGGTAAGAAGAACCCCGAAAATAAGGGGCAATAAGTAACGTTTCATAAAGCGCTCCTTTTTTAGCTGCACATAATTGTTCAGTATCCATTTTATCACTCAAACCGGACAGCGTAAATAAAAAAAGCAAATTTGCAACGGCTTTTTAAAAAAATTTGACCCTTCTTTTATTCACAATTTCTACTTTTTTATTATTTAAGGTTATGGTATACTACTATTCTAGCGTATTATGCCTGCAAGAAAGGTGAATCATTGATATGGCTAATTTACTCAAGAAGCTCTTTGGCACCAGCTCGGATAAAGAGCTGAAGCTCATTGAACCCATTGTAAAGAAGATTGACGCACTGGAGGAGAGCTACAAGGCCCTTACCGACCAGCAGCTCCAAGCCAAGACCCCCGAATTTAAGGAGCGCATTCAGAACGGCGAGAGCCTGGACAGCCTTCTGCCAGAAGCCTTTGCCACCTGCCGCGAGGCCTGCTGGCGGGTACTGGGTATGCGCCCCTACCGGGTGCAGCTCATCGGCGGCATTATTCTTCATCAGGGGCGTATCGCCGAAATGAAAACCGGTGAAGGCAAGACCCTGGTGGCAACCCTGCCCGCCTACCTCAATGCGCTGGCAGGCGAGGGTGTGCACATTGTCACCGTTAATGACTATCTGGCCAAGCGCGACTCGGAGTGGATGGGCAAGGTCTACCGCTTTTTGGGTCTCACCGTGGGTCTGGTCATTCACGAGGTAGAGCCCGGCCAGCGCCGTGGCTCTTACGCCGCCGACATCACCTACGGCACCAATAACGAGTTTGGCTTTGACTATCTGCGTGATAACATGGCCATTTACAAGCAGGAGATGGTTCAGCGGGGCCACTCCTTCGCCATCGTGGACGAGGTGGACTCCATCCTCATCGACGAGGCCCGTACCCCTCTGATTATTTCCGGTCAGGGCGACCAGTCCACTCAGCTCTATCAGATTGTGGACTCCTTTGTCTCCCGGCTCAAGGGGAAGCGGGTTGCCAGCGTGGACGCCAAGGAGGAAGAATCCGAGGACGTGGACGCCGACTACATCGTGGACGAGAAGGCCAAGACCGTCACCCTCACCGCCCGCGGCATCCGGAGAGCCGAGCAGCAGTTTAATTTGGACAACCTGGCAGACATGGAGAACACCACCCTCTCCCACCACATTAACCAGGCCATCCGCGCCTGGGGTCTCATGAAGCGGGACATTGACTACGTGGTCAAGGACGGCGAGGTCATCATTGTCGACGAGTTCACCGGCCGTCTCATGTACGGCCGCCGCTATAACGAGGGGCTTCACCAGGCCATCGAGGCCAAGGAGAAGGTGGAGGTCGCCCGCGAGTCCAAGACCCTGGCCACCATTACCTTCCAGAACTATTTCCGCCTCTACGGCAAGCTCTCCGGCATGACCGGTACCGCCATGACCGAGGAGGAGGAATTTAACAGCATTTACGAGCTGGACATTGTTGAGATTCCCACCAACAAGCCCCTGGCTCGTAAGGACAACCCCGATGTGGTGTACAAAAACGAGAACGGCAAGCTCCGCGCTGTGGTGGAACAGATCAAGGCCTGCCACGAGAAGGGCCAGCCGGTGCTGGTAGGTACCGTCTCCATTGAGAAGTCGGAGGAAATTTCCGACATGCTTAAGCGGGCCGGTGTGCGCCACAATGTCTTAAACGCCAAGAACCACGAGAAGGAAGCCGAAATTGTGGCCCAGGCCGGCAAGTTTGGCGCGGTCACCGTGGCCACCAACATGGCCGGTCGTGGTACCGATATTATGCTGGGCGGCAATGCCGAGTTCCTGGCCAAGACCGAGCTGCGCAAAATGGGACTTTCCGAGGAGCTGATTGTGGAGTCCACCGGCTTTGCCGAGACCGACAATCAGGAAATCCTGGACGCCCGAAAGGCCTTTGCAGAGGCTGAGGCCAAGCACAAGGACGCAATCAAGGCCGAGGCCGAGCGAGTGCGCGAGGCGGGCGGTCTGTTTATTCTGGGTACCGAGCGCCACGAGTCCCGCCGTATTGATAATCAGCTGCGGGGCCGTGCCGGCCGTCAGGGCGACCCCGGCGAGAGCCGCTTCTACCTCTCTCTGGAGGACGACATTATGCGCCTGTTTGGCTCCGAGCGGGTCATGGGTATGATGGAACGTCTCGGCGTAGATGAGGATACCCCCATTGAGCAAAAAATGCTCTCGGGCGCAATTGAAAATGCCCAGAAGCAGGTGGAGTCCCGTAACTTCCAGACCCGTAAAACCGTGCTGGAGTACGATGACGTGATGAACACCCAACGCAAGGTTATCTATGAGCAGCGCCGCAAGGTGCTGGACGGGGACGACCTGCAAAATTCCGTCCAGACCATGATCGGCACCGTCATTAGTAACGCCATCGCAGGTCACCTGGGTGAGCAGAAGCACCTAACCGCCGAGGACTTCCGTGAGGCCACAGCCCCCTTCCGCGGCGTGTTCCTCACAGCCGATGAGTTAAAGCTCACCGACAAGGAGCTGGAGCAGTACAGTGCCGACGAACTCACCGAGCTGGTGACCGGCCGCGCTCAGGAGATTTATGCCCGCAAGGAAAAGGAACTGGGCGAGCCCCTTATGCGTGAGCTGGAGCGTGTGATTATGCTCCGGGTAGTGGATGAGTACTGGATGGACAACATCGATGCCATGACCGAGCTGCGCCAGGGCATCGGCCTGCGGGCGTATGCCCAGACCGACCCCGTGGTGGCCTATAAGCGGGAAGGCTACGAGATGTTTGAAAACATGATTGCCGCCATTCAGGAGGAGACTATTCGCCGCCTGTTCCTGGCACGTGTCCAGGTGGGCGGAGAGGTTAAACGCGAGCGGGTGGCCAAGGTCACCGGTACCTCCGGCGGCGACGATACCGTGAAAAAGCAGCCCAAGAAGGCCGGCACGAAAATCGGACGCAACGACCCCTGTCCCTGCGGCAGCGGGCTAAAGTGGAAAAAATGCACCTGCGCGGAGTACCACACCGGCGAAGAGTGAGCGTAGGCGAGCAGGGGAGATAAGACAGCACGGAGACGAAAAAACAGGTTGGGCGTCGCACGCAAGCCCAACGGCATTTTTCGCGGAGTGGCGGCTTATCGACCCGGCCGCGCGCCGCGTCACCCTCGTAGGGCGCGGCATCCGTGACGCGCCGCCCCCGTCCTTCCACGGTTGTCGCTATCTTAATTGTTACCTTGTCACCCTCTGGGGGCCTACTTTCCATCGGAGGAAAGTGGGCAAAGTCCGTCGGGGCTCCGGCCCCGAACCCCATGGGTTTCATGTTGGGGCACAAGGCCCCCAAAAGGCGCAAACTTTGGCTAACACTGCTATTAATTGCATGGCTCGTTGAACCGCCGCTTACTTCGTTATGCGGCTTGGGCTTTATAGGCGCAGGTGGACCGGAGACGAGTAAAAGAATATAGAATAAAGAAAAAAGAAAAAAGGACGAGAGCGGCAGCTGTGTTTGCAAAGGCTGAAGCCCCCAATTTTCTTTTTTCTTTTTTCACTTTTTATGTTTCACTCAAAAGAGGTATTTATGAATTTTGCGGAGAGAACCGTTAACGGCGTGCTTTTTGGCTATGCTGAGGGGTTCGGTCCCGGTGTAGCCCACGGCTTTTCCACCCGTAAGGGTGGCGTGAGCCGGGGAATTTTGGACTCCCTGAACTTGGGTGCAGGCAGGGGAGACGAGCCTGCAAATGTGCGGGAGAATTTTACCCGCTTTTGTACCGCCATTGGCGCGGATGTGGACAAGCTTGTCTTTTCTGCCCAGGTGCACGAGGCCGAAATTCGGGTCTGCACCGCTGCCGACGGGGGAGTGGGGCTGGACAGACCGGTGCACTATCAGGCTGACGGCCTGATTACCGATGTGCCCGGGCTGGCGCTGGCTGTCTTTTCGGCGGACTGCCTGCCCATTCTCCTCTATGACCCGGTGCGCGGGGTGGTGGCCGCCGTCCACGCGGGCTGGCGGGGTACCGCCCTGGGCATTGGGGCGCAGGCAGTGGAGAAAATGACGAAGCATTACGGCTGTCACCCGGGAGACATTTGTGCCGCCATCGGTCCCGGCATTTCGAAATGCTGTTTTGAAACCCATGAGGACGTGCCCAACGCCATGACTGAGTCCATGGGGGCTGCCGCCCTGCACTATATCCAGGTGCGGGAGAATGGAACGTTCCGAGTAGACTTAAAGGGACTTAATGCCTGCCGCCTGGAGCGCGCGGGGCTGAGTGCCGATCACATTGCCGTTTCCCCCGACTGCACCGCCTGTATGCCGGAGAGATACTGGTCCCACCGTGTTACCCGGGGCGAGCGGGGAAGCATGGCGGCCGTGATACAGCTTGAAACAGATTGGGACGCCATTGTGCGCCGTGCCTGACAATGATGGGAGAGAGAACGAAAAGGGGGGCTATGATGAAAAGACGCATACTGGCACTGTCCTTGGCTCTCCTGCTGGGGCTGACCGGGTGCGGCACGGAAACCGTCGTTCCCACGGTAGAGCCGTCGCCTTCCCCGCCCCCCGTGGTGACCCCCACGGAGGTTTCCGGTACGGCGGATTTTGTGCTCCCCTGTTATCCAGACCAGAGCTTTCACCCCATTACCGGCCAAAACCGCACCAACCTCAGCCTGACCGCCCTCATCTATGAGGGGCTTTTCGAGCTGGATAGCGCCTTTATTCCCAAGGGGGTACTCTGTGAGAGTTACACCGTCAGCGAGGATGGGCTGACCTGGACGCTGAATCTCCGTCCCGGCGTGACCTTTTCCGATGGGTCAGCTCTGACGGCAGAGGATGTGGCAAGCTCCCTTCGACTTGCCATGGGTGAAGGCTCGGTCTATGGGGCACGTATGACGAATATCAGGGCCGTGCGGGCAGCGGGGGAGACCGCTGTGACCGTTACCTTGACCCGCCCCAACGGTAATTTGCCTGCTTTGCTGGACATTCCTGTGTTAAAAAGGGTAGGGGAGACTACCCTGGGTACCGGCCCCTACGCCATGGCTACTGGGAGCGAGGGCACGCTGCTTCTCCGTCCCAACACCGGCTGGTGGCAGAACAAGCCGCTGCCTGTGGACGAGATAAAGCTCTACCCGATCGGCAATGCCGATGCGCTTATCCAGGCATTTGATACCCGGGAAATTTCCCTGGTGTGTGCCGACCTGACGGGTACCAACGCTCTGGGCTTTTCGGGCAGCTACGAGGCATGGGACTACCCCACCAGCGTCATGCTCTATGTGGGTTATCAGGCCAAGAAAGGCCCCTGCGCCGACGGTGCGGTGCGCACAGCCCTCTCCTACGGCTTTGACCGGGCAGCGGTGGCCAAAAGCCTGCTGTCAGGCCATGCGATCGGAGCGGCCCTGCCCATTTCGCCCGGCTCACCCCTTTACGATAAGCGCCTTGCCGACAGTCTGGAGTATGCCCCCCAGCGGGTGGACGAAGCGCTTACCGCAGCCGGCTGGGTGCTGGAAAACGGGGTTCGCCAAAAGGGGCGGGAGACCTTAAACCTAACCATGATCGTCAACACCGACAACAACTATAAGGTGGCGGTGGCCGACTATTTAGCCAAGGATTTTGCCAAGGCCGGGGTTGCAGTGACTGTGAAAAAGCTTACCTGGGAGGAGTACAACGCGGCTCTGACAGCAGGTGACTTTGACCTCTACCTGGGGCAGGTAAAGCTGACCGGCGACTTTGACCTGAGTCCCTTGCTTACCCGGGATGGCACGCTCAATTACGGCGGCTATGCCGACCCGGACGCGGAAGCCCTGCTGGCGGCCTATCTGGCCGCCGGGGAAACCGCCCGGCCGGCGGCGGCGGCCGACCTTTGCCGCAGAGTGAGCGAGACCGCGCCCTTTACCGTCCTCTGCTTTAAAAGCTGGTCGGTGCTTACCCACTGGGGCAAGATGTCCGGAGTGGCGCCCACCCAGCAGAATATTTTCAACCATTTTACCGAGTGGAAGCTCCCCAAATGAAAAAACGGAGGGACCAGGTCCTGGTTGTTCCATATACGAGACAGATAGATGGAGGAATGGATATGAGTGTTTTCCGCTGCTATGTGGAGAAGCGGCCCGGCTTTGATGTGGAGGCTATGGGTCTCATGCGTCAGCTGCGGGAGCAGCTTTTCATGCAAAATCTGACCGGGGTGCGTATTTTAAACCGTTACGATGTGGACGGGCTGGACGAAGCTGCCTTCCGGGCGGCGCGGGACACCGTGTTTTCCGAGCCGCAGTGCGACTATTTTTACGAGGAAGCCATGCCTGAGCCGGGCACAGGCTGTACGGTTCTGGCGGTGGAAGCCCTTCCCGGCCAGTATGACCAGCGGGCCGACTCCTGCGCCCAGTGCATTCAGCTCCTCACCGGCGGAGAGCGGCCCCGGTGCGCCGCCGCCAAGGTTTACATTCTCATGGGTGAGCTTTCTGACCAGGATATGAGTCGGATCAGGAACTATCTCATTAACCCGGTGGAGAGCCGTCAGGCCTCCGTGGACAAGCCGGATACACTGGAGAAGCAGTACCCTGCGCCCGCCCCGGTCAAGACACTGGACGGATTTGTGGGGCTGGATGAGCAGGGACTTAAGGGCGTGCTGGAGGAGTACGGTCTGGCCATGGATATGGCGGATTTAACGTTTATGCAGCGCTACTTTCAAACGGAGGAGGGGCGCGACCCCACCGTGACCGAGCTGAGGCTGGTAGACACCTATTGGTCCGATCACTGCCGCCATACCACCTTCTCTACCCATATTGACCATGTGGAAATCCTCGACCCCGAGGTGCGGGGCGCTTACGAGCGGTATTTGGCCGCCCGGGTTGAGGTCTATGGCGAGGAAAAGGCCGCGGCACGTCCCCAGACCTTAATGGATTTAGCCACCATCGGCGCTAAGGTACTTAAAAAGCGGGGAATCCTCCGGCGGCTGGACGAGAGCGAGGAAATTAACGCCTGCTCGGTGCACATTACCGCCACGGTGGATGGGCAGGAGGAGGACTGGCTCCTCATGTTCAAAAACGAGACACACAACCACCCCACCGAGATTGAGCCCTTCGGCGGTGCGGCCACCTGCATCGGCGGCGCCATCCGCGATCCGCTTTCGGGCCGTGCCTATGTCTATCAGGCCATGCGCGTCACCGGCTGCGGCGACCCCCGCACGGCACTAAAGGACACCCTGGACGGCAAGCTTCCCCAGCGGAAGCTCTGCACCACGGCGGCGGCGGGCAACTCCTCCTACGGCAACCAAATTGGTCTGGCCACCGGTCTGGTCAGCGAAATTTATCACCCCGGTTATGTGGCAAAGCACATGGAGCTGGGCGCAGTGGTGGGGGCGGCTCCCGCCAGAAACGTGGTGCGGGAGGTTCCCGCCCCCGGCGATAAAATCATTCTCCTGGGCGGGCGCACCGGAAGGGACGGCATTGGAGGCGCTACCGGCTCGTCCAAGAGCCATGATAAAAAGAGCCTGGACACCATGGCCTCCGAGGTGCAGAAGGGCAACGCCCCCGAGGAGCGCAAAATCCAGCGCCTGTTCCGGAATGGCGAGGTAACCCGTCTCATTAAGCGCTGCAACGACTTCGGCGCGGGCGGCGTGAGCGTGGCCATCGGCGAGCTGGCAGACGGCCTTGCCATCAATCTGGACGCGGTGCGCAAGAAGTATGACGGTCTGGACGGCACCGAGCTTGCAATTTCCGAGAGCCAGGAGCGCATGGCTGTGGTGGTCGCCCCCAAGGACGTGGACGCCTTTATCGCCCATGCCGAGGCTGAGAATTTAGAGGCCTATGTGGTGGCCGAGGTCACCGAAGCGCCCCGCATGGTCATGCGGTGGAATGGGCAAACCATTGCAGACCTCTCCCGCGACTTTCTCTCCTCTAACGGCGCGGACAAGCACATTGACATTACCGTCCCCGCCGCCGATCATACGCTGGTAAATCTCCAGGTCTCCCGCCTGCGGGAGATGGCACAGCGGCTGGATTTGGCCACCCAGCGGGGGCTGGCCGAGCGGTTTGACCCCTCGATCGGCGCAGCCAGTGTGCTCATGCCCTTCGGCGGTGTAAGCCAGACCACCCCCGCCCAGTCCATGGCAGCGCTGCTGCCCGTAGGGCCGGGACACACCACCGACACCTGCTCGGTGATGGCGTGGGGCTTTCAGCCGCGTCAGATGGAGCGCGACCCCTTCCGCGGGGCTGCCATATCGGTGGTGGACTCGGTGGCCAAGCTGGTGGCCGCCGGATGCGACCCTGCCGCCGCCTACCTCTCCTTCCAGGAGTATTTTGAAAAGCTTAAGGACGAGCCCCTCCGCTGGGGCAAGCCCTTTGCCGCCCTTTTGGGCGCGTTTGCCGCACAGGAAGGTCTGGGTTTGGCTGCCATTGGCGGCAA
Source organism: uncultured Pseudoflavonifractor sp. (assembly GCA_964504285.1). Lineage (GTDB taxonomy): Bacteria > Bacillota > Clostridia > Oscillospirales > Oscillospiraceae > Pseudoflavonifractor. The sequence goes on from CAZDDZ010000012.1 coordinate 18,701, forward strand.
GGACTCCATGTCGGGCTCCTTCCTGGATTTGGACGTGCCTCCCACCCTGGTTTCCTTTGCCATTGCCCCCGCCAAGGCGGACGAGGTGATTTCCACCGAGTTTAAGGGGGCGGGACACCCGGTTTACCTCCTGCGCCCGGAGAGCACCCCCGGCTTTGGGCCGGTGAAGGACAACTGGGACAGAGTGCATCGCCTCTGCAAGGAGGGCAAGGTGCTCGCCGCCTGGGCGGTGGAGGTAGGCGGCCCCGCCGAGGGCATTATGAAGATGTCCTTCGGCAACCGTATCGGCTTTGAGGCCGCTCCCGACGCCGACAACAGCCTTTGGTACGCCGGCGCCCCCGGGGCTATTCTGGTGGAATGCGCCGCACCTGTGGACGGCCTGACCCCGCTGGGCCGCACCACCGCCGCCCCCAGCATTACCCTGGGCGGCGAGACCGTATTTGTGGACGAGCTGCTCTACCTCTCCGAGCAGACTCTGGAGAGCGTTTATTCCACCCGCGCCGGGGATAGTAACCCTGTGGAGCCAATTACGTTCGAGGGACGATCCCCCGCTGTCTGCAAGAGCAAGGCCGCGCGTCCCCGGGCCGTTATCCCGGTGTTCCCCGGCACCAACTGCGAGTACGATACCGCCGCCGCCTGTACGAAGGCAGGCATTGAGCCTGAAATTCTGGTGGTGCGCAACGGAGGCACGGCTCAGCTCAAGGAGTCGGCGCAGGCGCTGCGTGAGGCCATTTCCCGCAGTCAGATGATGGTTCTCCCCGGCGGCTTTTCGGGTGGCGACGAGCCCGACGGCTCGGCCAAGTTTATCTGCTCCTTCCTCCGCAACCCCGGCATTACCGACGCGGTGCACGAGCTGCTCAAAAACCGGGACGGCCTTATGCTGGGCATCTGCAACGGGTTCCAGGCCCTTATTAAGCTGGGTCTGGTACCCTACGGCGAGATTCGTCCCATGGACGATACCTGCGCCACCCTGACCTATAACCTCATTGGCCGCCATCAGAGCCGCTACGTCACCACCCGGGTTTGCTCGGTGCAGTCCCCCTGGATGCTGCAAAGCGGGGTGGGAGACCTCCACGCCATTCCGGTTTCCCACGGCGAGGGCCGATTTGTGGCCCCCAAGGAGCTGCTGGCCCAGCTGATTGCCAAGGGGCAGATAGCCACCCAGTATGTGGACGGCAAGGGCGTGCCCAGCATGGACATTAGCGTCAACCCCAACGGTTCCCTGGAAGCCATCGAGGGCATCTTCTCCCCCGATGGCCGGGTCTTTGGCAAAATGGGCCACAGCGAACGGTTTGGACAGTTTGTGGGTAAGAATATCCCCGGCAACAAGCACCAGCCCCTCTTTGAGAGCGGCGCGGAGTATTTTAAATAACAACAAGGCGGCAGGTCAAACGGCTTCTGCTAGTAAGGATGTTTTTAACGACGACAGTCATGATAATTTTCATGACTGTCGTCGTTCACTTTTTAAAGGGTTTGAGACACCTTTCAACAAGAGTGTCCGACAAAAGCGTATCTTGTCAAAGCGAAGCTGTGATTGCGTCAGTCATTTATCGCTGCTATAATAGCGCCAGCGTAGATTCTTTATATAAGGTTAATTCGCCTTTGGCGAATACGACAAAGCAAGAGGATACCGGGAATCTCGCTGAATCGTTTGCGCTTTTTAATACGGTTTTCCATAACGCAACCTATGGGTGCTAAATTGTCAAGCACGCACGGTAGATTATTTAAAGTGGGCACGGTATGATAATTTTACTGTCTTGACCAATATATGGGTTGTATGCCATAAGTAAACCCATAGATGCGATACGAAAGGAGAACATCAATGAATCTCGGAGAGCAGATTTATCAATTGCGAACGCGGAAGAATCTATCACAGGGTGATTTGGCCGACAAGTTGGATGTGTCACGCCAATCCATCTCTAAGTGGGAAAACAATGTCACGACACCGGAACTGGATAAGCTCGTAAAGATGAGTGAACTGTTTGGCGTTTCGCTTGACGCGCTTGTGCATGGCGATGATACAAAAAGTAAAGAAAAAGACAAGCCGGAAACGGTTGTCGAGCGTGTGGTCGTTGTGGAAAAGCACAGTAAAACAGCGGGTGTTGTACTGCTTGGCATAGGTGGCGCATTGTTGCTTCTGTTCATCATGCTGGGGGGAGATTGGATGTCACTTTTTTTTGTGGCACCATTTTTCATCTGTGGAATCATATGTCTGGTTGCGAAACAGCACAGGATACTTTTGTGCATGTGGGGACTATATTTGTCAGTATTTCAATACCTTCGTTTTGCTACAGGAATTACCTTTGCCATTGTTTTGCAGACATCCTATTTTGAGCCTTCTTGGAACTATATGCGCCTCATTATAGGCTGGGTAATGCTGTTATTATATTTGATTTTGACAGCTGCCTCTTTGTGGTTTACAAGGAAGGAGACGCTTCTGCCCATAAAGCAAAACGTTTTACAAACGATCGCTCTATACCTAATCATACCGCTAAAAGGAATTGTGGATCGGGGCTTGCTGCGATTTATTTACCAAAATGACCTCGACTGGAATTACGGCCCGCGTGCACTAATCGCAGTTATGGCCACCATAGGTCTTGCATCACTGGCGTGGGCGTTGGTGCGTTCCATATCTATTCTGCGCGGCAAACCGGTAAAAATTAAAGTAGGCACATAGAATGCGGGTTACCAGTATGGGGTTCATCGCAATCTTGCACTATTACAAACAAAATGAGCATGGCACAAAATTAGGGCATCACCGTATTCATTAACGGTGATGCCCTAGATAGTGTTGAAATGAGTTAAGATCGCCAGATTTTGAGCAGTATTTTTGCCTGACAAGGCAAAAATTTGCAGCACTCCTTGATGGAATGCAAAAATTTTTAACGCAGGCAGGCAAAAAAACTGCCAGAAGATGGCGGTGGAGCGCTCGTGTCACCACTATCTAAAACATCCTTATCAAATAGGCCCAAATGACCTGCCGCCTACTCGGTTATAAACCCGGCCTGGGCGGAAAAGCCGCCGTCCTGGAAAACCGTAATTTCATTTCCCTCCTGGGTGGTGCCCACAATGGTTAGATCAGCCGTGCCAAACATAAAGTCGCAGTGCTCCATGGAGTCGTTGGCACCGGCGGCGGCAAGCTGCTCCTTGGTCATTTCGGCCCCGCCCTTGACATTTTCGGGATAGGCCTCTCCCAGCGCCAGATGGCAGGAGGCATTTTCGTCAAAGAGGGTGTTTAGGAAAAGCACCCCCGACATAGAGATGGGGGAGCGATAGGGCACCAGTGCAATTTCGCCTAGGTAGGCGCTGCCCTCATCAAATTCCACCAAGCTTTTAAGGGCGTCCAGTCCCTCGGCGGCACCGTAATCAATGACCTTGCCGTCCCGGAAGGTAAGCCAGAAGCCGTCAATCATTTTCCCCTGATAGCACAAGGGCTTGGAGGAGAACACCTTGCCGTCCACGCCGCTTTTTAGGGGCATTGAAAAAACCTCCTCGGTGGGCATGTTGGGGTTAAAGAACACGCCGCCCTGTGTGTCCGACCCGCCCCCGGCCCAAACGTGGTTGGGCACCAGCTTTACCGTCAGGTCGGTGCCCAGGCTGTTTTTCAGGTGAAGGGAGCGGAAACCATAGTCATTGAGCCGCTGGGCGTTTTCTGCCAGGGCCTTGTTGTGGCCTGCCCACTCAGCCACAGGGTCGTTATCGGGGGTAATGCGCATACTCATAAGCACTGCGTTCCACAGCTTTTCCAGTGCGGCGTCATCTGCCACGCCGGGGAACACCTTCTTGGCCCAAGCGGTAGTGGGATAAGCCACGATGCACCACTGGCCGTGGTTTGCCATTGTGTAGTACTTATAGGGCTCCATGGCCTTGCGCTGGGCAATCCCCGCGGCCTGTAAGCGCTCGCTGGGGATGTGGGAGAGGAGCCCCGGGGTGTCCGAGTCAATGTAGAGGTAACAGCAGCCCCGCTCCACGTTGTTTTTTTTCTGCTCCACCCGCCAAGGGGCAATGGCGGTCAAAGTTTCGTCACTTTCATACTCAAAGCGCAGACGAGAGCACTGCTCGTCGTTCCAATTTACCTGTACCTCACCCGCGCCGGCCTTATAGGCCTCCTCCACGCAGAGACGGGCAAAATCGGCGCAGTCGACCGATACGTTGAGCACCATGAGCTGGCCCTTCTGTATATTTGCGCCGGAGCGCACCGCCAGTCGGGCGTATTTTTGCAGCATTTCATTGGTTGGCATAAAAATGGTCATTCCTTTCTGTTGCGCCCCATTCAGCGCATATTGAAATTTGGCGTAAACGCGCGTTTTAACAAACCGGTTAATCTTTGTTTGCGTAAACCTTATTATATGCGTACATGAAATAGAAATCAAATTTTAGCGTGTTTTTAATCCTTTTTTTAGTATCATTTTAGACGGGTGATATATGATAAGAATAACAAAAGGAGGAGCTTGCTATGTTGGGTATTATTATTTTGTGTCTGATCGGCGTTATTGTAATTCCTGTTCTGCTTGCCATTCTGTCCGTGCCCTTCGCCATTATCATTGGTCTGCTGCCGTGGCTTCTGCGCATTGCGGGTGTGGTTTTGGCGGTAAAAGCACTGCTGGAGAAACCTGTCCGCTGGGAGAGCTTTACCCCCGCCTTGGGTGCCTTTCTGCTCTCTGCGGTCATTCGCTGGATTTTTTAAGGCGCTGGGAGTAATTGGAGCTATTGTTACTTTTTAAAGTTATATTCTAAATATTTTCTTACCTTTTTCCCCATTCCTTGACCGGGATGGGGAAAACTTTGTATAATGCAAAGGAGAGGTGAGGCAAATGAACGAAAATATTCTGGTAGTGGACGACGAGCCCGAAATTGCCGATTTGCTGGAGGTTTACCTGAAGAGCGAGGGTTTTCACGTCTTTAAATGCCTAACCGGCACCGACGCCCTGGCGGTAGTACGACGGGAGCGGCTGGATCTGGCGGTGCTGGACGTAATGCTGCCCGATATTTCCGGCTTTACCCTCTGCGGAGAAATTCGCAAGGACTGCCATTTTCCCGTTCTTATGCTCACTGCCAAAACTCAGGATGTGGATAAGATTACCGGCCTGACCATTGGGGCCGATGACTATCTCACAAAGCCCTTTAATCCGCTGGAGCTGGTGGCTCGGGTTAAGGCTCAGCTGCGCCGGTATACCCGCTACAACGGCACCGAGAAGGGGCCGGCGGGGGATGTGATTGATTTCGGGGGGCTGATTATTAACCGGGCAACCCACGAGTGTACGCTCTACGACAAGGCGCTGGGGCTTACGCCCATTGAGTTTGACATTCTCTGGATGCTGTGTGAAAACAGAGGTCAGGTGATATCGGCCGAGCGGCTGTTTGAGACAGTGTGGGGCGAAAAATATTTAGACCGCAACAACACGGTTATGGTTCACATTCGCCGCCTGCGCGAAAAGATGGAAGAGCCGTCCCGCAATCCACGGTTTATTAAAACAGTCTGGGGCGTGGGGTATAAGGTAGACTAGGTTTAACCGGTGTAATCCGAACCCGGTCCAACTGGGCAAATTTGTGCCAACGCCGCAGAAAACGACTTGGCAATGCGTCAGTATTCCCTGCATCTTTTTCTTTGCACTGACAAAAATTTTCTCCTGTTGGACGGCCTAGTATCCCAGAGCCTGATTTTCCTCAGAAAGTATTCTGTCTCTTGCGAAAAATGTATTGACAAATAAGGGACTATCGGCTATACTAATCCTTGCCCTGTTCCTGTTTTGGGGCAAGAAGCCCATGGCGGCGTAGCTCAGTTGGCTAGAGCATTCGGTTCATACCCGACAGGTCACCGGTTCAAATCCAGTCGCCGCTACCATTTTCCGCGGGGTGCCCGCACCCCGCGGAAACTACAAGGCCCGTTGGTCAAGCGGTTAAGACACCGCCCTTTCACGGCGGTAACACGAGTTCGATTCTCGTACGGGTCACCAATTTTATTTTTATACCAGCAACATGGAGGCATAGCTCAGCTGGTAGAGCACTCGCCTCACACGCGAGGGGTCACAGGTTCGAGTCCTGTTGTCTCCACCAAGTAAAACCCCTAGAGCCGAAAGGCTTTGGGGGTTTTTATTTTGCTTTGCGGCATTCAGAAATTAGGATGCAAATTGACTAGAGCGTTTCTGAAAAGTATCAAAACGCCCATAAACTTGTCTTTTTTCGTCAGGGCAGCGCCAATTTTCCTTGCCATACGTCAGTATGGCTGCAAAAAATCGGCTTGCCTGGCAAAAAAATTCTGCATTCCGCTACTTTTCAGAAACGCTCTAGATAAACAACAAATCCGAACCTATTGCCAATCGGCGGCGGGTTCGGATTTGCTAATTTAATGGAACGCGAAGCGGGCTAGGCAAACGCCCGGTTGTAGCCCAACGGGCGGTTACCGGCGGAGCGCTGTGCTTTGGCAGCGCCCCGCCACGGTCCGCGCCTGATGCGCTGAGAGGGCTGCTCTGAGAAATAAGCCGGCATTCTCTCAATGACGCTCTCAAACATAGCACACATCCTAAGACTAAATAGAGTAGAAATGTTGCACTACAAGAAAGAGTGACGAGCATTTGTAGGTAAGTATAAGGGGCGTTGACGCAGCCCTCGGTCGGCAATATAGCGGCGGTAACGCGGACGGGTTTTCGCTTCCTGTTACCTTTTGGCATTCTGCATTCGGATTGCACAATCCTAAGGTGACCTCGGTGTATTTAATATATCAAAAAACACCACAATCATTTGTCCTGAATAAATGCTGTAAAGAAAGGGATTGCCGGATTTTTGCTCTGAGCATGCCAACAGGCGATTTGTGTGACAGATGCAGCATCTGGAAGAGGAAAAAAGCGCAAAGTCTGATTGGAATACCAGACATTTCGATTCATCATAACGAAGCCATCTCCCATGGAGAGATTGAGATACAGAGTGGCATAGGAGGATACTTTGCGCACGCTTTGAGGTAAAATTCCGCATTTGTGACAATTTTCAAGAGCAAATTGCTTGCCGTGAGAAGCTAAATCATCATTTACGACCAGAAGGGTTTCGGTATTTAGCAAATTAAAATCAAGCACTTCTTTGGCGGCTAAAGGATGGGTATTTGAGAGGATAATATAGCTGGGCATGGTTGCAACAACCTGAGTATTCATGCCGATAAAATTTCCGGGGTCGAAGTTGAGGCAGAGACCAATATCCAGTTGCGCTTTGTGGATCTCCTCCAGTAGGGTGCGCTGAGGACAACTTACAATTTCCAAATGGATTCCTGCATACTGATCCCGAAAACTCCGAATTAGTGCAAGTAAATGTTCATCTAAATCCTGTCCCTCTTGAATGCCAATTCGTAAATTTCCCCATTTCCCCTCGTTGGCAAGACGGGCGCGTTCCAAAATACTTCCGTATAGGCTGAACAGCTGCCCATATTCGTTTAAAAGAACCATGCCTCCAGGGGCCAATTTAACCTCTTGCTTGTTTCGAATAAAAAGGGGAAAACCCACCTCTGCCTCCAGCCGGGAAATCTGTTTACTCAATGCGGGCTGTGAGATATATAGATGCCTGGCAGCTTCGGTAAAGTTTAGGTATTTGCTTACCTCGTGGAAATAGAAAAAATCGTGCTCAGTCATATGCCACCCTCCTCTTTTAACAAGTTTTACATCATGTTATACCATAAAGAGATTTTTTACAAGCCGTTATAACCGCTAGGTTATGACGATATGCACTAATAAGTATTTCAATTTCACAAACTTGTTTGTTATATTTTATAAACAGTGAAAGCTATTATTTTAGTAGAGGCGGTAAAAGTATGAGCAAAACCTACTTAGAACCCCAAGCAAATATCCCTGTAATGGCAGAGGCCGATGTTATTGTTGTGGGCGGCGGCTCTGCCGGTAGTGCGGCGGCCATTGCTGCGGCTCGCGCCGGAGCTAAGACCGTTTTAGTTGAGCGCTACGGTCAGTTGGGCGGTATGCCGACCGGTGGCGAGGTTATTTTAATTCCCTCGCTGAGCGCCGGGAATACCGTAATGATTCGCGGCGTTATGCTGGAGATTATGGAGAGGCTGACCAAGCTGGGTGCTGTATGCGGCCCGGATATGGCTGACAGCGGTAAAGTGGATCCCGACCTGCTGGAGCGATGGAGCAAGTACTTTAACATGACCTGGAACAAAGAAATCTGTTACGGCGGGTATGTCGACCCCGACGTAATGAAAATTGTTCTCTCCCACATGATGGAGGAGGCTGGTGTGGATATGTATCTGCACAGCTGGGGAGCCAAGGCCATTGTGGATGGAGGCATTGTGACGGGCGTGTGCTTTGAGAGTAAAGAGGGGCGCGCCGCCATTATGGGCAAGGTAATTATTGACTGCACAGGTGACGGTGATATATTTGCCTCTGCCGGAGCAGAGTTTGAGAACTCCTTCAAGGGGGCTGTCAAGGCACCGGGAAATGCGGATATTGTCCACGATCCTAGCCGTGCGACCTCTCTGGCCGTTGTATATCGTCTGGGCGGCGTTAACTTTGAAAAATTTGCGGATTACGGCCGCACTTATCCTGCTGAGCTAAAGGCGCACGAAGACGCTATGAACAAAATTGCTGGCTACGCCATGAAGATTTTCCCCACCTCCCGCAATGATGTCGTATGGGTTGACAACTGGCTGCTGGGCTACAGCAGCATCAAGGTAAAGGATTTAACCGCCGTGGAGACCGATGTGCGCCGGACCCTGCTGGATGTCATTGAATATCTGCGTGAGAAGAAGATTCCCGGTCTGGAGAATCCCTGGCTGTATGACACTGCGCCTCAGCTGGGAACCCGCGGCAGCCGCCGGGTCATCGGTGTACATCATCTGGAGATGAGCGACCTCTATGGCCAAAAGACCTTTGACGATGTCATTGCCGTACTTCCATCCACAGTCAATCCCAAGATGCCTCAGACCCCGTCTCAGATACCCCTTGGGGTGTTGATTCCCAAGGTTGTGGACGGACTGCTGGTCGCTGGACGCTGCTTCTCCTCCGAGGCGGACGCCAACAGCTATACCAACCTGGTTCCGCACTGCGTTGCCTATGGTCAAGCGGCCGGTGTTGCCGCCGCAGTCGCCGCTCGGACTGGCGTGCAGCCACGCACTGTGGACGTGAAGGAGGTGCAGGATATCCTTCGTAGTCAGAATGTGTATCTGGGCTGAGGGGTTGAAAAGCAAAAGCACATTTGACGAGAGGGGTTAAATATCAGTCAGTTCCTTGTAATCTAATATGGTTTGAGGGAGGGAATTACTTTATGAAGAAAAATAACAAGACCTTACATTTTTTAATTGCAATTGCCCTTGACGTTCTCATCAGTCTCTTGGTGCCCGCCACCGGAGGCTTAACGGAGATCGGTGTCCGCGCCATTGGCGCTGCTGTCGCCACCGTGTACCTGTGGACCTTTGTTGCCACCGACTGGACAAGTATCTTCAGCGTGCTTTTGTTCGCCGTGGCCGGGGTCATGCCATTTGCCAAGCTGCTGACCAACGGCGCGGTGCCGGTTTTGCTGATCATCGTAATGAGTGCAATCACGATTCCCCTGAGTAAGACAGGCGTAATTGCCCGACTGATCAACTGGTTTATTACCCGCAAATTCCTGCGGGGACGCCCCTGGCTGTTTTTCGCCTTCTACTTTGCTGCGATCTACATTGTGGGCTGCTTCATGGATGTAGCGGCCTGCGCCCTGATTGCCCTACCCGTGGCCAAGGAACTCTGCCGCGAGATTGGCTACGAGGATGACTCAAAGTTTGCCTCCTGCATGTATCTGGGTGTCATCTGGTTCAGCATGTGGGGCTATGCCGCCACGCCTATCGGCCACACAGTTTCCATTATTATTATGGGGCTGGTGGAGAGCACCTCCGGGCAGGTTATCTCCATGTTTGACTTTATGAAGGTGGGTATACCCAGCACCATCGTCCTGGGTATCCTAAGCTTCCTGGTGTTCCGCTTTATCGTCCGCCCCGACGTGAGCAAGTTTGTCAATTACAATCCAGAGACTCGCGCCGGCAAAATGAGCTCCAAAATGAGCAAGGGCGAGAAGCGCTCCATTATTATCTTTGGTCTGGTGGTCGCGGCGATGCTGTTCCCCGACATTTGCAGAAATATTCTGCCTGAGGCCGCAAGCTTTGTTTCCGGCCTGACCATTAACGGCCCCGCCGTGGCCGGCATCGCCCTGCTGTACATTGTTCGGGACGAAAATGACGAGCGTCTGCTGGATTTCAGCAAGTCCATTAACGAAATTCCCTGGGGCGCGGTGCTCCTGGTGTTTGGCATGTTCGTTGTAGCACCCTGCCTGACCGCTGAAAATACCGGCATTTCCGTTTGGATTGCCAACCTGCTCAGCCCCATGACCGCCAACATGACCTCTTGGGTGCCGCTGGTATTGGTGGTTGCGGCGTTCTGCGCTGTGTTTACCAACCTGATGTCCTGCAACGCTATTGCAAATATTGCGTTCTCTCTAGTTGCTCCCATTGCAATTGGCTTGGCACCCATGGTGAGTATTACCGCACTGGCTGTGGTTGTAGCTATTGCAGCCAATATTGGCATTATGACTCCCGCTGCTTCCGCCGCCTCTGCCATTGTGCTGGGCAGCGGCGCAGACTCTAAGGCTGCAATAAAGTATGGAGCAATCATGGTTCCCATTGCCATTGTGCTCTGTATTTTGGTGGTATATCCTCTGGGCGCTGCACTGCTTCCCTTCTAAAAGTAATTACAAGGCAAGAATCCCACTGCTTAGTCGGTGGGATTCTTGCCTTGTGTAGGGGTGGGAGTAATGTTTGCCTGGGGAAGGCCAATAGACCGAAAACCGCCCAGTCCGTACATATCTGAAGGACAATTTGTTTTTTCGCAGTATTGCCACGGACAATAATAGTCTCTAGATAGAACCCTTTTTGATGGTGAAAACCGTGACACTATTGCTACGTCTGCCGACAATAAAAACGCACGGTCATCCTACGCTAGGATAGCCGTGCGTTTCATAATAGATAGGGATTTTTAAAGATAGCCCAGCTTATTAGAAATCGTGGATGCCGTTTGTAGTACGATTTCAGCTACCTCGTCCTCATGTTCCTCCATGCTCTGTCCATTAAACTTTCCTGACACACTAAGCCCCGCCACCACTGTTCCGGTACAGTCTCGAATGGCGGCGGCAATACAGGCGGCTCCAAGGGCATGTTCCCCATATTCTACGCTGTATCCGACACACCGAATTTTCTGGATCTGCTCCATGAGCACATCCAAAGAGGTAATGGTATTGTAGGTGTAGCTCGGTAACCCGGTCTGTTCAATAATGGCGCGAATCTCTTCATCGGGCAATGCGGCAAGCATAACCTTTCCGATTGCGGTGCAATGCAGTGGAGCGGTATAGCCAACCATGGTGTACATCCGTGGGGACCTACGGCTGTCTACATGAGCGAGATAATACATTTTATGATTATCCTGCACAGCTAGGTTTGCCCCAACTTCATACTTTTGTTCCAGCCGAAAAAGCTCAGGCAGTGCCTGTTTTCTCAGTTCGCTGTTATTGAGGGCCACACTGGACAGGCTGATAACCTGCTTACCAAGCCGATAGCTACCGGAATCCTCTGCCTTTTCTACGTATCCATAAGCGGCCATGGTATTCATAAGCCGCGAAACATTACTTTGGGTCATATTTACCTTTTTAGTAATGTCAATAACTCGAAGCATGGGGGACTCAGAGGTAAAGCAGTTTAAAATATCAAAGGCCTTGCAAAGGCTGAGGGTCAGACTGCTACCCTCACGATTCTTTTTATCGATTTCTCTTGAGGCAACCCCCTTGGGGGTCTCCTGTCGGTTTTTTAACATTTTATCTTCACCACCACACGGATACATTCCTTTGCGACTGCGTCAGGCATGGACGGAAGGTGTCCATCCTGGGGAAAATACAGTGCAAAGTCCCCCTCTTGGAGCTTTAGACAAGTTCCATTTTCGGTAAAGCTGTAAAAGGTAACATCCTTTTCCTGCTGGTAGGGTACGATCTGTGTTAGCTGGCTTCGATGTGCGTACCACTGATACTCGCTCCCGTGCAGCATATATTGTACATCTAGATACTGTTCGTGACTCTCATAGCGGGGATTTTCCTTTTCCTGCGGGGTATAAGCGGCCACAATGGCAAAGAGATTGTCGTCCTTTAGGATAATTCTGCCGGGCTGAAGTGACTTCGGGTCAAGCCCCTTTAAAAATGCAAAGGCCTCCCCGAGCAGGGGATGGAGCGCTTTGTAAGCATCAGAATTTTCTAATCGGTCTAAAATCATGGTACATCCTCCATATCATACTATATTAAAGCATTTTTGATTTGCTATTTCAATAGGAATAGTAAGTTTTCTGCCATCGGCTGACAAAGTACAATATGCCTCAGCCGCTGAGATCCTGCGCCTAAAAACCGTGTTGTACTCTGTTAACCGAGGGTAGCTATGCCAAAGAGACATCCCACTTTGGTGGGATGTCTCTTTGGCATAGCAGGGAGCTTACCGCTGTACTCTACCGCTGCCATCACCGCCGACCAGTTTTTCTACTTCGGCCACAGTGACAAGATTGTAGTCACCCTCTATGCTGTGCTTCAAGCAGGACGCTGCCACAGCAAACTCAATGGCATCCTGTCCGCTTTTTCCGCTCATCAGGGCGTAGATAAGTCCACCGCCAAAGCTGTCGCCACCACCGACGCGATCTACAATCTGAATATGATAGCTCTTGGAAAAATAGCTCTTCTCACCGTCATAGAGCATACCAGCCCAATCGTTTACGCTAGCAGAGATGCTGCTTCGCAAGGTAATAGCCACCTGTCGAAATCCAAAACGCTCCACCAGCTTTTGGGCCACATTAACATATCCCTGGTGATTAAGCTTTCCCGTGGTAACATCCGTGCCGTCTGCTCGAATGCCAAAAACGTCGTCGGCGTCGGCCTCGTTTGCAATGCAGACATCCACATAAGGCATAAGTTCAGACATGGTTTTGGCCGCCTGTTCCTTGCTCCATAGATTGCCGCGATAGTTTAAATCGCAGCTTACCGTAAGGCCCATTTCCTTGGCGGTTTTTGCCGCCTCCAGTGTGGCCTGCGCCGCTTGTTCGCTCAGGGCCGGGGTAATTCCGGTAAAGTGAAACCAGTTTGCGCCCTCAAAAATTTCTTTCCAATTGTACACGCTGGGGGCAGCGGTAGCAATTGCCGAGTAGGCCCGGTCGTAGATAACCTTGCTGGGTCGCTGGGAAGCTCCCTTTTCCAAATAGAGCACACCCAAACGCTCGCCGCCCCGGACAATGTGGTTTGTATTTACACCATAGCGGCGCAGTGAATTAATACATGCCTGACCGATATCATTTTTGGGCAGGGTAGTCACATAGCGGGCATCCACCCCGTACTGTGCCAAAGACATGGCCACATTGGCCTCACCGCCCGCATAGGAAATTTGAAAGCTGTCTGCCTGTACAAATCGCAGATTTTGAGAAGGATTAAGCCGAATCATAATCTCACCGAAGGTTACTGCCTTCATGCCTTTTTACCTCCCTTTACCTTCTCCATCAGTTTTTGCGCCGCCTCTGTTACCTTGTTTAGCTCACCGGCTTCAATCCACTTTTTGTTGGCCAAGTTGCCTCCAACACCTACACCGCAGCAGCCTGCCTTAATAAAATCGGCTGCATTTTCCTCGTTTACGCCGCCCACAGCCAGCAGTTTAACATGAGACATCGGAGCACGGAGGGCCTTGACATAGCTGCTGCCTAAAGTACCCGCAGGAAAAATCTTTACAAAATCCGCCCCGGCATTATGGGCTGTTTTGACCTCGCTGGGTGACATGGCCCCCGGCATGGAAACCATGCCAAGTGCCACAGTCTCCCGGATAATCTCTGTGTCCACATCGGGAGAGATAATATATTTCGCTCCGGCCTCGGCTGCCATGGTAAGCTGTTCTTTTGTTATAACAGTACCGGCGCCCACCAGCATTTTTCCGCGGTAGGTCTCGGCAACCGCCCGGATGGCGGCTGCCGTCTGCTCAAAGCTTTCGGGTTTAGACTGGTTAAACGTAATTTCCAGAAGTCGAATACCGCCTTGATAGAGAGCCTCTGCTACGTTCAGACAGTCGTCCGGGGCTACACCCCGGACGATAGCGATAACCTTCTCCTTCTCGACCCATTGAATTGTTTCCTGTCGCATAGCTGCCTCCACTTATTTAGCTTGCCAAGTCAATGCTTGGAGCTCCATCCCCTTAATTGTATCCATTAGTAGCTCCACCACCCAGTCATCGGCCGGAATAAAGGGGCTACGCACTTTGTTCGTTGTAAAAATGCCACCGCGCATTAGAATTTCTTTGTGTACTGCCATGGCCATGCCACCGGGCATGGTGCCAAGGCGAATAAATGGAATATAGTGGTAGAACACCCTCTTGGCCTGCTCCCTGTCGCCTGAGATAAAAAGGTTGTACACCTTTACCAATACGTCCGGAAACTCGCCGGCAGGCATGGTACCGCAAATTCCGGCGCAAAGCTCCTCGTAAAAGAAGTTGGCGTTTAGTCCCCCGAATACGGTAAGGCATCCTTCGGCTGCATCCACGATTTTTTTTGCTTTAATAAAAGTGGGGGGTGCTTCCGCCTTTACATACTGAATATTTTCAAACTCCTTGCCCAAGCGCACCATTATGTCTATGGGAATATTTACGCCACAGGCATTTGGTGCATCCTGAATCATAATGGGCAAGTCTACCGCTTTTGCAATGTCGGCATAGTACTCGTAAATCCGCTGTGCATCCGGTTTAATCATGTGGGGCGGCATAATCATGAGCACATCTGCCCCTTGCTCCTTTGCCCACAGGCTCTTTTCAATGGCAATTTGAGTTCCTGTGCCACCCGAACCAAACACAAGAGGAACGCGCCCCTGATTTTCCGCTACAACAATCTCTGCAATTCTCTGCATTTCACTTCCGGTTAAAGCAAAGGCCTCACTGGCATTGCCGAACAGGGCAATACCGGTTACCCCGGTATCAATCAAAAACTGAACTTCGCGGCGCAGGCTGGCCTCATCCAAGCTTCCATTTTCTAAAAAGGGTGTGGGCAAAATGGGACACACGCCTGTCAATCTCTGGTTTTTTTCTAACATGCTATTTTCTCCCTTAACCTTTCGCCGTATAAAAGCGAAGCTTTTCTTCATCAAATTCTATGCCCAGACCCGGAGCATCCGAAACCTGAAAACGCCCATTTTCACAGACAATAGGGGTAAGCAAAAATTCATTTGCCGTGGGTACAATGCTCGGCTGGTACTCTTGAATGCCATAAAAGTTATACAGGGCGGCATCGCAGTGAATGGTGGCCGCAATACACGCACCCTGCCCCACGCTCAGATGGGGAGCGACAGGAACGCCATATACCTCGGCCAGGTCGGCAATCCGCATAAGCTCAGTAATGCCACAGCGGCCTACATCAGGCTGGGCAATATCGCAACTTTTCTTGGCAAAGACCTCCTTGTACTGCCAGTGAGTTCGGTCTGCCTCACCAAGACTGACAGCGATGTCCACACTGGCGGCCAACTCGGCATAGGCATCCAGGTTTTCAGGGTTAAGCGGACATTCCAAGAACTCCACGCCCAGTTCCTCAAGCCCATGGGCCAACCGAATAGCCTGAGGTACGGTATAGTTCCAGTGGGCATCGATCATCAGCCGAAATTCATCGCCCAGCGCCAGACGCAATTGGCGCATAATCTTCAGATCCTCTTCAATACCATAGCCAATTTGCAGTTTAATGGCAGAGAAACCCTTGCTTTTCCAGTCCAGAGCCAGGGCAATTTTCTCCTCCAAAGTGGGAACCGGCAGGCCGGATACATAGGCAGGAATGCTTGTGCGCTGTGCGCCGCCCAGCAGTCGGTAAACAGGCATTTGGAACCGCTTGCCCGCAATATCCCATAGGGCGCAGTCCACCGCCGAAATGGCATCAACCATAAACCCGGCATAGTATCCTCTGTCCCGCATGAGGTCATAAAGCAGATTCCAAATTACCCGCCGGTCCAGAGCGTCCCGATTCAGCAAGATGGGGGTAAACAGGTTCTTGACGATGGCGCCTGTAACCTCAGGCAGAACGGGAGCCAACGCCTCGCCCCAGCCGTAAATCCCGCTTTCTGTGGTTATTTTCACCAGCAAGGTTTCCATGTTTTTGGAGTAAGGGCACCGGTATTCAGGCCGCAGATAGTAGTCGTAGGGGGTATCCAGGGTTTTTGTATTTCCAAGATAAACATGCTCTTTTTTTATTTTTAGGGGAAATACTTCAATACTCTTAATTTTCATACTGGCTGTACACCTCCCGGTTTCCAGTTTTTCGACGTTTTTTTGTTATAGAAGAAATATGCAAGAATGGCTGCCATACATACCACAGTAAGAATGAGGTCGGGGGCCACGATCATGACAATAGCCACAAACACCAAAACCAACCGCTCTACCTTAGAGATGGGCTTAAAGATACACCCGATAACTCCGCCAGCCACTGCCGTTACGCCAATGAGGGTAACTACAATAAGCCACACCGTTTCGGTCAGGCTGCCCTGAAGAATAAGGGCGGGGTTAAAGATCATGGCATAGGGAATGATAAAGGCGGGAAGAGATAGCCCCACTGCCATCCAGCCGGTTTTCATGGGCGGTGCATCAGCTAAACTTGCCGCAGCGTACGCTGATATGGCCACCGGTGGTGTAATGCCGGAAAATACGCCAAAATAGAGCGCAAAGAGATGGGAAGCCATGGGATTACATTGCATGGTGATGAGGGCGGGCACAGCAATGGCGGCCACCATAATATAGGCGGCGCTGGTGGGCAGTCCCATGCCGAGGACGATAGAGGCAAGCATAATTAGCGGCAGAATAATATAGAGGTTTTCATTGCCAACGCCAATAATGATGCTTGCAAATTTCACACCGATGCCCGTTTCATTGGAAACACCAATAACAATTCCGGCGGCAGCGCAGGTCACAGCAATCATAATGGCGCTTCTGCCTCCCTTAGCCAGCGTGTTGATAAGCCCGCGCACATTTAATCTTCCCCGTGTCTCAACGGCGAGGATAAGTAAAATGGCCACGATAGCAAAGAGGGCCGCTCTGTAAGCCGACATGCCGGCCACCATGGTGGTAATGATGACAATGAGGGGAATGGCCAGATATCCCTTATGAATAAGCAGCCACTTCCAGTTTGGCCGCTCCTCTTCATCTGTCACGCCCTTCAGTCCGGTACGCACCGCTTCAAAATGCACGGCCATAAAAACCGCAACAAAATAGAGGATAGCGGGGATGGCAGCGGCAATGCAGAGACTGATATAGGAGATACCCACATATTCTGCCAGCAGAAAAGACGCGGCACCCATGACGGGGGGCAAAATTTGCCCGCCTGTAGAGGCGGAAGCCTCTACAGCCCCGGCAAAGTCGCTACGATAGCCGGTCTTTTTCATGAGAGGGATGGTATACGCACCTGTGGAGGTGACATTTGCCGTGGAACTGCCCGAAATAGTTCCCATAAGGGCACTTGCCACCACTGCCATTTTAGCTGGGCCGCCCCTTGCCTTGCCTGTGGCGGCAAAGGCGATGTCAATAAAAAATTGACCGGCCCCCGAAAACTCCAGAAACTCTCCAAACAGAGTAAACATAAAGATAAAGGTGGCCGAGGCCGCAACGGTTGATCCAAAAATACCGTTAGTACCAAGACTCATCTGCTCGGCAACGCGTTTTAGGGTGGTGCCTGTATGCCGCAGCTTGCCGGTTAAATGCTGCCCAAAAAAGGCATAGCCCAGGGCCACCAGGCAGACGATGACCATTCCCATGCCAGCCACTCGCCGCGTGGCCTCTAGTACCGCAATTACCAAAAATACGGCAACTACATAGTCCAAGGCAGTTAGGGACGACACAAAGGGAATTCGTTCAGACAGCCTTTGGTATGCAAGCTGACTGACGTACACCATGGCCGCCAGTGTAGTGACAAACCAGGCATAATCAATTATAGTAATTTTTGAAAAGCGTCCTTTTTTGCGCATGGGATAGAGGAGAAATGCCATAGGCAACAGGAACATCAGGTGCGTTGTGCGCATTTTATATGCTTCGAGGATTCCGGTGGCAGATGTATATAGGTGAAAACAGGTAGCTGCAAGGCCCATGAAAAATACAATTTTCATGGCAATGTCAGCCAGTCTTTTCCCCCTCTGCTCTAATCCCTTCTCCATACTTTCATACCTCCAATAGAAAGGGAGCACTACAAGATTTTTATCTCACAGCGCTCCCTGGAAATGGTTTTATTTGGAAGATTGTGCTTCTTCGTAGTAGCGAGCCGCGCCAGGATGCAGCTCAACCTCCAGCCCTGCACGAGCGCTTTCCGGACCAGTCATGTAATTTGCGAATCCGGAATTGACATTGCTGAGGATCTCAATTCCTTCCTCGGAGTTTAAGAACTTAGTAATTTCATAGATGACGGCCTCGTCGGCATTTTTGCCTGCGCAGACACTGATGACCACGCCCACACTATTTACAGATTCATTTTGCCCACTGTAAGTGCCGGATGGAATTTGCTTTTTTAGATAGCCCTGGGTGCAGAGGGCCTCTACAGCTTCATCGTCCAGAGAGAGAAGTTTAATATTCTTTGAGGCAGAAATTTCAGATATGCTGGCATAAGGAACACCCGCCAGAACTGCAACACCATTGAGCTGACCATCGCTAAACAAGGTAGAAGCATCACCGATATTCAAAAACTCAATTTTACCGCCCCAAGAGGCAATATCGTCATAGGTCACGCCATAGTAGGCCAGTACCTTGCGAAACAGCGATTCAATGCCGCTGCCTTTGGCGCCTACCGAAACCTTGAGGGGATATTTCTGCTCCACCAGGTCTGCAAAGGAGCTAATGGGCAGGTCGGCAGGAACGGCAACATGCAGCACAGATTCCATCACAGAGGCCACACCATAAATATCAGTCAACGCTGTATCAAATACACCCTCACCGGCAAGCGCCTCGTGGATGGTATCGCTTTGAGAGTGCGCAATTACGGTCTCACCACTGTTGAGCAGAGCCAGATTAGATGCTGCGGCGCCAACCTTTACCGTGCAGGTAATGTCAGGGGCAAGGCTGTTAATGTGCTCACCGATCTGGATGCCCATTGCGTAAACGGACCCAGTTTCAGCGCCAAAGGTCATAACCAAGTCATAGTTCTGGGGCAGTCCGGTTTCATTTATTGCGGGAGGCTCGGTCGGCTTGCTGCTGGGAGCCGGTTGTTGCTGTCCGCCGCACCCTGCCAAAGCGGTCAGGGCTAGACATGCGCTTAGAAGCAATGCAATCTGTTTTTTCATTATAATCCTCCTCATACTATCCCGTGCGGTTGTATTCGCATTGTAACATTGGCATCTATATTGTGCAACACAAAATCGCAATTTGAATTAACATCTCGTAAAATTTTAGGATGTAACTAAATCTTGCCGCTCGATTTTGGTAATATCGACTGCTTTCTTGGGGTAATTAAATTTGTCCACCCCAACTCAATGCCTTTATTTTCCGTAATATGGAAGATTGCATAGCGGTAATGAAATCAGAGCCTGAATAACCCCGCTTTTTGCCCGGTCTTGACCTGGTAGCCAGCTGCAACCGTGAGCGAGAGGAAAGGGGTAAAGCCGGCGGGGTTTTGAGTACGAGCCTTGTCAATCTGCAAGCATGACTTTTTTTGGAACGTGAGGGGCTTGCCGTTGGTGGACGGCTGCCACTTTCCATAGTGCTTGTGCCGACCTTTGCTGTGCTGCTTTGGACTGCGGATAATGGATAGCCCATTTTCCAAACACACCCGATTAGAGCGTTTCTGAAAAGTCGCTGTGTCCGGAATTTTGAACAGAAATTGTGCCAGGCAAGCCATTTTTCCACAGGAATCCTGGGCGGATTTCAAGGAAAAACGGCGCGGCATGG
This sequence comes from uncultured Pseudoflavonifractor sp., assembly GCA_964504285.1. Classification (GTDB taxonomy): domain Bacteria; phylum Bacillota; class Clostridia; order Oscillospirales; family Oscillospiraceae; genus Pseudoflavonifractor. The sequence goes on from CAZDDZ010000012.1 coordinate 38,622, forward strand.
CGAAATTTTTGTCAAAAAAACGGATGCATGGACTTTTCAGAAACGCTCTAGTGAGCCGCCGCACCGCAAAGGTAGATTCTAGGAAATTATAAAACTTACGAAAACTGCCAAAGGCCGTAGCGTTATAATAAAGGTGTTTATGGATATTAGAGCGTATCTAAAAAATATCAAAACGCCCATAAGCTTGTCTTTTCCCGTCATGGCAGTGCCAATTTTTTTTGCCACACGTCAGCATGGCTGCAAAAAATCAGCTTGCCGAACCAAAAAAACTGCGTTTCTGTGCATTCCGCTACTGTTTAGATATGCTCTACACCAAAAAGAGAAGGCAAAAAAGATTTTATCTTTTTTGCCTTCTCTTTTTGGTGTTTGCCACCTTTTACGGTTTACCCCAATAATTTTTATCTGCGTGGGGTGCCAAGCTGGCGGGGATAAACGTTACAAACGGTATTCCTGCCGGCTACCCGTATGCTGCAAAAGCAGACCTTGGAGCAATTGCGTTCCAAGGTTTTTATATGGACTTTAGGTGCAGATAAACCGTGTTTTTAGAAATACCCAGCAGAGTTGCCACGGTATTGACGGCATTTTTAATCTGAAAGACGCCCCGGGCATTGCAGCGCTGTATAATTTCCTTGTTTTTGAGGGAGGGGAGAATACTGCTGTCGGTCTCCACCTCCTTGCGGATTTTCTCAGTCACCCGGTGTACCAACTCCTCGGTGTTGTCGGCAAAGGTCTCGGCCAAAAAGGAACGGCCGGCAGCCGAGGGGTCAAACAAGGAGCTGATGACTTGTGAAATAGGTGTGTTGAGATAAAAATTCATACATAAAAGCCCGATGGCCCGGTGGTTTTCACCGTAAATCACAATGGTGGAGGACTTAAGGGGTTCCCCGTTTTTATTGGTGGTAAAGTAGGATTCGTGGCCGACAGACTTCTCCTGTTCAATGGAAAAAAGCATTTGAAGTGCCAAATCGGTAATGGGAGAGCCCTCTTTTCGGCCGGTGTGGTGGCCGTTGGCAATGGCAATAACCGAGTGCTCCATGGAAGCCAGACTATGCAGCACAATTTCATAGCCCGCACCCAGATAACTTTCCAGGCCACTGACCAAATTGCGGTATGAATTTAAAATAGCCTCGTCCGTGGGGCTAAGGCAAACTTCCTCATGGCTCATAACCGTTTCCTCCCATAAATCATAGTTTTCCTTTTCCTTAAGGGGGGCCTGACACAAGCATCTGAACCCGTGTTTCAGCCTTGAAGCAATTAAGCTAAATTTAACTTAGCACATCCCGCCACAAAAACACAAGACATTTGTCACTTTATATACGTTTTTGTCCAGAACGCACAAGAATAGGTACTGTTTTTTATGGGAGGATGCAATTGACAGAAATCTTCTTTTCCTTCATAATGGAAATAAGTCCAGTGAAATGCAGCGAAAAAAAGAAATGCTGTGTTTTTTTACATGCACTATTACCATATTACGGAAGGGGAATGCTTATGTCTCGCACGTTTATAACCAATGTCAGAATTATCGACGGTACCGGCGCGCCTGCAATTGAAAATGGCATGTACGTTTTCCTCAATCTGCCCGAGAAGTTCAACGAAGATGTCGTTGAGTATGTGGGTGAGATGAACGAGGAGGTGCTGAAAAAGGCGGCAGACGGGGACAATGTCCTGGATCTAAAGGGCTACACCATGCTGCCGGGGCTGATCAACTGCCACTCGCACCTGGATTTGATGCTGCCCTACAAAGAGCTGGGCAACGACTATGATGAGTATGGCCCCGCTTACCGCACCCTGATGGCTTACCGCCGGGCCGCCGAGGCATTGGATTGCGGCGTTACCACCATTCGCAATGTGGCCATTCCCGACGACATTGACATTGCTCTGCGCAAGGCTATTGATAAGAACATGCTTTGCGGCCCCAACATTGTGGCATGCGGGTATGGCTTTGTGGCCCACGGCGGCCACGGCAGCGACGAAAATTCCGTGGTGATGTGCTCCGGGCCTGACGAGTTCCGCAAAGAAGTGCGCAAGCAGATTGCCCGGGGCGCCGACCAGATCAAGATGATGTACACCGGCGGCATGGCTTCGGCCAACGAAGGTCTGTGCGATATGCAGATGACCGACGAGGAGGTCTCCGCCGTGGTGGACATTGCCCACCGTGCGGGCAAGAAGGTCTGCGCGCACCTCTCCAACGACAAGGCCATTTACCGCTCCGTGGAGCTGGGAGTGGACTCCATTGAGCACGGCTACACTCTCTCAGAGGAGACCGCCAAGCTCATGGCCGAGAAGGGCAGCTATTTTGTGCCCACGGTCTCTGTTTCCTCCAGCGACGACTATCTGATTGCCCACGGATGCCCCAAGCACCAGGTGGAAAAGGGCCGCGAGGCCGCCCAGACCCACCGCACCGGCGTGGGGTATGCCCACAAGCACGGCGTCAAAATTTGTGTCGGTACCGACCTTCTGCCCTCTGACCCTGTTGACGGTACCAACGCCACCGTCCGTGAGGTAGAGTTCCTGGTTCAGTGCGGACTTTCCCCCCTGGAGGCCATTAAGGCCGCCACCAGCACCGGCGCGGAGCTGTGCGGTATGGCCGATAAGGTGGGCACCCTTAAGCCCGGCACCTATGGTGACTTTATTGTGGTAGAGGGCAAGCCCGACGAAAATATTGCCGACCTGCGCAATCTCCGTCTGGTTGCCAAGCACTGCCGCCTGATTTGGAGCACCATTCCCAAAATGACCGTGCGCCGCTTCAGCGTTCTGGGCCCCGGCTACAAAATGGAGGGCGGCACCTTCTGCAATTGGTAAGGTTTTTATAGAGAATCGAAAGACGGCATGTGTGTGGTCTTAGATAAAAATGTGTTTGTGAAAGGGAGATGACCATGGAAGTTCTCAGCTTTATCGGCATTGTTCTGGCACTGGTTCTCATTATCCTCGGCTCCTTACGGGGCTATTCCCTCATCCTGCTCTCCACGGTGGCGGCGCTGACCGTTGCAATTACCGGCGGCGTAAATGTATTTGAAGCCTATGCGGTCACCTATATGGGCGGCGTAGCCAATATGGTGCGGGCGCTGTTTCCCATTTTCCTGGGCGGCCAAATGTTTGGCAAAATGCTGGAAATGTCCGGACTGCCTATGTCGGTTGCCAACGCGGTCTTTAAGAAATTAGGCCCCTCCTCCGCCGTGGCCGCCGTCTATCTGGCCACCCTGGCCATGAGCGTGGGCGGTATCGACGTGTTCGTCATTATCTTTACCATGTACCCCCTGGCTGCCGCCTTCTTTAAGGCTGCCGGTATCTCCCGCAGCCTGATTCCCGGCTGCGTGCTGGGCGGCGCGGTTGCCATGCAGGTTCTGCCCGGTATGCCTATTAACAACATTGTTCTGCCCGCGAATGCCTTCGGCACCACCCCCATGGCTGGTCTCTGGATGGCCATCGTCGGCTTTATCATCGTAGGCGGCGGCAACCTCTGGTACCTCCACCGTGCCGGACAGAAGTACATTGCCAAGGGCGAGGGCTTTATTCCCCGCGAGGGCGATAAGGACGACGTGGATCTGAGCACCGAGGGCCTTCCCAACCCCTTCCTGCTCCTTATTCCCATGACCATCGTGGTTCTGCTTCTGAACCTGGTAGGCTGGCCCGCTTGGACGGCCCTGTTTATCGGCTGCGTAATTCTGGGCGTGATGTTCTGGAAGCGCATCGGCGGCTTCCATAAGATTGTCAATTCCATGGCTGAGGGCGCCAAGAACTCCATGTCCGTGATTCAGACCGCCGCCATTTGCGGTCTGGCTGCTGTGGTGGGTGTGGTTCCCGGTTACAATCTGCTGCTGGGTTTGCTGGAAAAGGCATCCTTCGGCAGCCCCTATGTACTGCTCTTTGTCTGCATCGCCGTTATTGCCGGCTTTACCGGCAGCGCCACCGGCGGCCTTGCCTTTGTGCTGGATAACTTCACCGACAAGCTGCTGGCCATGGGCGGAAACCCCTACGCGCTTACTCGTTTGGCTAATATTGCCCAGATTACCTTTGACTCCCTGCCCCATAACAGCGCCATTGTGCTCACCCTGTCCTACTGCGGCGTGACCCACAAGGACGGCTACAAGCACCTGTTCTTTGTTACCGTTGTTAGCACCACTCTGGCCACAATTGTCAACATCATTATGGCCCACCTGGGTATCATTTGATGGGCGCCCGGGATAAAATGCGCCCCCTGTTCCGCAAGCTGGACGGCGGGCTGTTCTCCAGTGCCACCAAGGCCGATGTGGGTGACGGCGCTGCAAAGTTTATTGAGGCGGGCGGCACCATGATGTGCTGGGCCGACCCCTTCTTCCCGGATCGGGTGATTCCCCAGGCTGTGCTGGACAAGTCCATGGAGGTCATTCAGCAGGGTGCCTCCTGCCACTATACCGCCCCCATCGGCAATGCCCAGCTCAAGGAAGTCATTGCTAAAAAAATTGAGCGGGACAACAAAATTAAGGTAGATCCCCAGCGCAATATTATCATCAATCCCGGCTCCGACGTAGGGCTTTACTTTGCCCTGACCCCCTTTATCGAGCCTGGGGACGAGGTGCTGGTGCACGATCCCAGCTATCCCAGCAACTTTTTAGACCCCGAGCTTTTAAACGGCGTGGTGGTTAAGGTGCCCACCTTTGAGGAGGACAACTACCGCCTGCGGGTAGAGGAGTTTGAAAAGCGGCTCACCCCCAAGACCAAGATGGTGCTTCTCTCCTCCCCCAATAACCCCAATGGGCGGGTGTACACCCGCGAGGAGCTGACTGCCCTGGCGGAGTTCATCGTCAGGAACGACCTTATCTGCGTCTGCGACCAGGCCTTTGAGGACACGGTGTTTCCCGAGCACGAAATGGTATCCATTGCCGCCCTGCCCGGCATGTGGGAGCGCACACTCACGGTCTGTTCCTGCTCCAAGGGTATGGCCCTCAGCGGCTACCGGGTGGGCTATATTTTTGCCGATGATGTCATCATGGATGCCCTGTATGCCTCTGCCGTCAATATTCAGGGGGCGGCCAACACCATGGTGCAGATGGCTATGATTCCAGCCTACGAGGACCCCAGCTTTATGAAGGCCTATGTGGACGAGCAAAACGCCAGACGCCACTACGCCTACGAAAAGTTTAACGCCGTGCCCGGCGTGTCCATGCCGCTGATGGAGTCCGGCTTTTTTGGCTGGGTCAATGTCAGCCGACTGGGTGACTCGGGGGAAATTGTCTCTTACCTGGCCGAGGAGGCCAAGGTGCTCTGCAACGATGGCGCATTTTACGGCGAGCAGGGCAAGGGGCATCTGCGCATTATTTACGGCGTTTTTGCCGACCGGCAAAAGAGCTTTGACGGCATTGACCGCATCTGCGCTGCCCTTGCTAAACGCGCCGCCCAGCTGGGCATCACCGAATAAAAAATCCTAAAATGGCTTACATGCGACCTCCCCGGGATAGGTGTCCCCGGGAGGTCGCATGTTTATGTTCAGCATACCCGGAGAAAGGCTCCCATCCCCGCTGTCTTTCTTTTTTATAAAAATGGTGTATAATAACGATATAAAAACGCGTAGTATGCTTCTGACGCATGTTTTCTATAAAGGAGGAATGTAGCAATGGAGCCCAACAAGAATAACCTTTACCCGAACGAGGGATATGGGGAGCGGTATGCTCCGGCTGAAACCATCGGACGCTATACGGCGAAGGCATTTTTATGGATGTTCGCCGGGCTGATGGTGACCTTTGCGGTGGCGGTTTTTATACCGGCCACACCACTGTTTGCCATGATTTTTTCCACCCCCTATCTCGCCATGGTGCTTTTGGTGGCGGAGGTTGCGGTGGTGTGGATTTTGGCGGGGCGTATTCATACCATGACGGTAGGCACGGCCACGGCCCTGTTTTTCCTCTATGCCATCCTCAACGGCGTTGTGTTTTCCGTCTACCTGCTGTTATTTGATTTACCCAGTCTGGTGCTGGTATTTGGCGCAACCGCCCTCTACTTTGGGGGTATGGCGGTCTTTGGCTACTGCACAAAGGTCGACCTGTCTCGGATGCGTGGGGTTTTGATTGGCGGCCTGATTTTCCTGATTGCCTTTGGGCTGCTGTCCATGTTTATCCCCGGGCTTCAGATGCTGGAGCGGGTTTACTGCCTTGTCGGTATTGCTATTTTCTTGGGCTTTACCGCTTATGACACCCAGAAAATCCGCGCCTACTACAACGCCTATCAGGGTGACGCCAATATGCTCAAAAAAGCCTCTATTTTCTCCGCGCTTCAGCTTTATTTAGACTTTATTAACCTTTTTCTCTATCTGCTGCGCTTTCTGGGCAAAAGAAAGTAGGAATAATAGTAACCGCCCCCGCCATGAT